>JANWIF010000138.1 GCA_025450035.1 Gemmatimonadaceae bacterium
ATAGGGGAACGACGCACATGGGGACGTGGCGGGGGCGTGGGTCGGAGGTGTTCTTCCTTCCCACGTCCCGACTCGCTGCTCGTACCTCTTGGCCAGACGCCTCTGACCTATCTTTCCTGACTCCTCCTAGCTGTCCCTCAGCACCGCTCGCACGGGCGCGGCATCGATTCCAAGAATCTTGATCGGCAGCGCGAGGAGTTCGTAGGTGCCGTCCGGAACGGCCCGCAGGTCGAGGTTTTCGAGGTTGAACGCGCCGGCGGAGAAGAGAGCATGGTGGACTTCGAGCGCGGTGCTGGTGCGCGCGTCCACCGATGGCGCATCGACGCCCAACAGGCGGAGGCCAGCGCGCAGGAGGGTCTGGACCTGGTCCACGCCTAACGCTGGCCACGACGTCGGGAATGCGCCGTCGGCAATGGAGCGGCCGGTCCGGATGAGCAGGCGCTCGACGCGGGTGGAGCGGAGCGCGTGCAGTTGGTCAAAGGCGCACACGGTCGCGGGGCCGGTGAACACGTCGAGCGGCAGGGCATCGGATGCGGGCCAGCCGTCGTGTACGTGATACGGCGCGTCCGCGTGCGTGCCGACGTGGGGGCTGGTGGTGATCGCGGACACGTTGACCGATGCCCCGCGCGCGATCTGCCACGTCCAACCGCACGAATACGGTATGTCGCCGGGCCATTCGGGCGTGCCGGGTCCGATCGCGATGCTGATGTCGCGCAACATCACCGCCCGCCGGGCGGTCCGGTGAAGAACCGCGAGCGGACGTCCCAGAGACTGGGGAAGAACCGCTGCGACACGGTCTTGGCGAGATAGCGCGCGCCTAACGTGCCGCCGGTGCCGGTGGTGCCGGGCCCGATGACGCGTTCCACCAGTTGCACGTGCAGGAATCGCCACCGCGCGAAGCCCTGCTCGTACTCCAGCAGGTCCTCGGCCAGCAGCAACAGCTCCGACGGGTCGGGATCGGAATAGAGTTGCTCGATGGTGCGGCCCTTCGCGGCGAGCATCTGCTGGAACAGCGCCTGCAGGGTGGGGCGGTCGAGCCACCGCTGCACGATCTCCGGCGGCGGACCGTGCTCGGCGATAGCCTGCAGGAAATGCGGATCGCGCAATCCCGACGCGGCCTCGATGGCGCGGAACTGCGCGCTCTGCGAGCCGCTCGAACTGCCCAGGTATCCGCGAAACTGCGCGAACCGCCGGGGGGGCAACGTATCGAGCGCGGAGAGTTGGTCGGCGACGATGCGCACCAGCGCATTGAGGCGCCGCGTCACCATGATCGCGCCCAGCGCGTCGGTCGCGCCCATCGCCTGCACCAGCGCGTCGAGCTCGTGCAGGATCACCTTGAACCACAGTTCGCTCGCCTGGTGCACGACGATGAACAACAATTCGTCCGGGTGTTCGGGGCGCGCCAGCGGCCGCTGCAGCGCCAGCAGTGCGTCAAGCGCGAGATAGCTGCCATAGTTCGGCGTTTCGTCCTCGTGCCTAACTGGAGACTCGTTCAAAACGTGGATACCTCGAGGGTGGTGATGTCGTTCACGCGCATCGTCTCGGCGGTGTAGAACGGCTCGCCGTAGCGCACGCGGATGAGCGAGCCGTAGTGCGCCGCCTGGTGGCGGACCAGGTCGTACAACGGCTCGCCATTAGGGTACACTTCGCCGGCCTGGCGCACGCCGTCGAATTGCGAGGCATAGGCCCGCACGGCCTCGAGCTTTCGCTCGAAGACGCCGGAGATATCGACGACGAAGGTGGGTTTGATGTAGTCCTCGCGGAAGGACATGCAATGGATCACCTTGCGCGGCCGGTGCGCGGGGACGGCGGGCGCGATTTTCGCCAGGCCGGCGATGAAGCACGCATCGCGAACCAGCTCCGCGGTCACCCGATGGTCGGGATGCCGGCCGTGCTGCGACGGCGCGATCACGATCCGCGGTGTGAACTCGCGAATGGCCTTGGCCAGTTCGACGCGGGTATCGGGGGTGTTGACGATGCCGGCGTCGGGGAAGCCGAGGTTGATGCGCGCCGTTAGGCCGAGGATCTCGGCGGCGCGGCTCGCTTCTTCGGCTCGCAGCGCCGCCGAGCCGCGCGTCCCCGTCTCGCCCTCGGTGAGGTCGACAACTCCCGTCGTGTGACCGTTCGCCACAGCCGTGAGCAGCGTTCCGCCGCACGTCAGCTCCACGTCATCGCGATGCGCAGCGATGGCGAGCACGTCCACGTGTGTCATGCCGCGGAATATACCGCGGAGCGGAGCTCCAACGGGAGCCGCGCGTTCAGCGCGGTTTCACGCTCCGCGACGAGCCCGACGACGACGATGGTGCAGATGGGGCAGACGGCGCAGACCGGGTGACCGGTGCCGGCATACTCACCGGGGCGGACGCGCCTCCACGCGGCTCGGACCGTACGGAGGTTGGAGCCGACGTTCCAATGTGCGACCGTGCGGACGGTTCGGAGCGACCATGGGTTCCCGTTACCGGTGCGCGGCCGGGTTCACGGCTCACGCCGGTCGGAGGCGTGCGTGTGCTCGCGAGACCGTTCTTCCTGGCGTACATGGTCACCGGTATGGTCCGGCCCTCGACGCGTCCATCGACCCAGACCATCTGCGTGCGCAACGGATCGCCTGGACAATGCCTCGCCCCATAGGTGGCCGGCACGGTCATTTCGCTGCCGTCCAGACATCCGAAGGTGGCGATTGCCAATGTGCGTCCGACGACCGCCAATGCGTTAGGCCAGTGCCATGCGACATCCGTCGTCCACGACGCATCGGAGAGACCGGACGCAATAGTTGCTGCTGCGATCTCATCCATGAAACGCGACGGAGTAAACGAGGCAAATCGTTCGATGCCGAAGTACTGGCGCAATCCGTTCGGCTCGGACAGCGCGCCCAGCTCGATCGGCGTGTCGGACGCCACGATGTAGGTGAAGTGTGGCTGCCCATACGCCTGGGGCATCCATCTCGGAAGCAGGTAGTCTTCGTAGTAGGACGGCGTCTCGGACACGAGATTGAGGCCCTCGTTCGATGGCTGCTGCGCGGAGTCGGCGGGATAGAGCAACCGCACGCCGCGGCCGGGGACCACCTCGAACGCCGCAACGTACGCCGGCCGGTTGAGCACAAACGACAGCACCGGCACGATGTGAGCCCCCGGAGGCTCGGTGAGGAGCACCACGTGCAACGGCTCCGCCCCCTCATCAGCGGCCGTCTGGGGCGCGGTGTGAACACACGCCACCAGAGCGCAGGCGGCAACGGCAAGCGACGCGAGACGCATAGGAGCTCCACGATTGACTTCTTCTTCAGTCTGGCCGCCGGACGTGTAGAAGGCAAGCCCTGTTAGGCTCTGGACGATCCGGCGACGCTATTCGTAGCGCAGCGCCTCGATGGGGTCCAGCCGCGCCGCACGATTGGCGGGCAGGAGGCCGAACACCACGCCGATGGCAATCGACACGGCGACCGCGATGACGGTGTATAGCACCGGCGTGGTGGCTTCGATCTTCATGACGGCGGTCGCGAGCCGCCCGAAGGCCAAGCCGATCACGATACCGATGAGGCCGCCAATGCAGGTGAGCGTGGCGGCCTCGACCAGAAACTGCAGCAGGATATCACCGCGCGTCGCGCCTAATGCCTTGCGCACGCCGATTTCCTTGGTGCGGTCGGTAACCGACACCATCATAATGGCCATCACGCCAATGCCGCCCACGAGCAGGGCCACCCCCGAGAGCACGATCATCACGAGGAAGAACACCCCGGTGAGACTATTGAACGTGTCGAGAATCTGATCCTGCGTCATGAGGTCGAACGAGTTGGGTTGCGACGGACGCAGGTGACGCATCTGGCGCAGGGCGACCATGACCTGCTCTTCGGCGTTGGCTACGGTGACGCCGGTGCGCGGCTTGACGACGATGAACAGGGCGTTGGTGCGATCGAACTGAAACTGCCGGTCGAGCATCAGGTAGGGCACGATCGCGCCCGTGGACCCTCCGGGCGGGTTGAAGATGTTGCTGGGCGGCTGGTACACGCCGATCACGCGCGCGGGACGGCCGCCGATGCGCACGATCTTGTCCAGCGGGTCGACGCGTCCGAAGAGGCGGTGCGCCACGTCCTGATCGATCACGGCCACGGCGGCGCCGCTGCCTAACTCCGAGCGGGTGAACCAGCGTCCCGCAGCGAGATCGCCGCCCTGAATGTCGGTGAATCGGTTGTCGGCCCCGAACACGGCCACCTGCTGCGTGCGCGTGCCGAGGTATTCCATGCGCGCCAGGGCCTGGCCCCAGATGGCCGCATACTGCATGTCGGCCAGGCTCTTGAGGCGATCCGCCTCGGCGGGTGCGAGGTCCGGCCGGTTGCGGACCGCGGGCGGCGGATTGTTCGGATTGACCGGCGTCGAGGTCTTCATGACGTAAAAGGTCGTTGGGCCGGCGATCTCGATGGTGTGCAGGATCTGATCGCGTACGCCTTGCACGATGGCCGCCATGGCCATGACCGTGGCGACGCCGATCACGACGCCGAGGATCGTGAGCGACGACCGCAATTTGCTCACGCGGAGGGTGTCGAGGGCGATCCCGATGTTCTCCCGGAGGCGGTCGACGATCCTCATTCGGCCCGCAGCGCGTTGATCGGGTCGAGTCGCGCCGCGCGGCTGGCGGGGTACACGCCGAACAACACGCCGACGCTTGCGCCTAACGCAATGGCCAGTCCCACCGACCACAGCGTCACCCGCGCCGGCAGCGGCGACGCGGCGGACCCGGCGAGCGCGAGCCCCCACCCCGATGCCACGCCAAGCATGCCGCCTAACGTGGCGAGCACCACCGCTTCGGCCAGAAACTGCCGGCGGATGTCGCGCTGCCGCGCGCCCACGGACTTGCGGATCCCGATTTCATGGGTACGCTCGTTCACCGCCATGAGCATGATGTTCATGATCACGATGCCGCCCACCAGGATACCGATCGCCACCACGGCGGGGATGACGCTGAACAGCACGCGCGTGAGGTTGCGCCAGAAGTCCACGAGCGCATCCGCCGTCTCGACGGTGAAGTCGTCACCGTCCTCGGGGTGCAGACGGTGCGCGATGCGCATCGCCTCCTCGGCGCGCGACATGGCGTCGGGAATCGCCGCAGCGGTGGGCATCTTGACAGAGACAGTGGTGGTGGCACGCCGGCCATAGAGCATCTCGAAGCTCGTGATCGGCATGATGACGAAGGTGTCGAACGACTGACCGAGCACGCGGCCCTTGGGGGCCGTCACGCCGACGATCGTGAACCGGACGCCCATGATGCGCACGAAGTGGCCGACCGGGTTGGTCGTGCCGAACACTTTGTCGGCCACGTCGGCGCCGACCACAATCACCTGCCGCCGGTCGCGCACGTCGACGTCGGTGATCGGGCCGCCACTCGTGAAGCGATAGTCTTGCACGACCTGATAGGGCGCGGTCACGCCGAACACGGCGACGTTCTCGAGGGTGCGGCCGCGCCACGCGAGCTCAGTGGACGGCGTCGGCCATCCGGTCTGCATGGCAACCGCCAGCGCGCTGGGGATGGCGTTGGCGACCACGCGCGCGTCGGCTTGCGTAATCTTTGGACGTCTTTGTAGGAGGCGCAGCTCGTCGTCGTCGAACAGGCCGATCTTGATGGGGATGCGGCGCACCTGGAAGGTGTTGAGCCCGATCATCGCGTCGGCGATGTTTTCCTTGACGTACGCGTTCATTCCCTGGATGATCGCCACGACGGCCACGAGAAAGCCGACGGAGACGATGATCCCGAGAAGCGTGAAGAACGAGCGCAGCTTATTGGCGCGGATCTGGCCGAGCGCCGTGCGCAGGACGTCGACGTAATTCACGTGAGCGAGGCCGGAAGCGGAGGCTGGAACGGCGAACTCTTCAAGCTAACGCGTCATCCGCTCCGGACCGCTCTCCGCTCTTTATTCGTAGCGCAGGGCTTCGACCGGATCCAGTTTGGCGGCGCGAAACGCGGGGAGCAACCCGAACAGAATGCCCGTGAATGCCGCCACCGCAACCGCGGCGACGATAGCGAGCGGTGGAATGGATGCCTGGATCGGCGTCTTGGCGCGCACGAGCCAGGTGAGCAGCGCGCCCACGACGAGGCCGGACACCGCGCCTACCATGGTGAGCGTGGCGGCTTCGACGAGGAACTGCCACAGGATGGTGGCGCGCGTGGCGCCGAGCGCCTTGCGCACGCCGATCTCGCGGGTACGCTCGGTGACGCTGATCATCATGATGGCGATCACGCCGATGCCGCCGACCAGGAGGCCGATCGCGGAGAGGGCGATCATCACCAGAAAGAATGCGCCCACCACCTGATTGTAGATCTCCATCACCTTCTCCGGCGTGCTCACGAAGAAGGTGTTGTCCGTCGCCGGCTTGAGCTGCCGCCGGATCCGCAGAGCAGCGATGGTCTGGTCCATCGCGACGTCCTGGGTGACGCCATCGCGCGGTTTGACCGTGAGGTCGAGCCATCTGATGCCGAAGTTCAGCTTGCGATAGGCCGTCTCGAAGGGCACGATCGCTTTGGGCGAGTTTCCGCTGTCGAAGAGGTTCCCGGCGGTATTGTAGATCCCGATGACACGGAATGGATTGCCGCCGATCGAGATTTCTTTGCCTAACGCCCGCTCATCATCGATGTCGGGAAAGAGCTGCTTGCGCATCGCGACGTTGATGACGGCCACCGCGGACGCATCGGTGTTCTCCCCGTCGGTAAAGCTGCGGCCCGGATCGACCTTGCCGCCGTCCACGTCCGTCCAGGCGGCGGTGTACGCATCGATGCTGGCGGCGGCGAGGTTGCGGTCGCGGTACTTGACCGGGGCGGTGTTGCCGACGTGGACGATGACGCTCTTGATCCCCGGCTGCCGGGCGATGACGTGCGCGTCGTCCGGGGTGAGCGGGGCGTTGTGACGCCAGGGGCAGCTGTCGGCCGAGCCGTTGCAGGAGTTGATGGCCGCCGGCCAGCGGGTGACGAAGAAGGTGGTGGGTCCGGCCGCGGCGAGACTCTCGCTGACCCCCGCGTTGATGCCGTGCACCGCGGCCGACATGGCCGTGACCACGAACACGCCAACGGCTATGCCGAGGATCGTGAGCCCGGCGCGCACCTTGTTCGAGCGAATGGAGTCGAAGGCGATGAGGACGCCTTCGAACAGCGTCTTGAGGCGATCGAAGAAACTCATGTCACTCGGCCCTCAGGGCGACGATAGGATCCAATCGCGATGCGCGGCTGGCGGGATAGATCCCCGCCAAGATGCCCACCCCCGCGCCCAGCACGATGGCCACGCCGACCGACCACAGGGCGACGCTCGACGGGAGCGGCGACACCGCGGCGATGAACTTGGACAGCCCGATCCCGAGCCCGATGCCGATGGCCGCGCCGAACGTACTCAGCGTCGCGGCCTCGACGAGGAACTGGGCGAGGATATCGCGGCGGCGTGCGCCCAACGACTTACGGATGCCGATCTCGCGGGTGCGTTCGGCGACGGCCACGAGCATGATGTTCATGATCACGATCGCGCCCACCACCAGCCCGATGGCCGGCAGGAAGATCCCGGCCATGACCAGGTAGCTCTTGATGGTGTCCCACGCGCTCAGCGCCGACGCCGAGGTCTCGAGGACGAAGTCATCCGGTTGCGCCGGGTGCAGCTTGTGCCGGCGCCGCATGAGCTCGCTGATGGTTTCCTGGATGTCGGCCATCGCCGCCGGGTTAGGCGCCTGGACGGTGACGCCGGCCAAGTTGATGCGTGCCCCCGTGAATCGCTGCATGGGGGAATGGAACGGCGCGAAGATCTGCCGGTCGAGCGGCACGCCGAACACCGTGCCCTGCTTTTCGAGCACCCCGATCACCCGGAACGGCAGCCCCCCGATCTTCAAGTCCCGCCCCACCGGATCCAGGTTGGGGAAGAAGAACTGCCGCACCTCGGTGCCGATCACCACGACCGGAGCGCCGAGTTGGTCTTCTTCATCCGAAAAGACGCGTCCTTCGGTAACGTTCAAGTCTTTGATCGCGAACAGTTGCGACGTGGACGCGTGCGCCATCACTTGGGGACCGCCATTGGCGTACTTGCTCTGCGCATTGATCCACCGCACATCATCGATAGCCCAACCGGTTCCAGCGGGGAGCGCATCGCGCACCGCGTACGCATCGGCGATGGTAATGGGCGGCCGGCGCTGCCATTCGCGCCACTGCGCCTCGGTCACGTTCCCCGTGTTGATGTCGGGGAACTTGCGCAGATAGGCGGTGTTCACGCCCAGAAACTTCCCGGCGAACGCGTCCTCCACGTAGTTGGACATCCCCTGGACGATGGAGACCACGGCAATGAGAAACATCACGCCGATGGTGACGCCAAGCAGCGTGAAGAAGCTCTTCAGCTTCTGCACGCGGATCTGCGCGAGGGCGAGTCGGATGGCTTCGTAGAAGGACATTGGCGGGTGACCAACGACGCTCAGGGTTTCGTCGGAAGTTTCTTCACGAAATTCTCCCGCCGGTCGTCCGACGAAATGCGCCCGTCACGCAGCACGACGATGCGGCGCGCGTGGGCGGCAATGTCGGACTCGTGGGTCACCATGATCACCGTCTGACCTTCGTCGGCCAGTTCCTCGAATACCCGCATGATCTCTTCCGACGTGCCCGAGTCGAGGTTCCCCGTGGGCTCGTCGGCCAACAGAATCGCCGGCCGGTTCACCAGCGCCCGCGCGATCGCGACACGCTGCCGTTGGCCGCCCGACAGCTCGTTAGGCCGGTGGTCCATCCGGTCGGCGAGCTGGACCCGCTCCAGCGCTTCGACCGCGCGCTTGTGGCGCTCGGCCGAGTTCACGCCGGCGTACACGAGCGGGAGCTCCACGTTGTGTAGCGCCGTGGCTCGCGGCAGCAGGTTGAACGTCTGGAACACGAACCCGATCTCGCGGTTCCGCACACGGGCCAAGGCGTCGTCCTTCATTTCCGACACCAGCGCGCCGTTCAGCCAATACTCGCCGGCCGTGGGCGTGTCGAGGCAGCCGATGAGATTCATCAGCGTCGACTTGCCGGAGCCGGACGGACCCATGATCGCCACGTACTCGTTGCGCAACACCGCCAGATCCACGCCACGCAGCGCGTGCACCACTTCGCCGCCCATGTCGTAATTCCGAACGATGCCACGGGTGACGATCACCCAGTCCTGTGCGGGTGCCGCGCCCATCTCGCCGGTTACCGCTTGCCGTTCGGCGGTCGTGCTGAGTGGGATCTCGTGTACCTCCGCGGTCACGCGCCACTCTCCTTCTTGGCGTTGGTCGAATCCTGCTTCACTTGGCGCACCAGCATACCCTCCTTCAGGTCGCGGATCGCTTGGTAGGTGCCCGCGACAATGGTTTCTCCAGGCTGCAATCCGCTGAGTACTTCGAAGTACTCCTCGCCGGCGATGCCGACTTTGACCGGGCGGAACGTCACCTTGTTGTCCTTTCCGACCACGAACACGCCCTCGACGTCACGCTGCCCCACCTGCTTCTGCGCCTTCTTTCCGAGCGCAACCTGCGACGTGTCGCCGGTCGGCGTCTCCTGGTGCTCGCGCACCGTCAGGGCAATAATCGGAATGCTCAGGACGTCTTTTCGCGTATCCGTGATCATCTTGGCCGTGGCCGAGAAGTCCGGCCGCGTGTCGGGCGGCGGATTGAGCAACTGCACCTTTACGTAATAGTCAACGGCCTGATCCCCCGTCGTGTTGGACGTGGAGGCCGCCGGGTTGGTCAGGGAGCTGTTGGCGATCTCGACTACGCGACCCAAGAACGTGGTGTCGGGGAAGGCATCGATCTCCACTTGCGCCGAGTCGCCCACTTGGATGCGCGCCACGTCGGTCTCGTCCACCTTGACCTTGGTCTCGAGCGCTTTCATATCGCTGATCGTGAGCAGCAGCGCCGCATCTTTGTTGAATTCGCCTTGAATGGCGGTCTCACCCTGCTGCACGTTGAGTCGTGTGACTTGTCCGGGCATGGGCGCCACGATCGTGGTCTTGGCCAGGCTCGATTGGGCGTTCTTGAGTCCCGCCTGTGCCTGGTCTACGGCGTGTGTGGCCGCGTTGTACAGCGCCTGATTCACGTCGACGGTGGTGCGTAATTGCTCCATTGTGTCGTCGGACACGAACGTGGGATTGGACTTCTTGATCTCTTCCGACCGCCGAAGCGCGCTCTGCGATTGCTCGAGATTCGCCTTCGCCCGCGCGAGGTCGGCACGCGAGCTGGCGACGAGCGCCGCCTGACTCTGCACCTGGGCTTCGTAGGTCGAAGGGTCGATCTGCAACAAGAACTGCCCCTTCTTCACGATGTCGCCTTCCTTGACCGACAGCTTCACGATGCGCCCGCTGACGTCGGAGGAGATATCGACCTTCGTCTTGGGCTCCACTTGGCCGCTGGCCGTGACTGACGCCACGAGGTTACGCCGCTGAACGGTTTCCTCGCGCACATCGACTGCCTTGTTGGAGCGCTTTGCCGCCGCGAGCACCAGCACCCCGGCGATCGACAATACGAGTATGCCGGCAACGCTCCACTTGGTCCGTGGACTCATGAGATTCCCCTGTTAGCGCAGTGGATGGCCCACCGCGCTCTCGAGCGCGGCGAATGCTTTATGAAATTGATAGATCGCGTTGATGCGATCGTTTTCCGCCTGCGAGTACGTCGCTTGGGCATCGGCAATGTCCAGATACGTCGCGGCGCCTGCCTTGTAGCGCACCTCGGCGAGATCGAGTTGCTGGCGCGCCTGGGCCGCGTTCTGCTCCTGCAATGTCACCGTTCGGACCTGCGTCTGGAGCGTGAGGTACGCTGCCGTTACATCGGCGGTGAGCTGAAGCTCTTGGGCGCGGGCGCGATAGTCCGCGTCGTTCTGGCTCACCTCGGCTTGCTCGACCTGCTGTTCGCGCTGAAAGCCATTGAAAATGGGGAGCGAGAACGTGGCGCTCACGCCGAAGGGCTGTCTCGTGAAGTTAAACGGAAACTGCTGATTGGCTGACCGGATCTGCGCCGCGGTTTGTGGATTGAACACGATTCCCGCGCACTGAGAGCTGGTGCTTGGTAATCCTGCTCCCATGCGGATGGAGTCGTTGGTGAAACATGACGCCGCGCTCTGCGTGATGCCCGTGCGATACTGGTTGACCAGGAAATCCGCGTTGGCGTATTGATACGTATAGCCGGAGACTCCGGTCTGGATCTGAAGCGTGGGAAAGTACGCCGCGCGTTGTGACGTCACGTTGAGCTTCGCCGCGTCACTGCGAACGCGTAGCGCATTGAGCGTCGGATTCTGTGCCCGCGCCAGATCGATGACCGAGTCCACGCTGAACGTCGGGGCCTGCACCGTGAACTGCGTCGTTAGCTGCACGTTGGGCGGTTGCGGGACGCCCATTTCCTGAAACAGGCGCAGCTTGTCGATCTCCACCTGATTGCGCGCTTGGAGCGCCGCTACCTGCGCTTGGCCGAGCGTTACCTGTGCCTTCGACACATCCAGCTGGGTGCCGGAGCCGACTGCCATCTTCGCCTTCGCCAGGTCGAGTTGCAGACTGGCTTGCGCAATGAGCGTGTCCTGGAGCTGCGCCTTGGCCAGGTCTTGAAGCACCGTCAAATAGTCCTGGGTCACCGTGGACTGCACGGTGATACGTGATCCTACGATGTCGGCGTCGGCCGCTCTTACGTTGGCGTTTTGAAGGCGCGGATTGACGAACGAGGCCAAATTCAGGGTGTAGGACAACCCGAGCTGGTAGAACGACTGGTACACGTCCGAGCTCACGGCGAACTGAACGCCTTGGATCGGGGTAGCTCCGGACTGCTGGAAGCTGCCCGAGATACTGGCGCCGAACGTGGGCAGGAGCGCGCCGTACGCGGCCTTGCGGCTGGCCGTGGCGTTCCGGCGGTCGTTCACTACTGAGAGGTGTGTTGGGTTGTGACGCACTGCCATCGCGATGGCTTGGTCGAGCGTAAGCGCTGGCCCGCTCGTGGAGTCGACAGATTGTGCGTACGTCGCGCGGCCGGGAATAGCCGCCAGGGCAGCGCACAGCGCTGCCGCGACGAACTTCGTGGATCGCATCGGGGAGAATCCTCGCATGGTGTCTGGCTGTCCTACGGAGAGGTCACGGTTCGGGTTTCAGGCCACGATGCAGCGAGCGCCTCGCTGCCAGGCGAGGCGCTCGTAATCCGTGGTGCAACGGTCGTCCGACCCAGCGTTTCAGTGCGGCAGCGCGTCGCGCTCTGCTACGAGGCCGCTCGCGTCGAGCGAGATCTTGAGCGGGTGCCCTTGGGCGTCCATCCACAATTGACGGGTGCCGCCGCCAGGTCCGGTGAGGACCAGGTGCCGTGCGCGCAGGGCCGCACCGGCGATGTTGATCTGTTCGTCGTCGGCCCACCGGACGCGCAGCATCTGCTGTTCGTTGCGTTGTGGAACGATCACGGCGATCGTACCGCCTGCGGCGCCCAGCTTCTGCGCTCGTTGGGCGATGAAGTAATACTGATGGAACACGTCGTCGTCGAGGAGCAGCGCATCATCGGCGGTAATGAACTCCTTGGTCGACTCACCCGTGGACGTGCGTACCTGCGTGCTGAAGCGGCCGCGTCCGGCGATGCCCTTGAGCCGCATCGTGACGGCATCACCCTGGCGGATCTCGAGCTGATACGCGATGGGCACAAACGACGCATCGGTGCGCAAGGCGGGCACCAGCTTCCGTCCCTGAAGGTCGGTGGTGCCGTTGGCCACGTACGAGTCGGAACTCCCCGGACCCGCGCGGCGAATGGTGAACGTCTCCTTGCCGACGCGCGTGTCGTTGTGCGTGATGGTGAAGCTCCCTTCATCGGCTACCGCTACCTGTGCGGTGGCGCCGTGCGTCAGCGCGAGCAGACTCGCGGACAACAGGCCGAAGAGTCGCATGATATGGGATGGTACTCCAGGACCGGAGAGAGGGTTCATGCGTTGGAGGCTGCCGCGAGGAAGATACGCTCGCGAATACGATCGCGGATGCGTTCGTAGATGGCGTTACCCTTTTCGACGGTAGCGAGCGTAGGGTGGCCAACGGAACCGGCGCTGTCTTTCGGGACGCGCAAATTGCCACGGCGGTACCGGCGCGCCGCGTTGGGCGAAAGCGCGAAATCACGGGCGAGTTCCATGTGGACCAGTTCCGGTGCGAGGTACAACATCAAGGAGGTGTCGGCCTCGCCGCCGTGCAAGTGCCCGCTTTGTCCGGTCAGCAAATCGGCAATGTCCACGGCGTAGATGTCGACGACGCGCACGCGCGCCGTGTGGGTGATCACTGTATCGAGGGCTTCCTGATGCGCATCGTAGTCGTGGGCGGTGAGCAGGATAAATTCCCGGAATCCGCTCGCTTCCCATGTGTCGAGGAGATCATTGAGCATCCGGTGGAGGGTCTTTTTGCGCATCGACGCATTGCCGGGGAAGACGCACTCGGCGGCAGCGTTGACGCCATATTCGAGCGTTGGCGCGACGATCACTCCGGATGCAGCGGAGAGATCGTCGGCGAGTCGTTCGGCGATGATGGTAGCGCAGCCGAGGGGCAGGTGGGCGCCGTGCTGTTCGCAGGTTCCCACGGGGACAATCAGGCGCGGATCGTCAGCGATGATGGCGGCGACCTGAGCTGGTCCCAGTTCTTTGAGTCGCTGCGGCGTGTTGCCCGCTGCGGGAGGGGGAAGGCGCATTCGGAGTCACGGTGAAGTGAGACCAGCGAGGCGGTTGCCGGTGCGCGGTGCTGGGAGCGCGCACCTCTGGACCGTCATCGCGGGCATCGCGCTCGCGGCGGATGCATTGTGGCTTCGCACCCCCGGGATACGCTACCTGATCGCCAGCGTCGCCGCCACGGGGCTGGCCGGTTTCGTGGCAATGCGCTTGCCACGCCGCGCTCGGGGGTGGGCGTATGCGACGGTGGTCGCCGCGCTCGTGTTCTGCGCCATCGCGGTCCGGACGCAACGCGATCTGCAGCGCATTGACGGGGCGTGGCCGGTGTACCGGGCGCAGGTGGTGGCGCATGGCACGGACGCGTTGGTGCGCGAGTTGAGTGCGACGGCGCGCGGACTGCGCGCGGCGGCGGCGCGTGCACTCGACGTTCCGTCGGGGGAGCGGCATGCGTTTACCGCGCTGGAGCGCGATGTGAGCGGCTCGTCGGAACGCGGCGTGGTACTGTATCGGAGCGGTCAAGCTGTGGCGTGGGGTGGGAGCATCGTCGTCGCCACCGATTCGCTGGTCGCGCCGATCGGCGTGGTGGAATCGCCGTTCTACGTGACGTTGTACGCGGCGATGGCGCGCGGCGGTACGCGGGCCGTGGCGACTGCGGTCGTGCACGCGGAGTCGCCCGGCGACAGTCTCGTTGCCGCGCTCGCCGACCGGGTCGCGGACCGGTCGGGGCTGCGGGGTTTTCAGATCACCGTCGTGGGCGGCGGGGGTGCCGACGCGCCGGCGCGCGTATCGACGGTGGGCTCCGCGGGCGGTGAGGCGGCGGCGGGCGCGGTGGTGTTCGCGCCGGCGGGTGACACGCTGCTGGTGGCGCGCGCGGTGGCGCCGGAGCGCGAGGGCGCACGGCTGTCGTCGCTGGAGCGCGCCCGCAGTGCGGGCACGCTGACGCTGGCCCTGGCGCTGCTCTGTTTTCTCGCCACCGCGTGGCGCCAGGAAGGCACGTTAGGCTGGCGACTTCTTCCGTTAGGCGTTGGGCTCGCGGCGGTGGCGCTGGTGCCGCTCAGCGCGCTGTCGAGTGATTCCATACTGTTCGATCCGACGGTGTACTACACCCCGATCGGAGGTCCGCTCACGGCGACGGTTGGTGCGTTGGGCATCGCGGCGGCAACCCTGTTGCTCGGATTGCTGCTCGTGCATCGCGCGCGGGGAGGGCTGATGCCGCGGCGGATGGGCCTGGTGGTGCTGATCGCGGCGCTGGCGTTCGGGCCGTTGCTGCTACGGGCGTTGGCGGCCGGTGTGGCGCCCCCGCCGGGCGGCGTGACCGAGCAACTGTGGCTGGCCTGGGAAGTTTCCCTCTTTCTCGTGACGGCGGTGTTTCTCATCGCCATCGCGGGCGCCGGAAGCGCGCTGGTGTTTCCGGGACGGCGACGCGGCCTTCCGCCGGCGCTGGCGCCGGTGCTGGCGTCCGTGGCCGCGGTGCTGGGGCCGGCGGCGTTGCAGTCGCCGGGATCGTGGCCGACCTGGTACCTCGGGCTCTGGGTGGCGGCGGTGGCCTGTCTCGTGGCCGCACGCCCGCATCGGCGGCTGGTGCTGGCCGCGGGCGCGGTCGCTGCGTTAGGCGCGACGACGCTCACCTGGAGCGCCGGCGTGCGGGGCCGCATTGCGCTGGCCAACGTCGATGTCTCATCACTCGGCATGGTGCAACCGGACGTGATCAAGGTGCTGCATCGGTTCGGCGACGCGTTGGCCGACGCGCCGGAGCTGCGCACCCAGTCGGCGCTGGTGCGGGCGTACATGCAGTCGGACCTGCTGGGCTCCGGCTACCCGACCGCCATGCAGAGTTGGACCGCCGACGACAGTCTGCGCGCGGTGGTGCTCCTCGATCCGCTGATGGTGCCCGACTCCGGGGTACGCGCGGCGGTGCGCGAGGCGCGGATCAGCTGCACCACCGTGGTCCGCGTGATGTTGGGAATGCCGGGCATGTATGCCGTGCTCGCCGTCCCGCACGCCAGCAACGCCGTGACCACGGTGATCGTCGCGCCGCGCACGCGCCTCATCCCTGAAGATCCATTTCACGCACTGTTAGGCATCGAGGAGCGTGAGACCGGACAGCCGCCGTACACCGTGTCGCTCGTGAATGCGGATCCGGCGCTTGGGCTGGTGCCCAGAGAAACGCTCTGGCACCGGTCGGGCACCGAGTTGCACGGCGACCACCTGGTGCGGACGGCCAACGGGCCGATGCGCGCCCACATCGAGATCGAGCTGCGATCGGAGGCGATTCTCGTGCAGCGTGGCACGCTCATCGTGCTGCTCGATCTGCTGCTCCTCGCTGTGCTGTGGACGGTGAGCGTGTTTCCAGAGGGCGCCCTGCGCCGATGGATGCGCGGCAAAGCGCGCCGGTGGGCGCGCAGTTATCGGGCGCGCCTGTCGATCGGACTCTTTGCGTTCTTCGTGCTGCCGGCGGCGGCGTTCGCCATCTGGAGTTACCAGCGATTGCAGCTCGAGGATCAGCAGGCGCGCGAGCTCCTCGTGCGCGCCGCGCTCCGTTCGTACGCCGGACAACGCGGTGAGGATCTCGATCCGCAGTCGTTGGCCATGGCCGGGAGCCGGCTCGAGACGCCGTTGCTCACGTACGCCGGCGGTCAGTTGGTCGAAGCGAGCGAGCCGATGATCGATGCGCTCGCCCCCACGGGGCGATTCATGCCGGCGGAGATCTACGCCGACCTTCGCGACGGCCGCGAGGTGTACGCGGCGCAGCTGCAGCCGGTCGGAAAGGCGCACGCACTCATCGGCTATCTCTCGGTGGAGGGCGGGCCAGGTGTGCCGATGGTTCTGGCGGCGCCGGCGCGCGGCAGCGAAGAGATACTCGATCAACGGCGGCGCGATTTAGGCGTGCTCGTGTTGTTCACGACCGTGCTCGGCGCCATTGCCGCGCTGTGGCTCAGCCGACTGGCGTCGCGATCGTTGGCCGAGCCCATCGGACAGCTGCGACTGGCGGCGCTGGCCATCGCTGCCGAGCAGCGTGAGCCACCGTTGGCCGGAGAACCGCCGGAAGAGTTCGAGCCCGTGTTCAGCGCCTTTCGTCGGATGGCGGCGGATCTGGGGGCGAGCCGCGCGGCGCTCGAATCGGCGCAACGGCGCACGGCGCAGGTGCTGCGGAACGTGGCCAGCGGCGTGGTGGCGTTTCGGGCATCGGGCCAGGTGTTGTTGGCCAACCCGCGCGCCGTGTCGCTGCTTGGACGCGCGCTTCCCGCCGGTGCGTCGTTGGACGAGGCCGGTCCCGGCGTCGGCGCGCGAGTACGCGCGTTCCTGGCGCACACGGTGGACGAAGAGGAGTTCGAGCTTGCGGCGGGCGGGCGGCAGCTGCAGGCGCGATTGACGCGTCTCGCCGGGGGCGATGGGGGCGCCGTCCTCACCTTGGACGACGTCACCGACCTAGCCCGCGCCCAGCGCGTGCTCGCGTGGGGAGAGATGGCGCGTCAGGTGGCGCACGAGATCAAGAATCCCCTCACGCCTATTCGGTTAGGCGTGCAGCATCTCAAGCGCGCGTACGCCGATGCGCGCGGCGACTTCGAGCAGATCCTC
>JANWIF010000139.1 GCA_025450035.1 Gemmatimonadaceae bacterium
CTGCATACGCGTGGGCGGCGGCGGCCGAGGAAGCCATCACCGCGGCGCACCGCGACGGCCGGACGCCTGTGGTCGTCGGCGGCGCCGGATTCTACATTCGAGCCCTCGTGCATCCGGTATCGGAACAGGCGCCCGCCGGAGCGGAGCGACACGCCGCGCACTATCTCGTGACCGACCCCGGCCCGGTGCTCCGCGAGCGGATCGCGGATCGCGCCGCGCGAATGCTGGACGGCGGATGGGCGGAGGAGGTCGCCGCGCTGGCGAGGCATGTGCGGGATGATGCCCCGGCCTGGCAGGCGAGCGGGTACTCGGCGATCCGGGAATATGTCGCCGGCACGATGGCACGGGATGCCGCGCTCGCGCAGGTCGTGATCGCGACACGGCAGTATGCCAAGCGCCAGCGCACGTGGTTCCGCCACCAGTTGCCCGCGAAGCGGACGACGCGGCTGGATCCGGATGACGCGAGCGCGGTGGGCGCCGCGGTCGCGTGGGTGCGTGACCACAGTAGCAGTCGCCAGCCGCGTACGACGCAATCCAGGGAGCGTATACCAGCGTGAAGATCGGAATTACGTGTTACCCGACGTATGGCGGCTCGGGCGCCGTGGCCACGGAGCTCGGCGTGTCGCTCGCCACGCGCGGGCACGAGGTGCACTTCATCACCTACCAGCATCCGTTCCGGCTGCCGGCCTTCCAGCCCGGGGTCTACTTCCATGAAGTGGATGTGGGGCGGTATCCGCTGTTCGAGTATCCGCCGTACGATCTCGCGCTCGCGGTCCGGATGCACGAGGTCGTGCTGCGCCACCATCTGGACCTGCTGCATCTGCACTATGCGATTCCGCACGCGACGAGTGCGTGGATCGCGCGCGAAATGCTGCGCGAGACGGGCTCCGACGTACGGCTGATCACGACACTGCACGGGACGGACATCACGATCGTCGGGCAGGATCCGTCGTTCCATGCCATCACCAAGTTCTCGATCGAGAAGTCCGACAAGTTGACGGCGGTCTCGGAGGACCTGCGGCGGGAGACATACACTGCGTTCGGGTTCTCGTCGTGCGAGGTCCAGGTCATTCCGCATTTCATCGACCCGCGCGTGTTCGACCGGAAGTTGTATCCCCCTGTACTGGGGAGTGCGGCCGGTGCCCGGCCGGTGCTGATCCACATCTCCAACTTCCGCCCGGTTAAACGGGTGCGAGACATCATCCGGATCTTCGCCAAGGTCCGAGAGAGGCTTCCGAGTGTGCTGGTGCTGGTCGGCGACGGGCCGGACCGCGTGCACGCCGAGGATGAGGCGCACCAGTTGGGCGTCGAGGCCGACGTGTCGTTTCTGGGAAAGCTCGAATCCGTTGCGCCGTTGCTTGCCGCCGCCGACCTGTTTCTTCTGCCGAGCCAGACGGAGTCGTTCGGGCTGAGCGCTCTGGAGGCGTTGGCGACAGGGGTGCCCGTCGTGGCCTCTCGTGTGGGTGGCCTTCCGGAAGTTGTGCGCGACGGCGAGACGGGCATGCTCTGTCCTGTCGGCGATGTGGACGCGATGGCGGAGGCGGCCATCGGCATTCTGAGCGACCGGGACCGCTGGACGGCGATGAGCACGCTGGCGGCGCGCGACGCGCGAGAGCGGTTTTCGGAGGACGCGATCGTGGGGCAATACGAAGCGCTTTACAACAGCACCTGACGCCGCGCGCGGCCCGCGGTCGACTGCGCTCCGGGACTGTGGCTACTTTGTGGGGCCATGACGCCATTCCAGGCCTTCGTTCTCGGGTTGCTGCAGGGGCTTGCCGAGTTCCTGCCGATCAGCAGTTCAGCGCATCTCACGCTCGCGCCGTGGCTCCTCGGGTGGAAGGATCCGGGCCTTTCGTTCGACGTGGCGCTGCACCTGGGCACCCTGGTGGCGGTGCTGTGGTACTTCCGGGCGGAGTGGGCCCGGTTGGGCCGGGCAGCCGGGGCGGTCGCGAGGCAGGGGGGCCGGATGCTCACGCCCGACCAGTGGGAGCTCGGCCTACTGGTCGTCGCGACGATTCCGGGTGGGCTAGCCGGCCTGGCGCTCGAGCGCAAAGCGGATGAGGCGTTCCGTGCGCCCGCGGTGGTGGCGGGCGCGCTGATCGTGATGGGCATCATCCTGTGGGCCGTCGACCGGTGGGCGGCGGCGGGCCGCACGATCCGGGGGCTGACGTGGCGCGACGCGATCGCGATCGGGATCGCGCAGGCATTCGCGCTCGTGCCGGGGGTGTCGCGGTCGGGAGCAACGATCACCGCAGGGCGCGCCCTCCGGCTGAATCGCGACAGCGCCGCTGTGTTCAGTTTCTTGATGAGCATGCCGATCATCGCCGCCGCCGCCCTCCTGAAACTCCCGCACGTGCTACGGGAGGGGATCACCCTGCCGCTCGTGATCGGCGTGGTGACCGCGGCAGTCAGCGGGTGGGTCGCCATCGCCATCGTGCTGCGCTATGTGAAGAACCACAGCTACGGCGCGTTTGCGATCTATCGCGTGGTCGTCGGCCTGGCGGTACTGGCGCTGATCTTCCATCGGGCATCGCGTGGCTGACATCGCAGCGGAGCGGCTCGCGCCAGACGAGGCCCCAGCGCCTGCGGGTACACACGTGCCCGCGGAGGGGTCGCGTTATGACGGGGCGAGTGTGGAGGAGATACGGCGCCGATTGGGCGTGCCCCGGGTCGCTGTGTACACCAGTCTTGCGTCCACGATGGACATCGCGCATGCGCTGGCGGCCGAGGGTGCGCCGGCCGGCACGCTCGTGCTGGCCGACCATCAGACGGCAGGGCGAGGCCGCGGCGGGCGATCGTGGCAATCGGAGGCAGGAGCCGGGATCTGGCTCACCCTCATTGAGCGTCCTCGCGACGCGCACGGGGCCGAGGTACTGGCGCTCCGCGCCGGGCTCCGAGCCGCGCTAGCGCTCGACCCGTTTGCCGGTGGGCGCGTCGGACTCAAATGGCCCAATGACCTGTATCTCGCCGGGCGCAAACTGGCGGGCGTGCTCATCGACGCGCGGTGGCAGGACGGCGCACCCACGTGGGTCGCGATCGGCCTTGGGGTCAACGTGCGGGTACCGGCATCGCTCCACGCGAACGCGGCCAGCTTGCAGCCAGGCGCGCTGCGCATCGACATCCTCGCCGCCCTTGTCCCTGCGCTACGCGACGCCGCGGCCATGCGAGGCGTTCTGACGGCTGACGAGGTCGCGGAATTCGCGCGCCGCGACATCGCTCGGGGGCGAGAGTGCACGGCGCCGGGTGCGGGCCGCGTCGAGGGCGTGGCGGCGACCGGTGAAATCATGATTGTCCACCAGGGCGTTGCCCGCGGCTATCGGTCCGGCTCTCTCGTGCTGGCCGGCGAACTGGAAGGCCCATGATACTCGTGTTCGATGTCGGCAATACGGAGACGACCGTGGGGTTATACGGGCCGGAAGCACTCGAGGCCCACTGGCGGCTCACGACGATTCCGGAGCGCACGCCCGACGAGTTGATGTTGATGATCCGCCAGTTGCTCGCGGTGCGTGGTGTGACGCCGGAGGCGGTGCAGGGGACAGCGCTCGGTTCGGTCGTACCGGCCGTGACGGGCCCGTTGAGCGAGGCGTGCGCGGCGTGCTTCGGCCGCCCGGCGGTCATCGTCGATGCGGCCGCGCCGCTTCCGATTCGTCTCGAGGTCGAAGAGCCGCTCACCGTCGGTGCCGATCGCATCATCAACACGTTGGCGGCGAGCCGCCTGTATGAGCGCGATACGATAGTGGTGGACCTCGGCACCGCGACGACGTTCGACTGCATCACCTCGGATGGCGTGTTTCTCGGTGGCGTCATCGCGCCTGGGGTGCGGACGTCGGCGGAGACTCTTTTTCGCCGGACGTCGAAGCTCCCGGCGACCGAGCGGCGGGCGCCCGCGACGGGGCACGGGACGCGGACCGAGGAGTGCATTCGCGCCGGCGTGGTCTACGGGGCGGCGGATGCGGTGGACGGGATCGTCCGGCGCATCCTCAAGGCGTGGCCGCGTCCCGAGGCGCCGCTGGTGGTCGCGACCGGGGGCCTCGCGGATACGATCCGGCCGTTCTGCGAGACGATCGAGGTTGTGGCGCCCTATCTGACGCTGGACGGCTTGCGCATGGCATACGACCTCATCAATACCGCCAGTCGCCCATAGCGAAAGGGCCGTCCTCGGGGACGTGCCCGCGGGGCCCTCGCCGACCAGGGACTCCCGCTGGGTGCCGCGCTTTTCGCGCGGGGTGGTGACCCTTGCTTCGCGGCCAGCCCACGGGTAGCTTCCGGGCTGGTTAGCACTCACACGCCTAGAGTGCTAACAAGCTCCTTTACCCTGATTTACTGACCTACTGCCGGAGAGACGTCGTTATGGCCACCAAGAGTGCCGCGGGTGCAAAAGTGAGCCCGCTGGCCGATCGAGTTGTCGTGAAGCCTTTGGAAGAGGCGGAGCAGATGCGCGGCGGGTTGTACATCCCCGACACCGCCAAAGAGAAGCCGCAGCAGGGTGAGATCCTCGCCGTGGGTCCTGGCCGGTACGAGGATGGCAAGCGGATTCCGCCCGATGTGAAGGTGGGCGACAAGGTGTTGTACGGGAAATACAGCGGCACGGAAGTGACGCTGGACGGCGACCAGGTGCTCATTCTCCGCGAGTCGGACGTGCTCGCGGTGATCGGATAAGCGCGATCAGCGCAGCGACACGCGCGTTGCGACACGCGCATTGCGGGCTGGCGTTTTTGTCCCGCTCCTGTAATCCCACCAATACGACCAACAGGTAACTGACCGATGGCTAGCAAGGAACTGTATTTCAACACCGAGGCTCGGGCGGCGCTCAAGCGCGGCATCGACCAACTCGCCGAGGCGGTCAAGGTGACGCTCGGCCCCAAAGGACGGAACGTCGTCATCGACAAGAAATTCGGCGCTCCGACGGTGACCAAGGACGGCGTCACGGTCGCGAAGGAGATCGAGCTGTCGGATCCGCTCGAGAACATGGGCGCGCAGATGGTGAAGGAAGTCGCGACCAAGACGTCGGACCTCGCCGGCGACGGCACCACGACGGCGACCGTGCTGGCGCAGGCGATCTTCCGTGAAGGCCTCAAGAACGTGACGGCTGGCGTCAACCCGATGGCGCTCAAGCGCGGCATCGACAAGGCCGTCACGGTCGTCATCGAGGAGCTGAAGAAGATCAGCGTCCCGACCGCCGGCAAGAAGGAGATCGCACAGGTCGGCAGCATCTCGGCCAACAACGATCCCGAGATCGGCAACCTGATCGCGGAAGCGATGGAGAAGGTCGGCAAAGACGGCGTCATCACGGTCGAAGAGGCCAAGGGTCTCGAGACGACGCTGGAGACGGTCGAGGGGATGCAGTTCGACCGCGGCTATCTCTCGCCCTATTTCGTGACCGATCCGGAGAAGATGGAAGCGGTGATCGAGGACGGCTACATCCTCATCCACGACAAGAAGATCTCGTCGATGAAGGATCTCCTCCCGATTCTCGAGAAGGTGGCGCAGCTCGGCAAACCGCTGCTCATCATCGCCGAGGACATCGAGGGTGAGGCGCTGGCGAC
>JANWIF010000140.1 GCA_025450035.1 Gemmatimonadaceae bacterium
AAGGCCGAATCTGGCGATGAGGCGGCACCCGTGCTCATCCTGCGCTCAGCACACGGGCCGCCGGAACGAGATCCCCAGTGTGCAATTCTCGCCGGTGATTCTGTGCAATTTCACACCGGTGCTAACATTCCCCCACTATCGACCGACGAGACGTTTCATGCGCGTGCGTCCCTCCCGATGTTTCCTCGTGTCCGTGTCCCTCGTTGCCGCGGCGCTGTTCGCGATACCGCACACGGGACGCGCCCAACAGAAGGCCAGATTCTCGAATATCACGGAGGCGCTGCGGGCGTCCGGCTCGCTGTCCGGGCACCGGGGGCCGCAGGACGTCAACTGGATCGACGGCGGCGCGCGCTACTCGTACACGGCGCGCGACCCACAGAGCGGCCTGGAAACGATTCGTGCGGTCGACCCGGCCACGGGTCGCGACACGCTGCTCTTCTCGGCAAAGGGCCTGACGTTTCCGGATACCGCCGAGGCGTTCTCATACGAGTCGTTCCAGTGGGCGCACGACTCGCGGCACCTGGTGTTCCAGACGCACTTCAAGCCGATCTACCGGCGCTCGGGCACGTCGGACTTCTACGTGTACTCGCTGGCGGACCACTCGATCCAGCTCGCCGCGCGCGGTGCTCGCACCGGCGAGCTTTCGCCTAACGGGGCGCAGATCGGCTACGAGCGCGCGGGCGACATGTACGTCTATGACCTGACCCGCAAGCAGGAGCGGCGGCTCACGTCCGACGCCACGGAGCACGTGTTCAACGGCCACTTCGATTGGGTGTACGAGGAAGAGTTCGGCATGGCCCAGGCCTGGAGCTGGTCGCCCGACAGCCGCTACATCGCCTACTGGCAGGTGGACGAGAGCAACGAGCCGGTGGTGCAGCTCACCGACTTTTCCGGCCGCCACGACGACTGGGACCGCATCCGCATCCCACAACCTGGCGATTCAAATCCCACGGTGAAGATCGGCGTCGTGAACGTGAGCACGGGCACCAAGGTATGGCTCGACCCCGGGCTGAGCGGAGAGTACTACGTTCCGCGCATCTACTGGACCAGCCACCCAGACACTCTGGCGGTGATCACACTCGACCGTCGGCACCAATCGATGAAGTTGTTCTTCTTCGACGTGCGCAGCGGAGGCAAGCGACTCGTGATGAGTGACACGTCCCGCACGTGGATCGACGTCTACGATTTTTACGCCGACGTGCAGGACCTGATGACGTTCCCGCAGGGGCTCTCGGAATTTTTCTGGGTGTCGGATCGCGATGGCTTCCAGCACATCTATCGCTACGACTACTCGGGCAAGCTGATCGGCCAGGTGACGCACGGCAGTTGGAGCGTGACTCGCGTCGAGGGAATCGACACCAGGAAGCGCGAGATCTACTACACCGGGACCGAGGCATCACCGCTCCAACGCCAGCTGTACGCCATCGAGTTCGATGGTAAGCACGCGCGACGGCTCACCACGGTGCCGGGAACGCACCGGATCGACATGTCTCCCGATGCCCGGTACTACATCGATCGCTACTCATCGCTCCCGCAGCCCACGCAGGTTGAACTGTGGGCCACGAATCAGCACATGCTCAGAAAATTGGAGGACAACCACGCCGTGACGGAGTGGTTGGCCGGCCATGCCTACCAACCCACGGAAGTTTTTTCGTTCACCACGTCCGATGGCGCACACATTGACGCGTCGATGGTGAAGCCGCTGCCGTTCGATTCCACCCGGCGCTATCCGGTGGTGTTCGAGATCTATGGCGGACCCGGGTCGCAGCAGGTGTACGACGCGTTCGGCACCAGCGGGTGGACGCAGTGGCTGGCGCAGAACGGCTACATCGTGGTCGGGGTGAACAACCGCGGGACGAACAACTACGGCAGCGCGTTCATGAAGATCGTCTACCGGGACCTCGGCAAGTGGGAGAGTCACGACTTCGCCGAGACGGCACGCTACCTGGCGAAATTGCCGTACGTCGATGGGCACCACATTGCCATCATGGGCGGCAGCTACGGCGGGTACGCGACGGTCTTCACGATGGAAGCGTACCCCGACCTGTTCACGGTGGGGATCGCCAACTCGCCGGTCACCGATTGGCGCTTGTACGACTCGATTTATACCGAGCGGTACATGGGCCTGTTAGGCGAGAATGAGGCCGGCTACGACTCCAGCTCGGCGGTCGAGCATGCCGACAAGCTCGCGGGGCACCTGCTGCTCATCCACTCGATGATGGACGACAACGTGCACCCGCAAAACACCATGCAGCTGCTCACCGCGCTCACCAACGCGGGCAAGGACGTGGCGCTCCGGATCTATCCGCCCGGGCATCACGGCGCCGCGTACAACCTGCAGAGCTACACGCTCATCCAGCAGGTATCGGACGAGTGGCTCAGGCGCTGGCTCAAAGGCGAGGTGACCACCAGCGCGGAGGCCCGCCGTTAGGCACCGGGCGGCATCGGGACGGACAGCAACGGCCGGCGCGAAGATAGCGCCTGCCGTTGCCGTCATCCGAGAGGTCTCAGCGTCCCGGTGATGGCCGCGGCCGCTTCTCGGAACGCGCGCGGCTGACGGCCGGCCGCGCTGGTGCATCCGCCACCCCGGCCGTGCGACGGCTGACCTCGGTCTCGGACTGAGCGTCCGCGTTCACCGATTGCTCCGCCAGCCGCGTCAGCAGCGAGTCGGTCTTCTTCTCCTCGTCGAGCGTCTGCTGCAAGAGCGTCGCCTGGTTGTCGAAGCCCAGCTGCCGAGCCCATGTGCGGACGCTGCCGTAGCCGGCGATCTCGTAGTGCTCCACGTGCTGGGCCGCCGAGACGAGACCTGCATCCAGCACCGCCGGCTCTGGTTCCTCTTCGATCAGGTCCGCGCCCTCTTCGATCACGCCTTCCATGCCGTGGCACTTCTTGCCCTTCGGACTCTCATCCAACTCCTCGAAGATCTGCTCGAGGCGCTGCACGTGCCCCTCCGTCTGTTGACGGTGCGTCTCGAAGGCGGTCTTGAGATCCTGGTGCGTTGCCGCCTTGATCATCTTCGGCAGTGCCTTGAGGATCTGGCTCTCGGCGCTATATAGGTCCTTCAACTCCTCGACGTACAGTTCGGCCAGTGTGTTGGGTGCCATGAATCCCTCCCGTGAGACGCGTTGCCGATGCGACATCGATTCGCGAACACAAATGCAAGGGCCGGTCCCACCGTCACGAATGCGTCCTGCTGGCGGGGGGAAGTCGTGCGGGTGATCGGCGGCTACGCCTCGCGCTGAACGACACACGTCGGGTTGCCGCCTCTGTGACCGGCGTGCCCCCTCAGAGTCCGGCGCCGCGCTCAACTGGTATGGGCGGCGGTGACATTCTTGCGCAGACTCTTCAGAAACGGCTGCACAATCTCTGGCGCATCGGCGCCGCTCGTGCGCAATTGCGTCGCAACGCTCCCGCTGGTGCCGCCGCGCAGTTTGTCGGCGACCGACGCGTAGGCCTTCGTGTTCGCGGAATAGTCGATCTCCCACTTGGTGCCCGCGATCTTGATGCCGGCGAACAGTCCTTTGCTCTTCGAGTACGAGTAGATCGCCGCTTGCGCCTTGTAATCAGTGGCCGCCGACAGGTCGCGTCCCACAGGACCTGCGGCCACCGACACCTCGCCACCGATGTCGAACGATGACCCCGCAATCACCTTCGGCGCGTTCTCGTTCACGAAGATGAGCACCACGTCAGCCGACTGCGCGCCAATCTGCAAACCGAAGCTCCCCCCCTTGAGCCCCACGAACACGGGCCAGCTCCAGTCGTCGCCGGTGCGACAGCTCACCAGGCCGTACCCCGCGCGCCCGCCAACGCCGAAGCCTGCCTGCACCACGCCGGGGACCACCGCCACGCAGGTCGCCTTTCGCAGCAGCGCGCTGGGTGGCGAGTGGTCGGGCACGGAGACAAGCTCGGATAACACTTGACCGGCGCGCGTGGCGCGGTCGGCAAGTTTGTCATCTTGCGCACGGAGCGATGGGGCACACAACGCCGCGGCGAGCGATGCCGACGCGATGAACACCAGTGGGCGATGGCGACGCGGAGTCCTCTGCAATGATCTCATGAAGTTCCTCGATTGCGAAAATCGTACCCGCCGCCGCACCGTCGCGTCCACAACGCCGCCACCTGAGGCAGGCTGGGGCGTGGGTGCCGCCATCCCCACAGTTCCGCCTGCATCACGAGCCACGCGATGACGCACGGAACCGTCTTGAGACGGAAGTGCATCACCAGCCCCACCCGCACTGCGCTGGGCACAGCGCTCGAGGCGCCCAGCGACACTATCGCGAACGTCGCCACCATCACCGCGATCGTTACGGCATCCAACTCCGAAATCGCAAACCAGATCGCGATTCCCACCATCGCGATCACAAACGACGGCGATTCGGATCGATGATTGAAGATGACCAGGAACACCAGCAACGAACATAGGAATCGAAGCCGGAAGTCAGCGTCACGCCACCGCCGGTAGCGCAGCAGGAGTGGAAGCACGAGTACCACGCCGCCCGCCAACTCTGTAATCCACGGCGCCGCTTGTATGCCGAACCACAGATGCAGCTGCTCGGGGATGCCACCGGTGTGCATCCCTGTACCGGCAGCGGTATCGGAAGCGGCATCGCGCGGAAGCATCGTCAACCACGAGACGTATTGCTGCTTTGCCTGATGCGGCGAGACAACGAGGAGCGGGAGCGCGAGCACGGCGAGTATCACCACCACGAAAACGACGGCGAAGCGCAGGCGCCGCGGGTGCGGGAGCGCCATCGCGAGGCCGGCGATCGGGAAAATCTTGATCGCGGTACCGACTGCGATCGCCAACGCGGCGCCGAACTGTCGTTCATGCTCGAGTGCGAGGAACGCGAGGATGAGCAGCGCCGTGAGCAGGCTGTTCGACTGCGAGTGTTGCATGGAGCCGAACGTCTCGAGAAACACGAGGGCGAGCACCGCGTCGCCGCGGCGATCGGGAAGCAGTCGCACGATGGCGAGCGCCAGCATCATCGTATTGAGGGTGTCCCAGAGCACAAGCGCGAGCACGTTCGGGAGCACCGATAGCGGCGCGAACAGAACCGCGAACGCCGGACTGTACTTGAACAGGTCGAGGTACTGGTCAGGGTGGGGCGCGTAGAGATCGCGACCCGCACGCAGATTTCGAAACGCCCAATCGAAGATGTAGAAGTTGTTCGCCGAGTGGTGCGGCCCCATCCCCTTCGAGATCGCCACCACGAGGACGCTCACCGCATAGGCCAGGAGGAGCCAGGGACGCCACCGGACGCCGGCGAGGCGGGTTAGGAGTGAACGAAGCATGGGCAATTCTCGGCACGCGGCCGCACGCGGGCAAGGCGTCGGCGTGCGCAGATATGTGACGGTGGGACCCACACCTGAGTCTTGCAGGGGAGACGGATACTCCCCACCACCTGCTCCGTCACCTCGCCGCCTCGTGCCTACCCTCCCCCACCGATTCACACCGTCAGAGGATGGTTCGACTGCCGCACTGCTGGCGGTCGAACGCGCCGATGCCGAGCGCCAGATCAACATCATTCGGGCGATCGTGCTCATGCTTCTCGGGGTGAGCGCGGTGGCGTACGCGCCGCGTCTTCCGCACGCGCTCACGCTCGTCAACGTGTCGGTGCTGATGCCGATGCTGCTCTGGACGCTGTGCCAGGAAATACGCGTGCATCGGCACCGGCGCGCGGGGCCATGGCTCACGACCGTGAACGCCGTCGTGGACGCGACGGCCGTGACGGCGCTGCTGGCCGGTTACGGAATGGCGGGAATGCCGGACCTGGTGGTGAAGTCGCCGATCTGGGTAGCGTATTTCGTGATTCTCTCGGCGCGGCCGTTCAGCAGTTCCGCGCGACGCGCGGCACTGGCATCGACGATCGTGGTGGCCGAGTATGGCGTGTTGGTGGCCTGCTTCATCGCGATCGGGCATCTGCCACTGCACGCCGATCCCGTCGCCGCCTCCGTGGGACGGGGCACGTCCGTACTGGACGAGGGGGCAAAACTTCTCCTGTTAGGCATGGCGGGGTGGGTGGCGACGTACGCGACGTCGTGGAACGAGCGTACGCTGCGGCGGGCGCAGTCGGCGCTGCGAGCCAGCGAGGCCGAGATGCGGGCGCTAGTCGGCGCGATGTCGGATGTCATCGTCGCGTTGGATCGCGACGGAGCTTACGTGAAGATCGCGGCCAGCGCGGCCGATGCGCGGCATCGGCCGCCCGTCGAGTGGTTGGGCCGCCGGGTGACGGAGGTGTTTCCGCCGGCGCCCGCGGATACGATCCTCGCCGGCGTGGCGCGCGCCCTCGAGACGCGACGCGCGGTAGACCTGGAGTACAGCCTCGAGATTGGCGACACGACCGCGTGGTTCGCGGGCACGGTATCGCCCATGGACGACGAGCGCGTGGTGTGGGTGGCACGGGACATCACGTCGCGGAAGAATCTCGAGGCCCAGCTCGCCTACCAGGCGCTGCACGATCCGCTCACCGGCCTGGCCAACCGCGCGTTGTTTCGCGACCGCGTCGATCATGCGCTGGCCGGGATGGAGCGGGCCGGCGGGCGCTTGGCGGTGCTGTTTCTGGATCTGGACGACTTCAAGACGGTGAACGACAGCCTGGGGCACAACGAGGGTGACCGCCTGTTGGCCGCGGTGGCCGCGCGGTTCCTCAACGCGACGCGCGGCTGCGACACGGTCGCTCGGTTAGGCGGCGATGAATTCGCGGTCTTGTTGGAGAGCGTGCACACCGACTCGGACGTGATCACGGTGGCCGAGCGCATCGCGACGAGTCTCCGGGCGCCATTCGTGCTGGACGAGAAGCCGGTGGCAGTGACCGCGAGCATGGGCATCGCACGCGCCGGCGACGCCGAGGGCACGGAGGAACTGCTGCGGAACGCGGACGTGGCAATGTACACGGCCAAAAGCGCGGGCAAGGGGCGATATGCGATCTTCGCGCCGCAGATGCATCGGGCGCTCGTGGACCGGATGGCGCTCGAGGCCGATCTCCGCGATGGGATCGAGCGCGGGGAACTGCGGCTGCTGTATCAACCGATCGTCGACCTGGCCACGGGGCGCCTGGCCGCCGTCGAGGCGTTGGTGCGCTGGGAGCATCCGACGCGCGGCCTGCTCGCGCCGGCGGTATTCATTCCGCTGGCCGAAGAGACGGGGCTCATCGTACCGTTAGGCCGGTGGGTGATTCGCGAGGCGTGCAAACAAGGCGCCCTCTGGCGTTCGCAGTCGCCGCTCGACGAGTCGCCCACGGTGACCGTGAATCTGTCGGGTCGCCAGTTCCAGCACGAAGCGTTGGTGTCGGACATCGCCGCGGCGCTGGCCGAGTCGGGGCTCGAGCCCGTGCGCCTGGTGCTGGAGATCACGGAGAGTGTGATCATGCGCGACGTCGAGGTCACGCTGGCGCGACTCCTCGAGCTGAAAGCGCTCGGCGTGCGGTTGGCGATCGACGACTTCGGGACCGGGTATTCATCCTTGAGCAGTCTGCGCCGGTTTCCGATCGATGTGCTCAAGATCGACAAGGCCTTCGTGGACAACATCACGCTCGGCGGCAACGATGCCGCTCTGGCCCGGACGATCATTGCGTTAGGCGACATGTTGTCGCTGCGCACGGTGGCCGAGGGCATCGAGGATGCGCAGCAGCATCGGACGCTGCAAGAGCTGGGCTGCGAGCTGGGGCAGGGGTATCTGTTCGCCAAGCCGCTGCCGAGCGATCAGATCGCGACGATGTTGGCCTTGCGAGGAAGCACAGCGGTCGCTGGCGGGTAGTGGGCCAACCGCCGACGACCTCCTCTTGCCTTTCTACAGAAGACGCCCTATTATCTGTCGGATTTCGACAGATAAGGGACGTCATGCCATCCGTACCGCCATCCGACGTCCTGCGTGGGACACTGGATCTGCTGGTCCTCAAGACGTTGGCGCTTGAGCCAATGCACGGCTGGGGGATCAGCCAACGCATCGAGCAGGTGTCCCGGGGCGCGCTGGACGTGAATCAGGGGTCGCTGTACCCGGCGCTGCAGCGACTCGAGCAGCGCGCGTGGATCGACAGCGAGTGGCGTACGACCGCGCACAACCGCCGGGCGAAGTACTACCGCCTCACGGCAGCGGGCCGCCGCGCGCTCGGCGCGGAGACGACGAGCTGGCGCCGATACGTGCTGACCGTGGAGTTGATCCTCGGAACGGCCTAACCGCGGCCATGAGAGCCCCATGATCATCGTCGATCGGATCGGGCGGCGGCTGCGGACGCTGATGCGCCGGCGCGCACGGGACCGGGAGCTGGATGAAGAGATCCGCTTTCATCTGGAACGCGAGCAGGAGAAGAACGTGCGCGCGGGCTTACCGCGGGACGAGGCGTGGCGGGCGGCGTTGGTGTCGTTTGGTGGCGTCCAGCAAGTGCGCGAGGCCCATCGCGACGTCCGTGCCGTGCGATGGCTCGATGATCTCGCGGCCGACGTCCGGTTCGCGCTCCGCACGCTCGCCCGCCATCCCGCGCTGGCCGGCGCAGCGGTGCTCACGCTCGCGCTCGGCGTCGGCGCCAACACCGCGATCTTCTCGGTGGTCGACGCCGTCATTCTGCGCCCGCTTCCCTTCCCCGCACCGGACCGCCTGGTGATGCTCTGGGAGGAAAACCCGGAGAAGAACTGGCGCCTCGCCGACGCTGCGCCGGCCAACTACCTCGATTGGCGAGAGCAGGTCCACGCGTTCCAGGACGTGGCCGCGTACAATCCCGGCGTTGGGCATGCGACGCTGACCGGCGTCGGCGACCCCCAATTACTGGGTGCGTCGGTGGTGACGGGAAATTTCTTCTCGGTGCTGGGCGTGCGTGCCGCGTTCGGACGTGGGTTCAGCGACCAGGATACGAGGGACACCACCGGCGCGATCGTCGTGTTGAGTGACCGCGCGTGGCGCACGCGGTTCGGCGCCGATCCGCGCATCGTTGGACGCACGGTGCAGCTCAGCGGGAAGGCGCGGCAGGTGGTGGGCGTGATGCCCGCGGGATTCAGCTTTCCGGCGCCGGACGTCGACATCTGGCTGCCAGCGGGCTGGAACCGCACCGACCGAACCCAGGTGTGGTTCCGTCGCGCGCACTGGCTGCGTGTCGTTGGGCGGCTGCGGCCTGGCGTGAGTCCGGCGGCGGCCAACGCCGAGCTGCAGGTCGTGGTACGGCGGCTGCAACAGCAGTATCCGGTCACGAATCGCGTGATGGGCGCGGGGCTGACTCCGCTGCACGAATTCCTGACCGGCGACACGCGGGTGCCGCTGCTCGTGTTGCTCGGCGCGTCGGGACTCCTGCTCCTCATCGCGTGCGCGAACGTCGGCAATCTGTTGTTAGTACACGCCAACGGTCGCGCGCCAGAGGTGGCGCTGCGGCTCGCGCTCGGCGCGGGCCCGTCGCGGCTGGTGCGGCAAGTCCTCACGGAGAGTCTGATCCTGTCCGCTCTCGGAGGCATCGCCGGCTGCGTGCTGGCGTGGGTCGGAACGCGCGTGCTCATGCAGCTGCAACCGCCCGACATGCTGCCGGTATCGAACGTCACGCTGCATTGGGCTGTGCTGGGATACACGCTCGCCATCACCACGGCGAGCGGCGTGCTCTTCGGCATCGTTCCGGCGTTGTGGAGCGCGCGCCGTGCACCGGGCGAGGCGCTCAAGGAAGGCGGGCGCGGGCGCGGCCACGGTCATCGCATGCGCCGCTGGGGCGACGCGCTGGCCGTGGCCGAGGTCGCGCTGGCGCTGATGCTCACGTTAGGCGCAGGGTTGCTCGTGCGCAGCCTGTGGAGACTGCAACACGTGGCGCCGGGTTTCGATCCCCACGGCGTCATCGCGACCATGCTCGAGCTGCCGAGCGTGCGCTACGATACGTCGGTCAAGCTCAACGCCTTCGACGATGAGATCGTACACCGCATCCGCACGATCCCGGGCGTCATTGACGCGGCGATCGCGTCGCAGCTTCCGCTGACCGGCACCCGCTGGACCAGCGACTTCAGCGTCGCCGGCCGCAGCCCGGACCAGTACGGGTCGGAGGTGGCGCATCGCGAGGTCACGCCCGACTACTTCACCACGATGCGCGTACCTCTGCTGGCCGGTCGCATGTTCGGAGCGGCCGACCGTTCCGGTTCGCCTCCCGTCGTGCTGATCAACGACGCGCTGGCACGGCGCTTCTTCCCCGGGCAGCATCCGGTTGGGCAGCGCCTGTGCTTCGACAAGGTGCCCGACTCCACGTCGACATGGCGCACGATCGTCGGGGTCGTGGGCAACGAGCACCAAGCGTCGCTGGACCTCGATCCGCAGATCGAGATTCTCACCCCGCAGGCGCAGACGCCCACCTCAGACGTGATCGTCGTCGCCCGCACCACCCATGACGACGCGATGTCGCTCGCGCCGCACATCCGACGCGCCGTGGGTGACGTGGACCCAGCGCTGGCCATCGTTGCCACACGGTCGATGGATGATGTGGTGGCGGCGTCCACAGCGCGCGCACGATTTCTCACGACGCTGCTGATCGTCTTCGCCGTTGTCGGGCTGGCGCTGGCCATGGTTGGCGTGTACGGCGTGATGGCCCAGTTGGCCCAACGTCGCACGCGGGAAATGGGCATCCGGCTGGCGCTGGGCGCGCCGGCGTCGCAGGTGCGCTGGCTGATCGTGCGCCACGGCCTCACATTGTTGGGCCCGGGCGTTGGCCTCGGTGTCGGCGCGGCGATGCTCACAACCGGGGCACTGCGCTCCATGCTCTACGACGTCGCACCCATCGACCCGTTGACGTTCACCGCGGTCCCACTGCTGCTGGTGCTCACTGGACTTGCCGCATCGTGGCTGCCCGCGCTCCACGCCAGTCGCTCCGATCCGGCGGGAACATTGCGCTCGGAGTGATGTCGGCGGCCCTCAGCGTGATACGCACCGGTCCGCGTCGAATTGCAGATGCCGCACTCGGCGCGGACGTGGGGCGATCGGCGAGCCAGCGCCACCGCGCCCGGCGGCCCGGAAGGGGTTAGATTCGTCTCAAGGTTACCGGGTCGGATGTTTCTCTGATGTATCGGCGCGCGCTTCACGCGACATCGCGAGGACATTGCGGTCGAGCGCCGGCCGACCGCGCGATGGCTTGGCCAATAGCTTGCACCGGAGGGGTTTTTATGCCTAACCGGCCACTGGCCGCGTGGAGCGGTCGTGCGTCGCTGGCGTGGCAGGCGGTGGGCGCGCAGGACACACCGGGGTCGGCGCGGTAGCGCCCCGGTCGCGATGCGCGCCGCCTCCATTCCCTCGAGTGCGTCCTTTGTCGACCGCTACATGGTGGAGCGCGAGCTCGGCCACGGCGGGATGGCCACGGTGTATCTGGCCGAAGAGCGGAAGCATGAACGGAAGGTTGCGATCAAGGTGCTGCGGCCCGAGGTTGCGTCGTCGTTAGGCGCGGAGCGGTTTCTGCGCGAGATCGGGATCGCCGCGCGGCTGGCGCATCCGTACATCGTGCCGCTCATCGATTCCGGCGAGTCGGACGGCTTGTTGTATTACGTCACCCCCTACGTGCCCGACGGCACGCTGCGCGACCGACTGCGCCGCGACGGGCCGTTGCCGATCGCGGACACGCTGCGCATTGCCACCGAAGTTGGCGCCGCGTTGGACTACGCCCATCGCCACGGCTTCGTGCACCGCGACGTGAAGCCCGAGAATATCCTGTTCGCGGACGGCCACGCCGTGCTCGCCGACTTCGGCATCGCCCGCGCCTGCTCCGGCTCGGAGGATCAGGCCATCACCGATGCCGGTTTCGCGTTAGGCACGCCCGAGTACATGAGCCCCGAACAGGCGAGCGGCGACCGCGACCTGGCGGCCAGCAGCGACATCTACAGCCTGGCCTGCGTGATCTACGAGATGTTGACCAGCGAGCCGCCGCTGCGCGGGCGCAACGCACGGTCGACGATGGCCAAACAGGTGACCGAGCTCCCGCGCCCGGTGCGCGTGCTGCGCCCGGACGTGCCCGCGGGGGTCGAGCGCGCCGTGGGTCAGGCGTTGGCCAAGGACCCCGACGCGCGCTTTGCGGGCGTGACCGATTTCCTCACGTCGCTTCGCGCCGGCGCGGACACCGGCCGGCCATCTCCCCGCACGGCGACGCGCAGCGTGGCAGTGTTGCCGTTCGTCAATGCCGGTGCCGACCCGGCCACCGAGTATCTGAGCGACGGCATCACCGACGAGTTGATCGCGGCGCTGGCCAAGGTCGAGGGCCTGCGGGTCGCGTCGCGCACGTCGGTGTTCGCGCTCAAGGGAAAGCCGCTGGACGTGCGCGCCATCGGGGCGTTGCTGGGTGCGTCGGCGGTGCTGGAAGGGAGCATGCGGAGCGCCGGCAATCGGCTCCGGATCACCGCCCAGCTGACGTCGGCAGACGACGGGCAGCTCATCTGGTCGCAGCGCTATGACCGCACGATCGAGGACGTGTTCGCCGTGCAGGATGAGATTGCCAGCACGATCGTGAATACGCTGCGCGCGAGTTGGCTGGCCGATCTCGCCGAGCCGTTGCCGCGCCGCTACACCGAGAGCGTGACGGCGTACGAACTCTACCTCAAGGGGCGGTACGCCTGGAACCTGCGCACGCAGGAAGGCGTCGGCGCCGCAATTGCGCTGTTCGAGCAGGCCATCGCGGAGGATCCGCGGTATGCATTAGCGTACACCGGTCTGGCCGATGCATACGCGCTGCACATCGACTACCGCAGCGTCGCGGTGCACGAGGGCTTCGCCCGCGCGAAGCTGTACGCGCGGCAGGCCTTGGCGTTGGACGAAACGCTGGCCGAAGCGCACGCATCGCTGGCGTGGAGCCTGTTCATCTACGACTGGGATTGGGATGGCGCCGGTCGCGAGTCTCGGAGGGCAATCGAGCTCAATCCGCGGTACGCCACGGCACACCAGTGGTACGGGTTTCTGCTCACCATTCAGGGTCGCTCGGACGAAGCGCTGGTCGAGGCGCACACGGCGCAGGAGCTCGATCCGGCGTCGGTGTCGGTACGCCGCAGCCTTGCGCTGCAGTATCTCTACTCGCGGCAGTACGAGCGGGCTCGGTACCATCTGGGCCGCGCGATCGAGATGAACCCGACGGCCGAGGAGACGTACCGAATTCTGGGTCTCACGCTCACGCTGGCCGGCCAGCATGCCGAGGCGGAACGTGTGCTGCGCGGGGCAGTGGCAATGCCGGCGGCGGGGACGCTCTCAGTCGCTACGCTTGGTCTGGCGTTGGCGCGTGGCGGTCATCACGAGGAGGCGCGCGCCTTACGCAGTCGGCTCGAGGCGCAGGCGCGCACCGGCTACGTCTCGCCGGTGGCGTTCGCGATGCTCGCGATCGGATTGGACGAGCTGGAGCTGGCACTCGAGTGGGCTGAGCGCTCGGTCGATGATCGCCGGGGGTGGCTGGTGTACAGTGGAGTGAATCCGGTGTTCGACCCATTGCGGGGCCGGCCGCGGTTCGAGGCGCTACGGGCGCGACTTAGCGTCTAACCGGCTGGCAGGCGGATACAGCACGGGCTCGCCGCGGCGGCCGGCAGGCCACCGGGCGAGCCCGGGATGTCGCGATCGGATCGCGACCTCAGAACGTCAGACCGGCCAGAATCGAAAAGTACCGGTTCTTGATGCTGGTGCCTTCGAACGTGTCGTTGAAGCCATACGTGTAGCGCCCGCTGATCGAGAGTGCCTTACCGCCCATGCCGAACGAGACGCCGACACCGCCCACCGCTCCGTAGTCGAACGACTTTTTCTGCAGATCGATGCCGAGCTGGCTGCTCGCGTTGTCGCATGACACGCTCACGCTGGTACCCTGGGAGGAGCCGGCGAAGCCGCACTTCACCTGGTAGCTAGCCGACGGGCCGGCGATAATGAACGGGTGGATCGGGGCAGATGCGCTGGGGAGGTCGAAGCGAAGAAGGATCGGGACCTGGATATAGTCCAACTTCTCCGACAGGCTGACTCCTTGCTCGTCCTGCGACGCACCCTGCTGGGAGTACATGACTTCGGGCTCGATGGCAAAGGTGTTCGTGAGGTGCAGCGTCAGGAACAGGCCGCCCGAAAAGCCGGTGCGGTTGCTCACGGCCACGCCCGACAGATAGCTTCCGCCTAACTTCGCGACGTTCAGCCCGCCAATGATGCCAAACGACGCCTTGGGAACGGGCAGCAGGGGAACCTGGGCCGTCGCGCTCCTGCTGGCGGCAGCTATTCCGAGTGCGGCCAGCGACATCATGACCAAGCGCTTGTGCATGTTGGTCTCCGGAGAGGTCTAACAAGAGGTCGGGACGCATCGAGCCCGCGATCGCGGGAGGACGACGCTGACGCGCACGGCACTCCTGCACCGTCGCGCGTGACCAACGGAAGGACTCTCCAGCAAACGAAACGTTACAGCCCGGGCGCGAGCCTGGCGCGGTGCGCAGCGGGCGATCAACCAGGGCCCAATGCCGTTTGTTTGCCGTGGAGGATGCCCTGACGCACACGAACCGCCCTGGCGCTCGCGTCCGGAATCTCCTGGAGGTGCACCTCGGTGCGGGTGACAAGCCGCACGGGCATCACGAGCGCCAGCGTTTGCCCGGCACGCCGCACCACGAGGCCGATCTGGGCGAGCGACGTGCCGGCGTACCGCACCCGAACCGCGTCCCATGCGTTGGTCGTCGGTACCAGCACGTCGCCGACGGAGACGACGCAGTCTCCCATCCGGACACCGGCGTCTGCTGCCGCGCCTCCGGGAACGAGTCGCGTCACGAGTGAGCAGTCGTCGCCGGGCGCTGTGGACACGCCGACGCGCGGTTCACTCACGCTGTCCGTCAGCAGCCGCCACCCGCCGAGAGCGAGCACCGAGTCCAGCGGCATCGCCTCACGCCCCGTGATGTAGCGGCGATCGAAGTCGGCGAATGCGTCCGGCCCCGTGCCGGCGAATCGGCTCACCGTCGCCCACCAATCGGCGGACGTGAAGCCGCGCCACCGCGACCGATAGGTCGTGTCGTACAGCGCGCGCATCACGTCGTCGAGCGAATGCCGATTGTCGCTCGCGTGGCGAATCATGATGTCGAGGAGCAGGCCGGCGGCGGCGCCCTTGGGATAGTAGATCCCGCCCGTCCCGTCGACGTCGCCAATCCACGCTGACAGCGAGGCGTCGCCTAACGCTACGGGAGTTACCGAGCGAACGGCCGCGATGTCGTTGGCCAATGCGGCTTCGAATCCGATGCTGTCGATGATGCCGCTGCGGGCCAGCGACACGTCGGCGTAATAATCGGTGACTCCTTCGCTCACCCAGAGCCAGGGCGTGGGTTGCGCGTCGTCGTACCGGTACGGAACCATGTCGGCGGGACGAAGCCGTTTGACGTTCCACGCATGGAACAGCTCGTGTGCATAGAGAAATGGAAGGAACGCGTGGTCGGCGCCGTCCATGGTCACGCCGTCGAGCTGCGAGCGCTGATGCTCGAGTCCGCCGCCATTCACGATCGTGTCGGACAGCTGCAGCACGGTGTACACGTGGAACGGAATCTCGTGAAACACCGCGCCCTCGGTGGGCACCAGCCGCGCCATCCACTGCAAGGTGCGCAGCCGCCACTCGGCCTTCATGCCGCCGGCGGGAAAGCTCGCCAGGCGCACCCAGGTGTCGCCCGCCCGCACGCTGTCGAAATCGAATCGTCCGACCACGAACGGCATGTCCACGAGGTCGTGATAGTTGGACTCGACGAAGGTGTTCGCGGAATCCCCTGGCGTCATGCCGGTGGCGACACGCCAATCCGCTGGGGCGTGAATGGTGACCGACGCGGGCCACGCGAAGCCCTGCCCCACCGGGTACAGGAACACGTTCGTGCCGTTGAAGAAGGCGAGGTCGCGCTGCGTCCAGGCGATCGCGCGATTGCGCGCGTTCGCCCGATACCGGAACGACACGGTCACCACACCGGCCCCCGCGGGATTGATCTCCCACGTTTGGTAGTCGAGCTTGTGCCATGAGAGCTCCCCGCCTAACGATGTGGCGTGGAAGTGCGACACGTGGGATGCGAACCAGAGGAGCTCGTAGTGGCCGGGGCTCCACGCGGGCAGGGCCAGGACCACCGGGCCGGCGCCGCGGACCTGGAAGGTCATGGAAACGCCGAGATCCTGGGTGCGCGCGGCGGCGGAGTCGATGGTGATGTCGTAGTGAATGCCGGACACGGGCGCCGAGGCGGGGAGGACGTGGCCCAACTGCATCGCATCGGCGATACCGGCCCCTGGACCGGAGCCACCACTGGCGCAGGCGAAGGCGGAACAGGCCGTGAGCACGGCTGCGGCGCGGAGAAACGGGCGGCAATTGTGATCTCGAGTCATAAAACGGGCAGTCGAGGGTGAAGGTCGTTCTGTCTGTTGGACACTACGGTGGCGCACCGCGATTGAACAGATCTGGGCCACGGCTTGCGAACCGACCCACCACGGGCCGATGTTGTCTGTCCATGAGATCACCCGCGCTGCCCGGCACCACCCTCTTGCGACGCAGACGGCGAGCCGCCTTGTTCACCGCCTAACGCCGTGCCCGTGTCCAACGGCGGCTCCGGCGCACGCCAGCGGCGGTTTCCCTGGGCGACCTCGCCCAAGGCGGCGCTCATGCGTGTCCGCCTACGCGACCTGGGCGTGACGATCCAGGGCTCGTGGATCGAGTCGCGCGTCGAACAACTGCGGAGGGAGCTGCTTGACCGGGCGCTGGTCTTCCAGCCGCACATCTGGATGTCCGAGGAGTGGTTCTCCCCGCTCGGCGTGCCGGGCTTCGCGGTACCGTTCTACCTCGCGCATCCCCGTCTCATGCGCCTGGAGCGATCGCAGATGCTGGACGTTGAGGGTGGCACGCACGGCGAGTGTATGCGCATCCTGCGGCACGAGACCGGACACGCGATTCAGCACGCCTACCGCTTGCATCGGCGACGGCGCTGGCGTCAGCTCTTTGGGAGCTCCACGGAACGCTATCCGGAATACTACCGTCCCAATCCCGCGAGCAAGCGCCACGTCCAACATCTTCGGCTCTGGTATGCGCAGAGCCATCCTGACGAAGACTTCGCCGAGACGTTCGCCGTCTGGCTGCGGCCGCGCCGCCGCTGGCGCCGGCGATACGCGGCGTGGCCAGGTGCCTTACGCAAACTCGAGTACGTGGACGAGTTGCTGGCAGAGATCGGCGGACAGCCGCCGCCGGTCGCGTCGCGGGCCGTCATCGAGCCGCTCAACCGCGTCCGCACGACGCTCGGTGAGCACTACGCCGAGCGGCGCGCGCGGTACGTGCTGGACTTTCCGAACACCTATGATCGCGACCTGCTCCGTCTGTTCTCGCGCGACCCGGCGCATCGGTCCTCTCCATCGGCCGCGGCGTTCGTGCGGCGCCATCGCGCGACGATCCGGCAGCTCGTGGCACGCTGGAGCGGCGAGTACCAACTGACGCTCGATGCGGTGATGACCGACATGATTGCCCGCTGCCGCGAGCTCGGGCTACGAGCAGTGGGTTCGGAACGGCAGCTGCTGATCAACTTCGCGCTGCTGCTCGCGGTGACCATCACCCGCGCGCTCCACAGCCGTCGCCGCGAGTGGATCGCCTCATGAGGCGGCTCCGCGTCCTCGCCCTGGTGTATCCGGACCACGTGCCGCCCGACTCCATTGAGGGGTTGGACCAACGCGAGGTGCTGCCGTGGCGCGCCGAGTACGATGTCATCAGCTGTCTCCGCACGCGGAAACACGAAGTGCTCGCGCTCGGCGTGCAGGAGGAGCTGCAACCGATCCGCGATGCGGTGGAAGCGATGAAACCGCACGTGGTGTTCAACCTGCTCGAAGAATTTCACCACAACGCGCTCTACGATCACAATATCGTGAGCTTCCTGGAGCTCATTCGCATTCCATATACGGGGTGCAACCCGCGCGGCCTGGTCATCTCACGCGACAAGGCGTTAGGCAAGAAGCTGCTCGCGTATCATCGCATCCGCTCGCCGGCCTTTGCCGTCTTCTCCCTCGGGCGCCGCGTGCGCCGGCCGCCCAAGCTCGGGTTCCCGCTCATCGTCAAGAGTCTCACCGAGCATGCGTCGCTGGGGATTGCGAAGGCATCGTTGGTCGATGGCGACGCGGAGCTGGCCGAGCGGGTGCAGTTCATTCATGAGAGTGTGGGGACCGACGCGATCGCGGAGCAGTTCATCATTGGCCGCGAGCTGTATGTGAGCGTGCTGGGGAACACCCGGCTCCAAGCGCTGCCGGCGTGGGAGCTGGTGATCGAGCGCAGCGCGCCCAACGAGCCGTTGATCGCCACGGCGAAAGTGAAGCACGACCTCGAGTACCAGGAAAAGCGCGGCGTGCAGCTGCAGGCGGCCGAGTTGGACGAGCCCGTGTCGGCGGCGATTGCGCGCCTCAGCCGGAGGATCTATCGCATTCTCGAGATGTCCGGATACGCGCGCATCGACTACCGGCTGGACGCCAACGGCGCGCTCTGGTTTCTCGACGCCAACCCGAATCCCGACATCAGCGCCAGCGAGGAGTTGGCATCCGCGGCCAGGAGCGCGGGAATGACATACCCGGCGCTGATCCAGCGGCTGCTCGCGCTGGGACTCTCGGCGCATCGTTAGCTCGCGGCGCCTCGGGCTCGGCTTGGGCTCGCCTGTCGCGCGTGTGCGCTCACTCCCCCAACCGAAACACGTAGCTGAGTTTCGCGAAAAACCCATCGCTGACCCGGCGCAACGCGCGAAACGCAAACGGGTCATCCTCGGTGAGGCTGTTGCCGTAGCCCAGAAAAAATACCGTGCCCGGCGTAGGCTGGTAGGCGAACAACCAGTCGACGCGCACGTTGTTGGCCACGGTGCGCGAAGCGCGGGTGTACGTGTTGGTGAGCGGATCGCGAATGACGATCGGGTCGTTGGTGCGCGAATCGTCGCGGAGCGAATCCGTGATCTGCGCATCGTACTGCCCAACCAGGCGGATGAAGATGGGGCGCGCGAGCTGATATTCCAATTTGAGACGCGGGATGCGCCGCACGGCAACGGTACTGCGGTCGGTGCGCCGGATGTACTGCTGCTGCGAGTACAGCCCGTTGATGCGCAGCCGGTCGTTCGGCCGCCAGTTCAGACTGGCGTCGATGAAGATGATATCGGCCGATGCCCACTCGTCGAAATTCTCGTCGTGGCCGGTGATGGTCTGGATGCTGGCGTCGAAGCCTTTCCAGCGGGGCGTGGTGAGTCCGGCGATGATGTCGAGGTTGGGGATGTGCGGCGTGCCGAGGAACTTCACGGTATCGGCGCCGGTGGGTGTGGGCTGCACGACGTAGTAGTTCTCGTAGAGCGTCGGGTCGTAGCCGTACCGCTCGAAGAACACGTTCGCCACCGCCACCCAGCCGCCGCGCAGCGTGACCTGATTGCTGAGGTGCCATCGCATGTCATCCGGCCTCTGCCCATCCAAGAATCTGGTATAGGTCCACGTATGGTTGGCGGTGATGTCACCGGTCCAACTCTCGAGCAAGGCACCGCGCGTGCCGAAGAGGGTGACCGATTGTTCGAGTGCGCCCTGTACGACGCCGGATCGCGACACGAAGCCGCTCTGCGTGAGGAAGTCGGGATCGATGCCGGAGAGCGCATAGCGCAGGCGCACCGTGTGTCCATCGCGCTCGAAGATCGCCTGCCAGAGCGGGCCGGAAACGGTTCCCGAATCGCTGCGGGTGGTGCTCGCCGCGCCTTGGACCCGGACGCTGTAGATGCGATCGAAGAGAAACCGCGCGTCGGCGCCGACCACTCGATTGTACCGGCCGCTCTCCTCGCGATCGGTGAGCACCGCACCCACCGAGAGCGCGGGCCCGAACCCGCGTCGCAGTCGTACGATGTTGAATACCGGGTTCACGCCGCCGGTTTCCGACGCGCTCGCGGCATCCACCGCCGACAAGATGCCCACGTCGATCCCCGACAACGTGCCCGTCAACTTGCCCGCGGCTACCGGCTGGACGATCTGCCGCGTGTAGATGAGGGAGTTGGGCGTGTCGAACTGCTCGAGGCCGTCGAGGAAGAACGGCCGCTTTTCCGGGTAGTAGAGCGCGTCGCGCGGATCGTACACCAGCTGCGGCACATCGCTCTCGACCTGCGAGAAGTCCGGCTTCACCGTCGCGTCGGCGGTGAGATTATCGGTGAGCGAGTACCTCGCGTTGCCACCCAGCTGCGGGGTCGGATGGCTGTAGCGCCACCCGGCGCCTTGCGGCGCACCGTCCAGGTGTGCCGTGAGCTCGGGATTGATCTCCAGAGCGTGGCCGCGGCTGAGTCCCGTTAGGCCAACGAGGGCGCCCGATTGCGCGAGAAACGACGCGCTCGCCTGACGGGCCGGCGCCCACGTCTCGAGGTGCCCCGAATGCTGCACCTGCCGCAGGATGTTGAGACTCCATCGCTGATTATTCCCCGACTGAAATCGGATGCTCTTGAGCGGGATGCGAATCTCCACCTCGTATCCGTTGGCGGTGACGCGGCCGCGCGACTGAAACGTGTAGTCGGTGCTCAGGTCCACGGTGTCGCGCGCGGCGCCGGCGGCGCCGATGCCGGATGCGTGCGACTGGATGCCTTCGCTCAGGATTCCGTCCGCCTGGATGCCCAGCGGGTTGACGCCGAACACGTACGCGCGCCGGTGATCGTCAAACGTGTCGAGCAGGATCTCGACGAAGTCGTCAGCGGTGATATTGTCGCGATCGGCAAGCGTCGCGTGCACGCCGCCGTGCGACTCGTACGCGCGAATACCGAAATAGATGGCCTCGCGCGAGTACCAGACCAGCACTTCGGTCGAGTCGGCCGCTGGCACCCCATCGACGGGCGTGTATTCGGAAAAATCGGTGAGGCGCGCGGCGCGCGACCACGCGGGTTCATTCAACGTGCCATCCACCACGACGCTGTCCTCCAGTCGCGGCGGCCGAACGTCGAGCTGGCGGGCCCGGCCGCTGTACGTGGTACCGGTGCCGACGGCGAGCGCGGCCTGGAACAGCGCGAACAGCGGAACGAGCATGCAGAACGCTACAGGTTGACGGGCGCGAGCGGCCCGGTGTCAGAACGGCCGGGCGCAGCGTGATGGAGTGGCGGGCGTGACGCGTGCACGATTTTCATTCACCGATTGAAGCAGCGTTGTATAGGGAAGAGCGCTGTCGCCAGTCGCGGAAGGCGAGGCGAGCGCTTCGTTCACCCGCGTGATGAGCGCGGCAATGGTCGGCCAGTCGCCGGCCACCGGGTCGTGAACTCTAGCCCGCGCGTCCTGCGTGCGGAAGGCAGTATTGAGTGCAAGCACCGCCAGCTGCGCGGATTCGCGGTACGATGTATTTCCGTGTTCGCTGTTGCGCAACCAGGCAGCCAATTGCTGCCGACCGGTTCGCCCCGTATCGGGGACGGTGAAACGCGACCCATCGGCGTCGGCCAGATGGAGCGTGGAATCGACGAGCGTATGCCACGCGGCATCGTGCGTCGCCAGAATCGCACCGCCATTGTCGCGCGACCAGAAACGCCATCCGCGGCCGCTGGCCCAGAAGCCTGCGCCGGCCCCGCCACGGTTGCGCACCGTACACACGCCGCCTAACGCAATCCACGCGGCGTTCTCTCGATCGTGTATCGTCACGGACACCGGTGCACCGGTGCGCGTCCAGCTCGTGTTTCTCGGCGGCGCCATGGCGAACGTGTACGTGGGCGTTCCGTAGAGCGAGTCGGCGGAGAGCGATGAGGAGAACTGGCCGGCGCTATCCCCGACGACCGATCCCCCAACGCCGCCGGTGATCGCGACCGGCCAGCCCGGAAGCGCCGGCTCGCCGGGGTCGCGGTGTCCGTTGTGGTTGGCGTCGAAGAACGCGGCGCCATGTGCGGTGCCGCGAAGGCAACCCGGCAGCCGGAAGCCGCCGATTCGCGACGTGTAGGTCGTTGCGTTGGCCTTGAGATAGTCGCCGACGTACCAGAAGGTGCAATCGTCGCTCGGGTCCATGGCGGTGGTCGTGTAGTCTTCCCAGCGCAGCGTGTTCGTTTGCGACGCCTCGCCGTTGGCGAGTACGGTTTCGTGGAGGGTGAGGACGCCCGCGGGGTCGCCGGCCAATCGGCCCGCGAAGCGCTGCCCTGGAAAGTTAGGCGCACCGCCGAACGAATAGCCGATGCCGATGCCGCCCTGGCGATCCATGGCCATGCTGGCCATCCAGCGATAGCCGCTGTCGGGCGCATAGGTGCCTTGCTGGAACAGACTGAGCGTGCGCGTACTGTCGAAGCGCAGCTCGTACCAGCGCACGCCGCCGCCACCGGCGGACGTATTCACGGAGTGTTCCGCCAGGACGGACTCCTGGTCACCAATTCGGCGATACACCACGCGCTGCATGATCTTGTCGCCTTGCGCGTCGAGGCGGCGATCCGTGTTCGGCTGGGGAACGCAGCTGGTAAGCTGGCCGTCGCACAAGAAGTGGTACGGCGCGACGCGAATCGTGTCGGGCCCCGTGACCCTGGTATTCGCGGGCGTGTGCCAATCGACGTGGAACTGGTAGACGTAAAGCGCCGAGTCGTCGAAGATTTTATGAAGTTGTGTGCCCCCGTCGGCGATGATGACGTCGCTCGCGCCGGGTGGAGGGAGCTCGAGGCCGTCGATGTCGGCCATGTTCAGGAAGCTCACGCCGTCGATGATCACGCACTGTTCTGTAGCGGGGAGTCCCTGGAGCATCTTGCTCCGGTCGGCGACGCAGGCGTGCTTCTGAATGACGTGATCGCCGGTGCTGGTGGGCAGATAGTAGCCGTCGGTCCAGATCGCGGGACGCGGATAGTCGGGGAACAAGGGTCGCTTGAACTCATAGCGGGCGTACGGGCCAAGCGGATCGGCACCGGTGCTTACGGCGTAGCACATCGAGTACGGACCGGTGGAATCGTCGGCTGGGCGCCGGAAAATGGGGAGCACATAGAGCCAGCGAAGTGCGAGTTGGTCATAGCGCACGACCGCATCGCCGCTCGTGCTGTGCTCGCACGGACCTCCGAATCCGGCAAAGATGGTGTTGGTGACGACGGGACCGTAGAGCACTCTGCCGGTGGTGTCGAACATGGTGCCCTTCTTGGTGAACACGGCCATGCGCGAGTTGACGATTTCAACGATGTGATTCGGACCGACGGCGATGCTGTTGTCGGAGGGATTGCGAAGGCTGGCCTCGCCCTGCGGCCCAATGAATCCGGCGCCGAGTCCGTCGAAGCTGGCCACGAGCGCCGCGGGCGGACGGGCACCAGGGGTTCGCTGCTCAACCGCGGCGCCGGACGCGTGGACGGTCGCGGCGGCGGCGCTGTCCCGTGGGGCAGGCGGGGGGGGAGGGGGAGGCGGCAGCGTCCCGTCACCGTCGTCATCCGGTCCGGCGGCTGGCGGCGACGCGCCGCATCCTTTGCCTAACTTGTTGCAGGCGGCGGGGAGGGCGGCGGCGACCACGGCGTGACGGGAGCGGAGCGGCGATGAGATGTCAAAGCGTGCCGCCGCGTGGACCTCGACCATGGCGGATCCCGTTGCTTCGCGTGGGGCGGCGCGCGCCCCAGTGGTGCGCGGGACCGAGCGTAGCGCGAGCAGCGCGAGCGCGGAGGCAAGAGCGAGGGCAGTGCGTTGGCGCGAATGACGGGGCATGGCGTGCAGGGGCTGGCGCGAGGAGCGGCGAGAACGGCGGTTTGTATATTATATACGATCCTGTGGCGACCGCCGCTGTACCTCCCCTCCCCTCTTCCCCCGTTCCAGCCTCTGCCGTTACTTCCAGCACCCACTCGCTCAGGAGCGCCCCATGGTTCCCCTCACGCATCTGTGGCTGCCGATCATCCTTGCCGCCATCGTGGTGTTCGTGGCCAGCGCGCTGATCCACACAGTCCTCAAGATTCACCGCGCGGACTACCAGCCACTGCCGAACGAACCGGACGTCCGTGCCGCGCTCAATGCTGGACACGTGGGTGCGGGTCAGTACATGATCCCGTCGTGCCCCGATCCCAAGGACATGAACACGCCCGAGATGGTTCGGAAGTTCGAGGAAGGACCGGTAGGGCTCATCGTGCTGCGTGCACCGGGCAAGATCAGCATGGGGCCGTTCCTCATGAAGTGGTTCATCTACGTGCTGGTGGTTTCCTACGTCACGGCGTACGTCGCCAGCCGAACACTCGCACCGGGGACATCGTACCTCGGGGTGTTCCGCGTGGTCGGCACGGTCGCATTCCTGTCCTATTCGGCGGCGCGCGTGCAGGGCGCGATCTGGAGAGGCGAGCCGTGGTCGGCGACGGTGCGGGACATGATCGACGGCCTGGTCTACGGGCTCTTGACGGCCAGCGTCTTCGGCTGGCTGTGGCCGATGACCTGATCCGCGTGGCGCCGGCGGAGGTGCCGTGGTCGCGCCGCCAGCGCCTAACGCAACATCACGACCCTGCATCGGGAACACGCCCTGCGCCTTCAGTCGGCGCGCGGTCACGAGCAGGCGCGTCTCGAGCGATCCTACGCCCTCGTTGTACGCGCGCACAGCCTCCTCGAGCCCATCGCCCACTCGACCGTACAGTTCGCCCACCTTCGCGATGCGGTCGAACCGCTCGCGCGCCAGGCGGCCGATCTCGCTGCGACCACGATCTCGCCAAAACTGCGCTCACGCGCCCGTTCGATCTCGGAGATCTTGTTCTCGTAGTGTGCGAGACCGTCGCGAATGGGCGCGAGGAACTCGGCGATGGCGTGGCCTGTCTGATCGAGGTCGCCCGCGGCCTCCGCGCGCACGCGTTCGAGCTCGGTCCGGGCAAGGGTGAGGAACTGCGCGTTGTTCTGGCGCAGGGCTTCGGCACAGAGGGAATCGATCGCCTCCTTGAGGCGCCGTTCCCCGTCGACCGCGTGCTCCCGCGTCATCCGCGCTTCGACGCGAGCCGTTTCCAAACGGGCGCCGAACAGTACCCGGCAGATCAGATACGTCGCGCCCGCGCCTAACGCGAGGCCGGCGGCCAGCAGGGTGAGGTTAGTGGACGAGACCACCCTACCCCACCCCAAGACGCGCCAGCGACGCCGATCTCGTGCACATGGACAGTACCGCGTTCTGCGTCATCGAGCGCGATTGGCTCCGGTGCGAGTGACACCAGCATTCCTCGCGTCACGGAGAGTGCGGCGCAAGGCGCCTCGAACGGGGGAGGCCCCTGTCTGTCAGGGAACGGGCTGCCACATCGTGATGTGGGCATCGGGACAGATTTCCCGCATCACCGCCCTCGCCCGTAACGATCTTCGCAGTTTCGGGCGGGGGCGTGACGGCGGTTGTCGGGCCACCGTCCAAACGTGTATGGCACAGCGAATGGCGGCAGCGGCCACAGTTCGGGGACCATGGTTCGGCCACGCGTGGCGCATGGTCGCGGCCGCGGCCTCGATGGGTGCGGCCGTGGCGTCGCTCATCTCGGCGCTCTACTCGTACGGCTTCATCGGCAACGCCGTGTCGCACCAGACCATTGGCAACCTTGGCGCCACGTGGGTGGGCGTCCGGCCGAACGCTGACAGCGCGTGGTCGGTCGGCGACACGATTCACCTGGCCGCCACGATCACCGACCGCAATGGCAGCATCCTGGCCGGCGTACACCCCACGTGGACGAGCGAGGATCCGCGCGTCGCAAGCGTACTGCACGATGGCTCGGTGATCACGCGCGCGCCGGGCGCGACGACGGTGTCGGTCATCGTCGGAAGCCTCGTCGCGCGGGCGCGGGTCGTGGTTGCGCCGCGCACGGCGACGGTGGACATCGCAACCGCATCGGGCGACAGCGCGGTGACTGTGGCCGAAGACGCGCGGCTCCTGCTGCGCGCCGTTCCGCGCGACGCGCGCGGGTACGCCATCGGCGGTCTCGCCGCACAATGGCATGTCGATGACACGGCCGTCGCCACGGTCGACAGCGCGGGGGCATTGGCCGGCCGGAGCGCGGGCCGGTCGATCGTCACGGCGACGGTTGCCGGTGTCGTTGGGCACGCGGCGGTGACGGTGGCTGCCACGCCGGCGGCGATCGCGGCGGTGGCGGGCACGAGCCAGCGCGCTTTGGCGGGGCGGGTGCTACCGCAGCCGGTCGTGGTGCGCGTCACCAGCCGTCGCGGGCGGCCCATCGAGGGGCAACTGGTGACCTTCCGGACGGCCGATGGGCTCGGATCGGCGTCGCCGGACACGACGCGTACCGACGCCGATGGCCGAGCGCGCACGGCATGGTTGCTCGACGAGCGACCGGGTTCGCAACGACTGCTCGCCTACGTCGAGCACGTCGACAGCATGGTGTCGATCGCCGCTGAGGCGGACCCCGTGGCGAGCAATACGCGCATATCGCAGATGACGGACGCGCCCAGCAGCGTCGCCGGAACGACTCTCGGCGACACCATCGGCATCCGCGTCACCGACACCACGGGACGGCCGCTCGCCGGCGTGCCGGTCGCGTGGGTGACGCTGGACGGATCGACGCGCCCGTTAGGCACGCGCACCGATTCACTCGGCGTAGCGCGCGTGCGGTGGACGCTCGCCAAGCGAATTGGCGCACAGCGGTTGCGCGCGCAGGTGGGATCCAGCGAGAGCGCCCTCGCGGTGCCGCCGTTCACAATCGTTGCCACTGCGACCGCCGGCGCACCCGCCGCGCTCGTCGTGATGAGCGGCAACGATCAACACGCCACGGTCGGGCGCGCGCTGCCCAAACCGATCGTGGTCCGCGTGGTGGATGGCAACGGCAACCGTGTGCCTCACGTAACGCTGGTGCTTGCGCCTTCCGCGGGCACGGTACCGGACGCCACGCTCCAATCCGATTCGTTGGGCGTGGCGAGAATCCGTTGGACCATCGGGCGGACCACCGGACGGCAGTCGATGGCCATTCACGTCGATGGGATCATCACACTGATCGCGGTGAGCGCGCGCGCCATCGCCGCCCAAGCCGCCAATCTCTCGTTCGATGATGCACCCGCCGTGACGCACGTGGCGGCACATGCCACCAAGCGGTTGGTCGCGCTCGTGACCGACGCATACGGGAATCCGGTGCCCGACACGCGCGTGCAGTTCTCCACGAAGTTTGGATCCGTGTCGCCTTCGCGGGCGGTGACCGATGACCGTGGGCGCGTCGCGCTGTCGTGGCTGGCAGTTGGTCATTCGAGCGAGTTCACGCTGACTGGCGCGGTGCCGGGAGCCGACGTGAGGGGGACGTACATCATGGCCGCAGGCGGCGGTGCGCCGCGGGGCACGTCGCGTCAGCGGAGGTAGTCGTTCGCGCGTCCTTGCCAGGTCTCGCCGCGCGTGATAAAGTCCCGCCGCTGTTCCCTTCCCGACTTTTCCACGCGCGGCGACGACATGCTCAGAACCATCCAGGCGCTCCTCGCGAGCGCCCTCGTGCTCAGTCCGGCGGCCGCAGGCGCGCAGTCGCTCACATCGGCGCCACGCGGGTACTACCGATCCCCCGCCATTCACGACACGACGATCGTGTTCACGGCCGAAGGAGACCTGTGGGCAGTGGGCATCCACGGCGGCGTCGCGCGCCGACTGACCAGCGGCCGCGGTGAGGAAGTGTCGGCGGCGATCTCACCTGACGGACGCACGATCGCATTTTCGGCGCAGTATGAAGGACCCACCGAGGTCTACACGATGCCGATGGCCGGCGGTCTACCGATTCGGCGGACCTGGGACGGTGGACCCAACATCGTCGTCGGTTGGACACCCGACGGACAGATTCTCTATTCGACGCGGCAGTATTCGACGCTTCCGGTAGAGCAGCTCGCGGCGATTGACACGGTGGCGCGCGTGGTGACGCGGCTGCCGCTCGAGCAGGCCGCCGACGGCGCCTACGATGGCCAGACGTTGTTCTTCACGCGCTTCGGTTTTCAGGGAAGTCACACGCGGCGCTACGCGGGCGGTACCGCGCAGCAGCTCTGGAAGTGGAGCAGCGCGATGGTCGAGGCCGCGCCGCTCACCAGTGACTACGCCGGCACGAGCAAGACGCCGATGCCGTGGGACGGCCGCGTGTATTTTGCGAGCGACCGCGACGGGGTGATGAACATCTGGTCGATGGATGAGGGCGGACACGACCTGCGCCAGCACACGCGACACACCGATTACGACCTGCAGTCGCCGTCGATGTCCAACGGTCGCATCGTTTACCAGTTAGGCGCCGATTTGTGGCTGCTCGATGTCGCGAGCGGAGCGGATGGTGTGATCCCCATCCGGGTGGCGTCCGATCTCGATCAGATGCGCGAGCAATGGGTGGACACCGCGATGAAGTGGGTGAGCGCGGTCCATCTCTCGCCACGCGGCGACCAGGTGGTGCTGACGGCGCGCGGCCAGCTCTTCGTGGCGCCGGTGAAGAAGGACCAGGGCCGACTGGTCGAGGCGGCGCGCCATCCCGGCGTGCGCTATCGCGACGGACGGTTCATGCCGACGAGCGGCGGCGATTCGCTGCTCGCGCTGTCGGACGAGAGCGGCGAGGTGGAGCTGTGGACGCTTCCCGCGGACGGCGTGGGCGCTCCCCATCAGCTGACGCGCGACGGCACGGTGCTGCGCTGGGAGGCGGTTCCGTCGCCTAACGGGCGCCTGATCGCGCATACGGACAAGGATCAGCGGCTCTGGATCTACGCGGACGCCACGGGCGAATCGAAGCGCATCGGCACGTCTCCATACGGGGACTTCAGCGATCTGGTCTGGTCCCCCAATTCGCGGTGGCTGGCGTACGACGTGTCCGGGAAGAACGGACTGCAGCGGATCTTCCTGTACGATACGCGCACGGGGACGACCATTGCGCTCACGAGCGACCGGTACGACTCGTACTCGCCAGCGTGGAGTCCGGACGGGCAGTGGCTGTGGTTGCTTTCGGACCGCCACTTTCGCTCGCGCGTCAACGCACCGTGGGGATCGCGCGCCCCCGAGCCTTACTTTGACCGGCAGACGGAACTGTTTGCCATCGCGTTGCAGCGGAACGCGCGGTTCCCGTTCGCGCACGCCGACGAACTGCATCCCGATACGACGGCGATGCCGGCATCGAAGGCCGTTGAGGAGCAGGGTGCGCGCGAGAATGCCCGTGCCTCAGCCCAACGCCCATCGTCCGTCTCGCGCGCCGTCCTGGACAGCGGCCGAACGCTAGTCGTGGACACGGCCGGTATCGAGGACCGGTTGTATCAGGTACCGCTCGAGGCGGGCGACTACGCGTCGTTGGTGACCGATGGCGCCCGGCTCTATTACCTCGTGCGCAACCCCGATGCGCCACGCAAGTCGACGCTCAAGGTCCTGCCCATCACCCGTCTGGATCCCAAAGCCACGACGCTGTTGGATGACGTGGGCGCGTACGAGCTTTCGGCGAACCGAAAGAAGCTCCTCGTGCGCCGCGCGGACGACCTGTACGTGATCGACGCGGGCACGCACGCGCCGGAGAAGCTGGCCGACCAACAGATCGACCTGTCCGGCTGGAAGCTGCATGTCCAACCGCGCGAAGAGTGGCAGCAGATGTATCACGAGGCGTGGCGGTTGGAGCGCGACTACTTCTATGACACGGCGATGAACGGGATCGACTGGCGTGCCATGCGGCGCAAGTACGAGCTGCTCGCGGATCGCGTGACCGACCGTGTGGAATTGGCCGACGTGTTCAGCCAGATGATCTCGGAGCTATCGGCGCTGCACATGTTCGTGTACGGCGGCGATGTGCGCACCACCGTTGCGCGCATCGCCACGGCGTCGTTAGGCGCCGAGTTGACGCGGGACACGCGGGGCGGCGGGTATCGGGTGGTGCATGTCTATCGAAACGATCCCGACCGTCCGGACGCGTTGTCGCCGCTCGCGCGGCCCGGCGCCGACGTGCACAACGGCGATGTGATCGTCCAGGTCAACGGAACCGACGTGTTGTCCGCGCTATCGCTCGACGCGCTGCTGCGCAATACGGCCGGCACGCAGGTTCGGCTGCGCGTGCGCAGCAGCGCCGCGGGCGCCGCCGCGCGCGATGTGGTGGTCGAGCCCATCGATGCCGGTCAGGCGGCAAACCTGCGCTATGACGAATGGGAGTATACGCGCCGGAAGATGGTGGACAGTCTCAGTCACGGCCGGATCGGCTACGTGCATCTCCGCGCGATGGGCGCCGGGGACATTGCACAGTTCGAGCGGGACTTCTATCCGGTGTTCGACCGCGATGCGTTGATCATCGACGTACGTTCCAACCGGGGCGGCAACATCGATTCCTGGATTCTCGAGCGGCTGGCGCGGCGCCCGTGGATGTACTGGCAACCGCGCGTGGGCGCGCCGTACTGGAACATGCAGAGCGCGTTCCGCGGCCCGATGGCCGTTCTGGTGAACGCGCACACCGCCTCGGACGGGGAAGCCTTCGCGTACGGCTTCCGCTCGCTTGGGTTAGGCAAGGTGATCGGCACGCGCACGTGGGGGGGCGAGATCTGGCTCTCGTCCTCGAACATTCTCGTGGATCGCGGTATCGCCACCGCCGCCGAGATGGGCGTGTACGGCCCCAACAGCGAGTGGCTCATCGAGGGCCACGGCGTCGACCCCGACGTGGTGGTCGATGACACGCCGCACGAAACCTTTGAGGGCCGCGATGCGCAGCTCGAGGCCGCCGTGCGCGCCTTGACGGAAGAGATCACGCAGCACCCGATCGTGGTGCCGCGTCCGCCAAAATATCCGGACAAGTCAAAGCCGCCGAATCGGGAATAGGTGGTTGGTGGTTGGTGGTTGGTGGTTGGTGGTTGGTGGTTCTGCGAAGTACACCACCCACCGCCCTCCAGGCGCGCCCCGCCCCCCCCCGCCCCCCCC
>JANWIF010000141.1 GCA_025450035.1 Gemmatimonadaceae bacterium
CGCCAGCTTCACGCGCCCGACGCCGGGGCGCTCAAGTTCGTGGCCGGTGTCCAGGGCGGCGAGATGGACGAGGTGCTGCGCATGCTCGCCCGCGACCCGAAGCGCGACGGCGCACTGCTCTCGCCTAACGGGACGGCCGGCCCGCCGGCCTGGCCGCACGTGCGGCTGTTCGCGCTCAGCTACGACCAACTCGAGTTGATCGATGGCGAGGGCGGGAGAGACGACACCGACGTGGGCGGCCGGCAGCGAACCGCGCAGCTCTGGCTGGATCTGGCGCGTGCGGCCCTGCAAACCGAGGCGGCCCCCGACGCCACGGCCACCGACCCCGAGCTGGTGGCGGAAGCGATCAACGCCCACGCTCGTGAGCAGGCGTACGATCAGGTCATCATCGGCTACCTGCTCAAGATCGCCGGCGAGCTGGCGAGCGGCGATCGCGCGGAGTCGGCGGTGCTGCGGCGGCGTGTGTCCCGCCTCATCAGCGCCCTCGAACCCGAGCAATTACGCCGGATCATCATCCTGGGCGGCGACGTCTCACAACGCCGCCGCTTCCTGGTCGACGCGTCGGAAGGGCTGGCCGTGGACGCCGCCCTCGCGCTCGTGCAGTCGGCCGCCGATGCCTCGCAGCGTGTGATCTCGACCTCCCTGCTTCGCCTCTTCGCCAAGCTCGCCGCACACGCGGAACGGGGCGATGCGGCGGTTCGCGCCGAAGCGGAAGTCGCGCTGCGGGATCAGATAAAACAACTCGTTTCCGGTTGGGCGCTCGACGATCCCACGCCTGGACGGTACGCAGTGGTGCTCGACCGCATGGCGCCTAACGCGTCACTGTTCATCACGCCGGACGAGAGTACGCACGCCTGTGAGCCGCTGCGGCTGATCCAGATGAGCCTCGAGATCGGCACTGTAGGGAGCGATGTGCTCGAGGCGATCGACTCCATGGTGTCGGCTGGCCAGATGGGCGTGCTGATGGGCTTGCTTGGCCAGGCCGATGCGGAGAGTGAGGCGGCAAAGGCCATCAGCGCCCGGGCCGCCACACCGGACCAGCTCCGCCGCCTGCTTGATTCGCCGGCGCCCGATGCGGAGCAACTCGACTGGTTGGTTCGTCAGTTAGGCATGGATGCGGCCGAACCCCTGCTCGATGCGCTCGGCGCATCGACCTCTCGTGCGACGCGGCGCAAGGTCCTTGGACTGCTGGCGCCCTTGGGGCCGGCGCTCGTGGCGCCAGTGACGGCGCGACTCGCCGGCGCCCCGTGGTACTTTCAGCGCAATCTCCTGATCCTCCTCGACCGGCTCGGCACGCGGCCCGGCGACTTCTCGCCGAAGCCGTATGCAGCGCACCCCGATGGACGAGTGCGGCGCGAGGCGGTCCGGATGCTGCTCAAGCAGCCCACCGAGCGGCAGGCGGCGATGATGGCGGCGCTGGGCGATCCCGACCAGCAGGTGGTGCGCCAAGCGTTAGGCGCGGCGCTGGACGGGTGTTCGACGTCGGCGGTCGCGATCATTGCGCGGCGCGTCGCCGATCGCCAGTTCGATGCCGATGTCGACCTGCTGGCAATTCGCGTGCTGTCGACCTCGCGCGAGCGCGGCGCGCTGGAATGCCTCCTGGGGTGCGCGACGTCGAGCGGCGGGTGGTTTGGCGGACGGCGGCTCGCGCCGCGCTCGGCGCGCCTGCTCGCCGCGCTCACCGGGCTCGTTGCCCAATGGCCGGCCGAACCGCGAGTGGTGTCGGTGCTGGTCCGCGCGTCGCGCCATCACGACGTCCAGGTACGTGCCGCCGTGGCGGCGTGGCCGGGAGCCCGATGAGCGCCCCGGTCGCCTTTCTGCTCTCGCTCACGCGCACCCTGGCCATCATGGGTCTGTACGGCGAACGCCACCCACGCCGGTTAGGCGCGGTCGAGCACTCGTTCGAGCATCTGGGCCTGCTGTTGGGCGAGAACCCGCGGCCGCAGTTCAGCTTTCTGTTGGATGAAGTGGTCTATGGCCGGCGCACCGTACGCGAGCTGCAGGACTGGGAATGGTCGCGCCGGTTGGCGAATGCGGGGATACAACGGCTGGAAATCGAACCGGGCGCGACGCTCGAGGAATTCGGGGCATTCCTCGATCACGCCGATGACCTGCTCACCGGCGGCAAGGCCAGCTCGACGACCATGCGGCCGGCCGTGCCCGGCCATATTCGATTCGGCGCCGTTGGGCTGCAGGGCGAGATGCGGGATTCGGGCGACGGGGCTGGCGCGGCGCGGCCGTTCCCCACGGCGACGCTTTCGTACTCGCTCGATGAGGAAGCCGACGCCGTACGCTTCATCCACCAGGAGATGGGCGACGCCGGAACGCTGGCGCTGATCGAGGCCGAAGCGGTGATTCGGTCGCTCTCGATCGCCATGCATGGCAGCGGCCGCGTGGTGATTCCCCTGCTGCGCCTCAAGGAGTTCGATCAGTACACCACGACGCATTCGATCAACGTGGGCGTGTTGGCGATGGCGCTCGCCGAGACGTTAGGCTTTGGCGCGCGAGACGTGCGCGCGTTCGGCACCGCCGGCCTGTTGCACGATATTGGCAAGGTGCGTGTGCCGCGCGACATCCTGGTGAAGCCGGGCAAGTTGAGCCCTGAAGAGCGCGCTGTGCTCGATCGCCACCCCGTGGACGGCGCGCGCATCATTCTCGAGACCGACGAACATCTCGGCGTCGCCTCCGCGGTGGCGTACGAGCATCACATCATGATCGACGGCGGGGGCTATCCGGTACTGCAGTATCGCCGTGACTGCCACTTCGCGAGCCGGCTGGTGCACGTGTGCGACGTGTTCGATGCGCTGTGCACCGATCGGCCGTATCGGGAGGCGTGGGACATCGACCGCGCGCTGAGCTACATCGAGGAGCGCGCGGGGGCGGAGTTCGATGTGCAGATCGCGCGCGCGTTCGCAGTGATGATGCGACGGTTCGATGTGCAGGTCAGCGCCGCCCCCGGCGCAGCGTCCGCCGAGGCACCGCTTCCCGTCCCTTGATACGGGTGCTATAAAGGAAGCGTGATGACCAACGCATCTGCTTCGTACCGCGCGGCCGGCCTGGCCGCGGCATGCATCCTGATTGCCGCCGCGCCGGCGGTGGCTCGAGCCCAGCATCGCGCGGCGGCGGTGGCCGCCCCCCCCCCGGCGTGGCAGCCGTTCACCCAACTCTTCGACAGCGCCGCGCACGGCGACAGCATCGTGGGCGCGGCCGTGCTGCTCATGCGTGACGGCCGGCCCGTGGCGCACCACGAGTATGGCTGGGGCGACCGCGCGCGCGGGCAGCGGATCACCGAGCGAAGCATTTTTCACTATGGGTCGATCACCAAGACGCTCACCGCGATCGCCATCATGCAGCTCCGCGACCGCGGTCGCCTAACGCTTGACGATCGTGTGACGAGTTACATCCCCGAGCTGCGGCTGGTGCACGACCCGTACGGCTCGATGGACAGCATCACGATCCGCATGTTGATGTCACATTCCGCCGGATTTCAGAATCCTACGTGGCCGTACAAGCAAGGCAAACCGTGGGAGCCGTTCGAGCCCACCACCTGGTCGCAACTGGTGGCGATGATGCCGTACCAGGAAGTGTTCTTCAAGCCCGGCTCCCGGTACAGCTACTCGAATCCCGGATTCATCTACCTGGCGCGAATCATCGAGAAGCGCACCGGGGACCCATGGGAGACGTACGTTCAGAAGAACATCCTGTCGCCGCTCGGCCTCGACCGCAGCTATTTTGGCGTGACGCCCTACTACCTGGCCGATGATCGTTCGGCGAACTACACGCTCGTTCGCGACTCGTCGGGCCCGGAGCGCGTGCAGGACAACGGGCGCGAGTTCGACCCGGGGATTACCATTCCTAACGGAGGGTGGAACGCGCCGCTCGTCGATCTGGCGGCGTATCTGGCGTTCCTCACCAATGCCACCCATGGCGACACCGCGCGCGCCCGGCGCTACGATACCGTGCTCCGGCGCTCATCGTTCGCCGAGATGTGGCATCCGCTGTATCTCACGTCGCCGGACAGCGCTGGCAACCCTGAGTGGATGGGCCTCTCGTTTTTCATCCTGCCGCGCGGGAGTGCCACGCTCGTTGGACACACCGGCAGCCAAGCCGGGTTTCTCGCGTTCATGTACTTCAATCCCGCCACCAAGGCTGCCATCGTCGCTGCGTTCAACACCAACGATGAGGCGCGCCCGGACGGCGTCCGCTCGGCGTTCGAGACGATCCGGCAGAAGGCGTTGGAATTGATCCAGTAGTAGGCGCGCGCGCCTCAGATGGCTTCCGCTTCCGCCTTCGGCACGCCCGCCGGAATGATGCCGCGCTCCTCGTAAATCGGCCTGATCATTTCGCCGATTTTCGGCAACCGGAGCCAGAACAGGATCCCGCCGCCGATGCAGGCGATGCCGCCCATGAAGATCGTCCATGGCACGCCGATGCGGTCGGCCACGACGCCGGCTACCAGACTGCCGATCGGTGCGGTGCCCAGAAACGCCATGGCGTAGAACGCCATGACGCGCCCACGCAGATGTTCCGGGACGATCGTCTGGAGAATCGTGTTGGTCGAGGCCGTTTGGACCATGAAGCCGCCGCCCACGATCGGCAGCAGCAGCAGCGACAGCCAGAGGACATGAGAGAGCGAGAACACCGCCAGGCCGGCGCCGAAGACCATGGCAGCGATGGCGATCGCGCGTCCGAGGCCCATCACCGACGCGCGCGTCGCGAGGTACAGCGCGCCGATCAGTGCGCCCACACCCGACGCCGTCATGAGAAAGCCTAACGTGTGGGCGCCGCCGTGCAGGATGTCTTCGGCGACCGCGGGCATGAGCACCATGTAGGGCATTCCCATCGTGCTGACGAGGGCCAGGAGCATCAGCACCGTGCGTGTTGGTGCGAAGTCCCACACGTAGCGCCACCCGTCGCGCATCTCGTCAAGCATCCGCGTCGCCGATTTGCGCCGATCGGCGCTCACGTGCATGGCGAGCAGCGACGCGATCACGGCCACGTACGAGATCGCGTCGATCATGAAGCACCATCCCTCGCCGAACGCGGCGATCAACACGCCGCCGATGGTCGGACCGATGATGCGGCTGCCCGTCACCATCGACGAATTGAGCGCGATGGCGTTGGGCAGATCGGCCCGGTCTTCCACCATCTCGATCACGAACGCCTGCCGGGCCGGCGTGTCGAATGAGTTGATGATGCCCTGCATGATCTGCAGGACCAGGATCTCGGTGACGGTGATGATGCCCGCCAGCGCGAGCACCGCGAGGGCCAGCGACTGCAGCATCGACAGCACCTGTGTGGCCAACAGGATGCGGTGCCGGCTCCACCGGTCCACCATCACGCCGGCGAACGGCGCGAGCACGAGGGTGGGAATCTGTCCACAGAAGCCGACGATGCCTAACAGCAGCGCCGAGCCCGTGAGGCGGTAGACCAGCCAGCTCGTGGCGATGCGGGTGATCCACGTTCCGATGAGCGAGACGCTCTGGCCGCTGAAGAAGAGCCGGTAATTGCGGTGCTGGAGCGCGCGCAGCATCGACGCGCGCCGTGGGGGGCTCATCGGCACGCGAGCCTAACTGAGCGCGTCGAGCACGTCCTGGGTGGAGCGCACGCGGCCGATCGTGGGGAAGAACCGGGTGACCGTGAAGGTGTGCAGGTCCGTGTCGCGCGCGGCCATGGCGTCTTCGACGAACACCAGGTCGAATCCCAACTCATAGCCCACGCGGGCCGTGGCTTCCACGCCGACGTTGGTCGAGATGCCGCCGAGTATGATCGTGCGAATATCGCGGCGGCGGAGTTGCAGCTCGAGGTCAGTCGCGTGGAATGCGCACGGGTGGTGTTTGGTGACGACGACATCGGCTTCATGCGATCCGAGCTCGGGGACGATCTGCATCCAGTCCGGCGGGACGTCGAACGCGCGGCGTGGCACGTCGGTGATCGGGTGCGGGAAGAGTATCCCGTTGGGGCCGGGGTCCACGCGTACGAGGACGACCAGCGCGCCGCAGTCTCGAAACCGTGTGGCGAGCTGGGCCGCGCGTGTCACCACATCGCGCGCCGGGTGCGGCGCCGTGGGCGTGGAGGCGATGCCGCGTTGCAGATCGATGAGGATCAGCGCCGAGGTCGGCGGGTCGAGTGTGAGGTTGGTCATCGTGCATTCTCGATCGGTGTCTTCGTCACGGCGTCAGCGCCTCCATCATCCGCGAGCGCATGTGCAAAGAAGAAGATAGCCGTCGGTGTCACGGCGCGCGCCAGCCCGGTCCGTCGGTTCGAGGCACCCTTGCCGGCGTGGCGGCAAGGGCTGAGGTTAGGTTGGCTTCCACCATCAGCGTGATGACTCCTTCCACTGCACTTGGCGAGAACCACGACCTCGACGCGCTGCAAGCGGCGCTCGTCGGCCGCTACATCATCGAGCGGGAGCTCGGTCGCGGCGGCATGGGGACGGTGTATCTCGCCCGCGACGTATCGCTCGATCGGTTAGTGGCGCTCAAGGTTCTACCGGCGGCGTTCATGGCGCAGCACACGTTGCGCGAGCGATTCCTGCGCGAGACGCGTCTGGTGGCGGGGATGTCGCATCCGAACGTGGTGCCGGTTCATGCCGTGGAAGAGCACCCGGGCGTGATCTTCTACGCGATGGGCTTCATCGACGGTGACTCGCTCACCGACCGCGTGCGTCGCGCGGGCCCGTTGCCGCCGGCCGAAGTGGGGCGCGTGATGCAGGAGGCTGCGTGGGCGCTCTCGTATGCGCACGGGCGCGGCGTCGTGCATCGCGACGTGAAGCCCGACAACATTCTCATCGAGCGAGCGACGGGCCGCGCGTTATTGGTGGACTTCGGCATCTCGCGCGTCGCCGACTCGACGATCACGTCGTTGGGCGAGAGCCTTGGCACGCCGCAGTTCATGAGTCCGGAGCAAGCAGCGGGCGAACCGGCAGATCCGCGAAGCGACCTGTACTCGTTAGGCATCGTCGGATTTTTCGCGCTTACCGGACGGGTGCCATTCGATGCGCCGACGGTGCAGGCGATTCTCGCGATGCAGGTCACCAAGCCGGCTCCGCCGGTCGGGGTGGCGCGGCCGGGCACACCCTTTCAGCTGGCTGCGGCGATCGACAAATGTCTTGCCAAAACGCCGGACGAACGATGGCCAAGTGCCGAGGCGCTCGTGTCGGCGCTCCAGCAAGTACAGGGCACGGTGCAAGACATCGCGCCGCCGGTGCGTAATTTCCAACGCGTCGCCGAGATGAGTTCGACGACCGTCATCTCGCTGTTCGTGCTCCTACCAGCGGTCGCCGTCGCGCGTCCGGAAGCGGCTGATCTACTGCTCATGGTTCTTGTGGTGTTCACGGTGGTGAACGGGCTACAACTCGCGACGCGCGCGCAGGCGCTGAGGGATCAAGGTTTCGGCTACGACGACGTGCGCGCGGCATTCGACGCGGATAAACGAGTGGAGCAGGAGACGGCCAACGCGCCCATCGCGCCCCAGGTTGCGCCGCCGGGTGCAAAGGCGACTCGCGGCCGATTGACGCTGCTGGCGGGCCTGGTGATGTTTGGCGCCGGCGTCGCGTTGGCGAGCCGTGTACACGTCCAGACGAAGCTTGGTACGCTCGCTGTCGGCCTGCTTGTGTTGGGGCTCGTCCTGCTCGTCATCTATGTGATGACTGTCGTGTATCACCGGACCCTGACCCGTCGTGGCCCGAACCGGTTGGCGGTGCGTCTGTGGATGAGCGGCTTCGGCCGTCTCTTTTTTCGCGTGGTGGCGAGCCCGCGCGGCGGCCGGAACGGAGCAATCGCACAGGCCGCAACCGGATCATCGCACCACGGTGCCGCGGCCTTGCTGTCTACGTTGCCGCCTCGCGTACGCAAGCAGCTGAGCGGTGCGGCGCCACTCGTCGCGCAGCTTGAAGACCTGGTCTCGTCGCTCGACGCGCGCGCGCGCGAGCTGAGTGAGGCGTTAGGCGAGTTGGGCGACGGCCGCTCGGCGGCAACCGATGACACCGCAACCACCGTGGCCGACAGTCGTGCAGCACTGGCGACCGATTTGCGCCATGCGCGCGACTCGGTCGTGTCGCGACGGGAGGCGGCGCTTGCCGCGCTCGAGGATCTGCGTTTGTGCTTCCTGCGATTACGGACCGGCATCGGCACACCGGACGCCGGACGAGCGGCGCTGGCGCGCGCACGAACGACAATGGCCGCGTCCGAATCCAGTAGCTGAAGCCCGATCGCTGATCCGCCGTGGCGGAGGGCGGTCGTGCCGCGAGTGATGCAGGAGTGGCACGAACCGAGCACCCAGTGTAGCTTGCCACGCAAGTACGTGATCCCGGCCGTCACCGCGGCCGGGATCGTCGTCTCTTGGGGCGTAGCTGAGCTGGCAAAGCGCCGGACTGTTAATCCGGAGACCGGTGGTTCGAGTCCACCCGCCCCAGTTCCTTCCTGCAGGTCTCTCGCCCGGTTACGTGAGTGCCGTTAGTGCTCAGCCCGGCACTAGCGGATACCGGTGCATCGACTAGGGAAAACCCTAGTATCCATCCGCCGCGTTAGACCTGAACTATGCGCACTAGTGCCGGTGTACTACATCAGATGGTGTTCACATCGCCGGAAGGGCGTCGAGACGGAGCGCTGCGGGCGCGTGCGGAAATTGCCCAAGGATGGCTTGCGAGCCGAAGACGATGACCTCCGTGTCGTTTGCAAGATCGCATGCTGCACGGACGGCATGTTCCAGTTCAGCGCGGGTCACGATCGCCTGGGGTTCGAGTCGTCATCGGATACAACGCCGAGGAAGGGTAGCGTCTGGCGCAGCCGAATACCTCGCTCGCCGGGGTCCGAAAGGATCTTCCGCAGGCGAGCAGGCGTGGCGGTATCCAGAAGGCGTCTCCATTCATCCAGTTCTTTTCGTTCTCTTCCCGAAGCCTTACTCCATCGATCCTGAAGGCGTGTGTGTGCGCGCGCGACGAGCGAAGGATCACGCGCTAAGCGATCTGCGATCTTTTTGCCCCGGGCCAGGGAGTGCGCATCGTGGTCTCCATGCATGCGGATGTTGCGCTTCTCCCAGTCGCCACGGTAGCGCTTCAGAAGCCCCATGGGGGGGATACCGAATACTGGGATGGCGTGTTGGAACTCATCGCCCAGATCGTTGGACCTTGCTTCGAGATCGGCGAGCGTCCTACTACGGACTTCGATCGTGACGTCCAGCTTTCGCTCGAGAGATTGAATCGCCTCGCGCAGCGCCTCGGCGCCTTTATCGACGTCGCGCGGGCTGCCTAAGACGCACACGGTAACGGCATCGCCCGGTTGATCAACACCGCGCGCGACGCCGCCCTCGACCCACACGGGGCCGCGGCGTGACGGGGATGGGGTACTGACTTACTGACAGCTCGAGCTTAGCACCCCGCTCAGTACATCGATTCGGCCAAACCCGTACGCCGTATCGGGCCGCACGCCGTTCACCTTGAACGCCGTGTTCAGCACGCACGCCTCGAGCTGCGCGGCTGTGGGTTTGGTCTGCGCGTGGGACTTGATCACCGCCGCCTCGCCCGCGACGAGTGGCGACGCGAAGCTGGTCCCCGCGCCTAACAAGTACCGGTTTTCCGTCGCACAGACTGGCAAGAACGCTGCACTGCACGCGCCGAGCACCAGGTCGCTCGTTTCCGCGGTATCCACCGTGTTGCCGCCCGGCGCGAACACCGCTACGTCGGCGTCGCCGAAATTGGAATAGTCCGCGATCTGATCGAACTTCTTCTGGTCTACGGGTCCCGTTGCGCCCACGCTCATCACGTGCAGCAGTCCCCCCGCCGGCGTGTGCAAGCTGTCGGTGTAGCTGCCCGTCGGACTTCTGGCCGCGTTGGTGTTGACCGACTCGTTTCCCGCCGCCGCGACGACGAGCACGCCGCGTTGTGTGGCGTAGTCGACGGCGCGCTGCATGAGGTCGGCGACCGCGAGGTCGAACGGGCTCGTTCGCGTGAGATAGCCGCCCAGGCTCATGTTGATCACATCGGCACCGTGATCGGCGGCGTAGAGGATGCCGCTGATCACCGTGAAGTCGTCGGCCGATCCCGAATCATCGAGCACGCGCACCATGACTAACGTAGCCTGCGGCGCGACCGCGGCGATGCCTTTGCTGTTCGACGCGATGAGCGACGAGACGAAGGTCCCATGTCCCACCGCGTCGTGCCCATAGGGGAGGGGGGTGAGCATGTCGGTGTCGTTCGGCGCGTACGCGAGCGAGGTCGAGCGGCTGCCGTCCACCCGCCCAACGAGATCGATGTGTGCCGTGTCGACGCCGGAGTCGATGATGAACACCGACGTGCCCGATCCTTGCGGCGAGATCTGCCACGCGCTGTCGGCGCGGATCTGCTTCATATTCCACTGGCTCGCGAAGAGCTGCGCCGAGCGAGGATTCGGAAACGCCAGCGGCATGGCGGCGCCGGCGGTGGACGCGCGGCCCGCCTGCGCGAGACCGGTTGCCCGGAGGTGGTCGCGCACCAGGCGGCGCCGAGTGTTAGGCAGGATGAGGCGAATGCCATCCTGGGTGCGCAGGGCATCGGCGGCCTTGGCCGAGAGTCCCGCCACCAGGGCCAAGCCGGTTTCCTGCTGAACGCGAAGGACGCGTCCGCCGGCGTCGTGAATCGCCTGTTCGACCGGCGGCGGCAATTGTCCCGCGGCGCCGAGCTCGATGATGTAACTCGAGGCTGCGGGCAGCGGGATGCTCGCCGTTAGGCGTTCGGCGGGCGCGAGCGGCAACGCGTCGCCGCATCCGGCGAGTTGGGATGCCAGCGCCGCGGCGGCGACCACGGCGCGCCATCGAGGCGCCGGCAGCCAACGGGCGGCGGCAGCGGCGGCGGCGGGGAGACGGGCGGGCATTGAGCGGAAGGTGCGGTGTGGGCGCGCCGAGCGTCAAGGCGGCAGGGTCCGTGTGACGCCCGAGCTCGCCAGGCAGCCGGCGCGCGGTAGTGGGTCGGTTTCCAAACTGACCCACTACCCCGCGCGCGCCACCATCGCGTTCCGCGAGTCCGCGGCGCATACTGCAGCGTTGCTCTTCGTCGCTCGAAATGTTATCGCCCGTGGTCGAGGATCGCTGGATGCGCGGTGTTCCAAGGGCCCTCGTTGCGTTAGGCATCGGTGCGGCCCTGTCGGGCGCGGCGGTGCTGACCGGGTGCGGCAACTCCACGGCGCCGCCGCCGCCGTCGCTCAGCGAGGCGCTCCACCTTGATACGTTGGCGCAGCAGGCCGCCGCGGCGGGCGAGTTCGATCGCTTTCGCTTGCTGCTCTACCCGGTTGCCGTGCTGGCGCAGGGCGTGGATGCCGCATCGGTCTCGCTCACCGTGGACGGCGCGACGCAGACGTATCAGGTCGCGGCGGCAGACCTCGTGGGCACCACCGCGGGACCCATGCCCACACCGAGCGATTCCGTGTTCGTCGTTGTCGCGTGGACAGGGGACAACGTGTCACAGCTCGTATACACGCTCATCGATCCGAGTCCATCGTTGATCGATGTCGCGCTACTCAACGATACTCTGACCAACTCCGGACTCACCGCTCATTCGGTGTCGGCATCGCTGGGAACGGTGGACGGCGTATGCACCACGCTCAAACTCGCGACGGCGGCGAGCCTGCTTCAGGGAAAATGTCAGCGAGCTACCGTAACTGCCGCGTTCGATCTGACGTTCGCGCCGGACTCAGCGATCCCGAACAGCCACTTTGTGTTATCGAGCCAGGCTGTACCCGCTGTGAGGCTGGTGCTGCCCGCATCGAACGGCGGTCAGGACTTCATCTTCCGCCCGTCGTTGGCGGGTCCGACCCCTTGAGCGGCGCCGCAAGGTCGAGCGCCAGATCCTGCGGGGGGCGCTCTGGACTTTGCGCGCGGACGGAGGCAAACTGGACGCCTCTCCAACTCGAGTGACTAGTCATGCGTGCCCGTATGTGTGTTGCTGTCGCCGCCGCCGCCGCCGCGTTGCTCCCTGGGCTCGCCGCGGCGCAGTCGACGAACCCTGTTTCCGATGCCTTCCGTGACAATGCCCACGCCATGGGAAAGCGCCTCATGGCCGCGGCGGACGAGTTTCCCGCCGACAAACTCGGCTTTAAGCCAACGCCCGCCCAGATGAGCTTTGGCCAGATCATGGTCCATCTCTCGGAGGGGAACGACTACCTGTGCGGTACCATCGGCGGCGTCAAAGCGCCCGAGCGTAGCAAGGTTGCCGCGACCGACAGCAAGGACGTGCTGGTAAAGCGGCTCAAGGAGACCTTCGCTTTCTGCGACGAAGCGCTTGCCAAGGTCGATGACTCGAAGTTGAGCGAGCAATTGCCCCTCTTCGGAGGCCACCCGCGCTCGCGCGCCGCGGTGATGACGCTCACGACGGGTGACTGGGCCGACCACTACAGCCAGTCGGCGATCTACCTTCGCCTGAACGGCCTGCTGCCCCCGACGGCGAAGAAGGGACAGGGGGAGTGACGGTTGATGGTTGGTGGTTGGTGGTTGGCGAACTGCGACCCACGGTCGTTGGCAGTAGTTCACCAACTACCAACTACCAATTACCAACCACCAACTACCGCGGTCCCCCCACGTCCTTACTCTCGACGTAGTAATTCACATCCACTTTGAAGTCGGTCGGCTGTGTCAGGTGCACGGCGGTCGTCTGCCAGGACTCCGTTGGGCGGATGACACCGTAGCGGCCGTCGGCCAGCGTGACCTTCACCGGCATCGCGAAACCGGGAACGACGTTCGCCCAACGATACGTGAGTGTGGTGCCGGCGATCGAGTACTCGAGCACCGGGACCTTGTTGGTCGTGAGGTATTGCTCGAACACTTTGCTCAGGTCGATCCCCGCCTGCTGGCTGATGTACGCCTCGACCTGCGTGCCGTCCACCGTCTTGTGCCAGAAGGTCTTGTTGAGGCCGCGTAGAATGCCGCGCCATTTCTCATCGTTGTCGATCACCTGGCGAATGGTGTGGAGCATGTTGCCGCCCTTGTAGTACATGTCGCCGGACCCCTCGTCATTCACGCCGAAGTGCCCAACGATCGGGCGATCGTTACGGATCAGCGCGCGGGTGCCGATGACGTACTCGGCGCCGGCAGCCTTCCCCGCCGTGCACTCGGTGTAGAGCGATTCGGAGTAGTTGGCGAAGCTCTCGTGAATCCACATGTCGGCGACGTCGTTATCGGTGATGTTGTTGCCGAACCATTCGTGCGCGCTCTCGTGGACCACGATGAAGTCCCACTTGAGCCCCTGCCCGGTGCGCGACAGGTCGCGGCCGAGGTACCCGTTCTTGAAGTGGTTGCCATAGGCGATGCCGCTCTGGTGCTCCATGCCCAGGTGCGGCGCTTCGATGAGCTTGTATCCGTCCGCGTACCACGGATACGGACCGAACCAATGCTCGAAGCATCTCAGCATGGACTTGGCTTGCTGCCACTGCACCTTGGCCGTGTCCAGGTGGTAGGCGAGCGGCCAGAAGTCCAACGCGAGATTTCCGTTCTCACCGTGATAGACATCGCTCCAGTGCGCGTAAGTGCCGGCGTTCACTTCCACGTCGTAGTTGTTGATCGGGTTCTGGACGAACCATTCGTACGTGGCCGTGCCGTCGGCGTTCCTGGTGGTGCTGCGCAGCCGTCCGTTGGACACATCGGTCATGGAGTCGGGGACGGTGATGGCGATGCGCTGGCTGTCGGGCTCGTCGGACTGAATGTCTTTGTTCGGCCACCAGACGCTGGCGCCCAGCCCTTCGTTCGCGGTCGCGATCCAGGGATGGCCCAGGCTGTCGTGGTGCCAGATGTAGCCGCCGTCCCAGGGCGGCCGGATGGCCGCGCGCGGCTTGCCATGGTAGTAGACGTTGACGGTATTGATGTCGCCCGTGTGTTGCGGTTGGACGAGGGTAACAAAGAACGCGTTGCCATCGCGGCGCGACGCGAGCGTGCGGCCGTTCTGAACCATGCTGTCCACCTCGAGCGGCACCTGGAGATCGATCTGCATCTCCTGGTTGGGCACGAGCACGCGGTAGGTGATGCCGTTGTACCCGCGGATGCTGCTGTCGGCGAGATTGATGGCCACGTGCAGGTCGTAGAAGGTTACATCCCACCAGCTGCGGCCGGGCCCGTTGGAGCCGCGCAGGGTGTCAGCGTGGGTGAACGTGGTGCCGTCCTGCGCCGCCGCGGTGGCGAGCGGCGTGAGGGCGAGGCAGCTGATCAGGACGAGTCGTCGCATCGAAGTGACGTGGAGGGAGAGGGAGGGGCGGCAGCCGGTGAAATATGGTAGGGCGCGAAGTCGGAGGAGAGGAATGAGAATTCGCCGTTCTTGAGATGTATAAAGTATCCAGTGGACGGCAGCCCGCCAGCACGGATGGGAACCGGCTTGCGAGTCGCGCGACGCGGGCGCAGCATCAAAGGGGGCGGCGGCGAGTGACAACGCCTTGTTGAAGCGGATGAGGCGGATGAAAACGGATGGTGCCGGGCTCGGGGCGGGAACTGCGCGCGATGACACCAGTGCTGCCTCGCTTCTCGTTTTTTTGTCAATGACGACGCCCGCATTCAGTTATCGCACCAGCTCCCTACGTGGTGTTCTTTGTGACCTACCGGTTGGAGCGCACGTCCTCGCCCCGCACCCGGCACGATCCGTTTTCATCCGCCTCATCCGCTTCAACAATGCGTTGTCACTCAAGCCGCCACACCACCCTGGCCCGCCGAGTCGAGCCCGAGCCGGGTCATCACGAGACACCAATAGCAATGCTGATCGACGTCCACAATCACTACTACCCCCCCACGTACCTGGACGCCCTCCGCACGGGCGACAGCGTGGTGCGCATTACGGACGACGACGCCGGCAATCCGCTCGTTCACTATCCTGGCGACTTCAACGTGGCGGTGCGCGGCCACCGCGACATTGTCTATCGCCAGCAGGTGCTCGAGCGCGACGGCGTCGACACACAGGTCCTGTCCCTCACCACGCCCGGCACGCACGTGGAATTGCCGGCGCGCGCGGTGCAGCTGGCGCGCCTCGTGAATGACGCGCTCGCCGCGATCGTCCGGGATCGCCGCCCTCGCTTCGCGGCGCTGGCGACGCTGCCACTCTGTGATCCCGCGGCATCGGCGGTCGAGCTTCGGCGGGCCATGACCGAGCTCGGATTTCCCGGCGCGATGTTGTTCAGCAACGTCAATGGCGGCGCGCTGGCCGATGCGCGATTCGAGCCGTTGTTTGCCGAAGCCAATCGGTTAGGCGCGGTGCTGCACATCCATCCGACGAACCCGGGCAACATTGACGCGATGACGGACTACTGGCTCACGGCGCTGGTCGGATGCCTGTTCGACACCACGCTCGCCGCGGCCCACCTGGTGTTCGCCGGGATTCCGGACCGGTACCCGAACATCACCTTCGTGCTGGCGCACCTGGGCGGCGCAATTCCGTATCTAGCCGAGCGGTTGGATCGCGGGTGGCGCGCCTTTCCCGACTGCCGCGAGCACCTGCAGCGCCCGCCGGGCGACGTGCTGCGCGAGTTCTACTTCGATACGGTGAATTTCGACCCGGCCGCGCTCCGGCTGGCCGTCGATTTCGCGGGTGCGGGCCACGTGCTCGCGGGCAGCGACTATCCGCACCGGATCGGCAGCATCGCATTGATGAAGGACAGCCTCGATGCCGCGCGCCTGTCCCCGGCCGAGCGAACGCAGATCCTGGGCGGCAATGCATCCCGGATTCTGCACCTCGCCTAACGCGTCGCGTTGGGCGGCAGCTGGCGCGCAGCGCGGCGAGACCCGCGGCCGGCGCCGCGTCGAACGCGGCCGGCGGCGCGACCTCGCACGACACCATCCCTTCGCTCCCCTTGCGTACCGATGGGAGATGGACGACGCGGACGACGACCTGATGTCCGGCGATCGTCGCCCGCGGTTCTTCCGCTTGGACGTGGGCGTTAGGCGCGCGGAGCGCGACCTGGACGAGGAGATCGAGTTCCACCTGGCGATGCGCGTGCAGAAGCTGCTGGCGGCGGGGCACGATCCGGGCACCGCTCGCGCCGCGGCCTTACGACTATTCGGCGATCCGTACGCGGTGCGGGCCGAGTGTCTCACCATCGATCACGAGCGAGAGCGAGTCATGAAGCGAGCCAACCGATTGGCGGATCTGCGGCAGGACGCCGCGTACGCCGTGCGCACGCTCGGGCAGCACAAAGGCGTGGTCGCGGTGATGCTGGTCATCCTCGCGTTGGGCATCGGCGCCAATATGGCAATGTTCACGCTGATCGACGCGTTGTTGCTGCGCACGCTCCCGGTGCCGCACCCCGAGCGGCTGGTGGGCATCGGCGACCCGCGGCGCACGGGGTCGATGTCGCAAGGCACGCCATCCACGAGCATCGCGTCGTATCCCGTGTACGCGGACTTGCGCGACCAGAATCACGTCTTCACGGGACTCTACGCCACAGGCCGAAGCGAGCGACTCGATGTGTTCATCGACCGGAACAGTGTGTCGGGAACGGGCGTCGAGGCAGAACATCCCCGCGGACGGCTTGTTTCGGGAAACTACTTTTCCGTGCTTCAGGTACCCGCGATCGCCGGCCGCACGTTTACCGCGCAGGAAGATAAAGTCCCGGGCGCCGATCCGGTCGTCGTCGTCAGCAATGCCTACGCGCAGCGGCGGTTCGGCGGTGCGCGCTCCGCCGTTGGGCGAACGATGTCGATCAATGGCGTGCCGCTCACCATCATCGGTGCGACACCGCCGGGATTTACGGGGGACCTCGTTGGGCAGGCGATCGACATCTGGATCCCGATGATGATGCAGCCGGCGATCGCGCCCCACGAGCCGTTGCTCACCGATCGTTCGTCGAGCTGGCTGTTGCTCATGGGGCGGCTCGCGCCCGGCGTATCGATCGCGCGCGCCCGGAGCGAGATCACGACGCTGCACCATCACTCATTGGTCGATCACGTGATCGGCGATGGAAGCGACGTGCAGCGCCAGCTGCGCCAACGCCCGCTGCAGGTGGAACCCGGCGGCAAGGGCTTCTCATACTATCGCGGGGCGTACGGGCCATCGCTGTTCACGCTCATGGCCGCTGTGGGGCTGGTCCTCTTGGTCGTATGCGCGAACGTCGCCAACCTGATGCTCTCGCGCGCCGCGGCGCGCGGACGCGAAATGAGCGTGCGCATGGCGCTCGGCGCGGGCCGGATGCGGCTCGTTCGGCAGCTACTCACGGAGAGCGTGATCGTTGCCGTTGCTGGTGGTGCGCTGGGACTGCTCGTCGCGTATTGGGGAAGCACCGCGCTGCTGCGGCTGGCGAGCGGCGGACCCAATCCGATTCCGCTCGACGTCCATCTCGATGCGCCCATCCTCGCGTTCACGGCGGGCCTGTCGCTGCTCACGGCCGTGCTGTTCGGACTCGCGCCCGCGTTGCGAGCCACGCGCGTCGACCTTGCGTCGGCGCTGCGGACGCAAGGACGCGGCGTCGCCGGACCCGGCGGCACGGGCGGAAAGATTCCAGTCGGCAAGCTGCTGGTGGTTGTGCAGGTGGCGCTCTCGATGCTGCTGCTCGTTGGAACAGGCATGCTGGTGCGCAGCACGCAACGACTGCAGAACGCCGACGTTGGGCTTGCACGCGACCAACTGGTGATCGCGCGCCTGGACGCGGGGCGCAGCGGGTATACAGGTGCGCGACTGCTTGCCCTACGACGCGATCTCATCAAGCGCCTGGAGCAGACCCCGGGCGTTGCCGCGGCAACACTGTCGGAGAACGGGATATTCAGTGGCACCGAGTCGGGGACCACAATTGCGATGGAGAGCTATAGTGCGCGGGCGGATTCGGACACGCTGGTCGCCTACGATGATGTGGGTCCCGGCTACTTCACTGCGCTCGGCGCTCACGTGGTGACGGGGCGCGATTTCACGTCGTCGGACAACGAGAGTGGGCCCAAAGTCGTGGTATTGAATGAGACCATGGCGCACTTCTTCTTTCCTCACGGCGGCGCGCTCGGCCACCACCTCACGACCGATAGCTCGACGTTCGAGATCGTGGGCATCGTGCGCGACGTTCAGGAGCAGGGCGTGCGTGACCAGCCCGTGCGCCGGCTCTATGTGCCGATGGCGCAGTTGCGCCAGCAGCCCAGCCAGTTCTATCTCGAGATTCGCGCGACAGGTGATGCGGCGCGATTGGTCGGGCCCGTACGCCGCACGCTCACGGCCGCCGACCCGTCCCTCGCGATCCTGAGTGTCGACCCGCTCACCGTACTCATCCAGGACTCGATCAGCCAGGACCGGCTGGTGGCGAAGGTGGCGACGATGTTCGGGGCACTGGCACTGATCCTCGCCGCGCTTGGCCTCTACGGCGTGATGGCCTACGCCACAGTTAGGCGAACGAGCGAGTTCGGTCTCCGGATGGCGCTGGGCGCGCGACCCGGCGACGTCACGCGGATGGTGTTCCGCGAGGCCATGCTGCTGGTGCTCGGCGGGGCGGTGATCGGATTGCCGGTCGCGCTGGTGGCCACGCGGCTCTTGCGCAGCCAGTTGTTCGGCATTGGCGTGCTCGACCCGCCATCGATCGTGCTCGCGCTGGTCGTCCTGACCGCCGCCGCGGGCATCGCCGGCGCGGTGCCCGCGATGCGCGCCGCGCGCGTGTCACCCATGGAGGCGCTCCGCGCCGAGTAGAAGGTGCGGTGACGGGTGGCGGCTGCTGACCGGCCGATTTCCACCGTTCATGACCTGTAACGGACCGGCGGTGAACTGGTCATTGCCGCTGTTGCGGGCGCGGGCGTAGGCTTCGGCGTCCGTGCCAAACGCGACTCATGACCCCCAGCGACGCTACCACCCTCATCCATCTCGTGGGCTTCGTGACCGGCATCGTGCTGTACGCGATGCTGGGGCTCATGACGTTGCGGACGGGGCGGTTGCGCGCGGCATCGCCGCTGGCGCGGAGCGGCGATCGCATTCCATTGGCCACGGCGTTGTTAGGCCTGGCCTGGAACTGCGGCGCGTTGGTGATCTACGGCCTCCGGGACTTTGGTGCCGCCGCGCCGGCGCCGCTCCTGATCGCGATTGCCTTCTCGTCGCTCGGATTTCTGCCCGCGGTGGTCGTGCACTCGGCGCTGGCGGCGGCCGCACGCCAGCGGCGCAGCGAACGCCTCATCGTGGGCACCGCGTACCTGTTGAGCACGGTCGCAAGTGTGTTGCAAATCGGCGCCGCTGCCGCGCACCAAGCAGTCCCGTCCCGGCCTGCGATGCTGCTCCTCACCTACGGCTATGGGGCCGTGATCGCGCTTTTGGTGGCGTACTCGCCGCGCCAGCCTGCAGTTCGCCGTGCCCTGTCCGCCGTGGCCCTGGCCGCGTTTGCGGTGATGGCGCTGCACCTGAGCCAGCATGCGTCGTCGTCGGACACGTGGCCCATCGAGCTCATTGGGCATCACGCGTCGCTGCCGCTGGCCCTGGTCATCCTCTATCAGGACTATCGTTTCGCCCTGGCCGATCTGTTTCTCAAGCGCGTGCTGGCACTGCTTGCGATCATCGTGCTGTGGATGGCGTTGTACGTCGGGATCGCCGTGCCGTACGTGCTGCCTCGCATGGCCGGCGATTGGACCCAACCGTTAGGGGTTGGGGCATTGCTTGCGTTAGGCGTAATGACTGCGATCGCGTATCCGGGGCTGCGGCGGTTGGTGGCGCGCTTCGTGGATCGGGTGGTGCTGCGCCGCGCCGACTACAGCCAGGTGCGCGTGGAGCTGGAGGCAGCGATCGCGGCGATGGGATCACCGGAGGAGGTCCTGCGGGTGACGTGCGCGGTGTTGGGACCGGCGCTCTCGGCGCCGCGGGTCACCTGGCGGCCGGCCG
>JANWIF010000142.1 GCA_025450035.1 Gemmatimonadaceae bacterium
CTGCGCGCTCAACCAGACCGCGGTTTACGTAGATGTAGCCGCCCGGTAGGGCGAACGCGTTTACCTCGTTGGTGTTTACCACGTAGAAGTGCCACTCGAGGCTCCGATCGTCCGATAGCTTGGCGATCGAATCCCCCAGTACGTTCACGTACCGATTGACCTCCGCGTCCTGAATGATCGGGAGTTGTTGGTTGATCTGTTGCGACTCCTGCAGCCCCCATCTGAACTTCCTGCTGGGTCGAAATCGTCGCACAACCCCATAGCGCTCCGCCGACGCTCACGAGCGTTCCTACCGCAAACCATCGCATCGCGCCCTCCTTGTGGTGATCGCTTCCTTGCCAACTAACCAAGAGCTGTTCCGTCCGCTTACCGAGCCAAGCGCGTGAAGCTGCTGACGTTAGCCCGCGATCTCCAGCGGCGCCGTGCGCGCGAGCGTCATAATCAATTTGTCGCCGAGGGGATTCGCACCGTCGAAGAACTCCTGCGCTCGGCGGTCGTTCCGCGCGGAGCGCTTGTCTCGCCTGCGCTCGCCGGGTCGCTGCGCGGCGAGGCAGTGTGCGAACTACTTCACGCGCGCGGCGTTCTGATCGATCACGTCACCGACGGCGATTACGCGACCGCCACGTCTACCGAGTCACCGCAGGGCGTGCTCGTGGTGGCCGAAGTGCCGCCCCGCGATCTCAACACGCTGGTGCTTCAGCCGCGCGCGCGTGTGCTCGTCCTGGATGGCGTGCAGGACCCGGGCAACGTCGGCACGCTCCTCCGCACGGCAGCGGCGCTCGGCGTCGACGCCACGTTCGCCATGCCCGGGACCGTTGACCTCTGGAATGCCAAAGTCGTCCGTAGCGCGATGGGCGCGATCTTCCAACATCCCGCGCTGGCGTGCACGTGGGACGCGTTGGATGAATTCCGCGCCGCCCGCCATGTGCCGCTCTGGGCCGCTGACGCCGCGGGAACGATCCTCGACAAGATCACTGTTCCCGCATCCCTCGCCCTCATTGTCGGGAATGAAGGAGCCGGCCTGTCGGACTTCGCCCGCAGTCGCGCCGAACAGGGCGTCGCCATACCGATCGTTTCTGCCGTCGAGTCGCTCAACGTAGCCGTCGCCGCCGGGATTCTCCTTTACCATCTTCGCCCGTGATGCCAGCGTCCACTGCTCCCGCGCCCTCGTCGCTCGCCGTGTTCGCGTTCGTGATCGGAGCCGTGATCGGCTCGTTCCTCAACGTGTGCGTCGCGCGCTGGCCCAAGGAGCTCTCCGTGGTCTCGCCACGCTCCCGCTGCCCGGGCTGCGGGCACCAGATCACCTGGTACGAGAACATCCCGCTCGTCAGCTGGATTGTCCTCCGCGGGCGATGCCGCGGCTGCAAGCAGCCCATCTCCGTGGTCTATCCGCTGGTGGAGTTGGTCGTGGGACTGGGGTGGCTCGCCGCGCTCGTGCGTTTCGGGTACACGCTTACCGCGCTTCGCATCGCGGTGTTCGGCACGATCCTGCTCGGCATCATGCTGACCGATGCCGCGGACTACGTGATCCCCGACGGATTTACCGCGTTTGGTTTGTTCTGGGCGCTCGTGTTGGCTGTCGTCGCGGCCGTCATGCACGAAACTTCTCCCTTCGCCAACCTGTATGATTCAGCAGTGGGGGCGTGCGTAGGAGCCGGCCTCATTGCCATCGCCGGTTGGCTCGGCGAGATGGCGTTCAAGAAGGAAGCGATGGGATTTGGCGATGTGACATTGATGGCCATGGTTGGTGCGCACCTTGGCATCGGCCGCACGTTTCTCACGGTATTTTTCGGTGCGGCGCTGGGCGCGGTCGTCTTTCTCCTCATCGTGTTCCCGGTTTCGTACCTGCGGAGCAAGCGGGCCGGCACCGAGTTTGATCCGCCGCTGGTGCCGTTTGGCGTCTTCCTCGCGCCGGCGGCCATGGTCGCGCTGCTCTGGGGCGCGTCGCTCATCGATTGGTATCGAGGACTCACCGGACTCTGATGCTGGGAGACGTATTGCGACCGGATGACGAGGCGCTCACGCGCTCGACGCGCGATCTCAGCGCCGAAGCGCGCGCCGGCAAGTTGGAGCCCGTGCGCTGCCGCGACGATGAAATCGCGCGCGTGGTGGACATCCTGCTTCGGCAGAGCAAGAACAATCCAGCGCTCGTTGGGCCGGCGGGCGTTGGCAAGACCGCCATCGCCGAAGGCCTCGCCCAACGCATCGCTGCGGGGAATGTGCCCCTCGCGCGGCGCAACGTGCGCCTGCTCGCGCTCGACCACGTGGCGCTGCTCGCCGGCACGATGTACCGCGGCCAATACGAAGAACGCTTGCGCGACATCGTGGCGGCCGCGTCCGCGGATCCCGACATCGTGCTGTTCATCGACGAGTTGCACAACCTCATTGGGCAGGGCACCGCGATGGGCGCGGCGATGGATGCCGCCAACATGCTCAAGCCCGCGCTCGTGCGCGGCGAGTTTCGCGTGATCGGCGCGACCACGCAGGACGAATACGACCACTGGGTGCGCGGCGATCCGGCCCTCGAGCGGCGTTTCCAGCGCATCGCCGTGCGCGAATTGAGCGTGGAGCAGACGCTCGAGGTCCTCCGTGCCCGGCGCGAGCGGCTCGAGCGGCACCACAACGTGGCCATCGCCGACGAGGCGTTGGTGGCGAGTGTACAGTTGACCGATCGATATATCACTGATCGGGCTCGCCCCGACCGCGCCATCGATGCGCTGGACGAAGCGTGCGCCCATACCCAGGCCGGGGCCCAGTATCCGGGTGACCTTGAGGCCATGATCGTCGAGCGGCGTCAGTTGGTGCGGCTCGTCGAGCGCGCGGGGAGTCCGGCGCCGCAGGCAGGTGCGGAGTCGCGCCGCAGCGTCGAAGAGGACATCGACACCGACGATCCTATCGAGCGCATGGCGCGCGGCGGCATCGCAGCGCTCGAGCGGTTCGGGGCGGAGCTCGAGGCGGCGTTCACCGGCCAGCGCACGCCCGCACCCGCGCCAGCTCCCGCGCCCGCGGCCGGTTCGCCGGACGGGTCCGCCGCGCCGGCCCCTCGTGTCGAGGCGCCGAGCGTGCCGCGCACCATACCTGGTTCGAGCTTGCGACTGGCCGCGTTGGAAAGCGAGCTCAATCGGCGATTCATCGACGTGGGACTCGTGGTGCGGGGACACGATGTCGCTCGCGTGGTCGCCGTCGCGACGGGTCAGGATGTGCAATGGGCCGTCTGATCTCCCCGCGCCGCCGCCTAACGATATGCGGCCTCATCGCCGGTGTCGCGGTGCTCGCTGGGTGTCGCGGACGCAACGCGGTCAACAGCGATCAACCGTATGCGCGCGAGGTGGCCGACGCGATCCCCACGATCGAGCGGGGTACCGGTCTCAAGTTCAAGCGCGCTCCGGTACTGCGCACGCAGACGCACGACCAAGTGCGGGCATTCCTCGAACAGCGGTTCAAGGACGAGGTGACGGATCAGCAGATTGCCGGCGAGCAGATATTCTATCGCCGGCTCGGACTCATTCCGGACACGCTGGACTTACGGCGATTTCTCATCGATCTGCTCACCGAGCAGGTGATCGGGTTCTACGATCCGCACACCAAGGTGCTCTACGTGGTCGACAGCGCGCCGAAAGATGAAGTTGGCTTCGTGATCTCGCACGAGTTGGTGCACGCGCTGCAGGATCAGTACATGAATCTGGATTCGATTCAGAACGTGCGTGGCGAGAGCGATCGAATGCTGGCGGCGCAGGCGGTGATCGAAGGGCAGGCGACGCTGGTGCCGCTCATGGCGGCATTCGGTGCGGGTGCGGAGCTTCCTGGCGGCTGGGACCGTGTACGCGACATGATTCGCAACAGCCACAGCAGCGACATGGCCGTGTTCCGCTCCGCACCCATGATGCTGCAGGAGACGCTCATCTTTCCATACCTGAGCGGCGCGGAGTTCATGCGCCAGTTCGAGACGCGCCGGCCCGGCCAGCAGCCATATGGCTCCAACATGCCGACGTCCACCGAGCAGATCCTTCATCCCTCGACGTACTTCGCCGCGAAGGCGGCCCAGCCGTTGGCGATCGCCTTCCCAGCGCCCCGTTCCGGGAAGGTGATGTACGAAGATGACATGGGCGAATTTGGAACGCGGCTATTTCTGTTCCAATTTCTTCAGGATCAGAACGCGGCGATTCGCGTCGCCGCCGGTTGGGCAGGGGACCGTTACGAGGTGGTGCATTTTCCGTCGGGAGACGGCATTGCCTGGCTCACGTTCTGGCAGTCCGCCGTCCAGGCGGCCGAATATGGGAGCAATGTCGAGCAAGTCATCGGCCGCCGATTCGATCAACCCACAGCGCGCGAAACGAAGGCCGGTAAGGCCTACGAGGTGAACGGCCGGTCGATCACGTTGTGGGGCGGCACCGTCGCCGGTCGCCCGGCGGTGTTGTACACGGACCTTCCCGCCGGCATCTCATCCAGCGTCATCGAAGTTTCGAAGGTCGATGTCCGGTAGTGGACCGCAGGTCAGATTCTGGTAGCACGACAGGCTGTCGGCGATCGCCCGACGTGATGACCAAGATCTGTGACGCGGTCTACTACGCCGCGCTACCAACTTCCGGCGCCGCTGTCTGCCGCTCGTTCCGCCACGGCCGGCCGTGCGACGTCGGTGGTCGGAGGGCGATCCGCCTGCTTGACCGGCGTCGCTGGCAACAGCGCCAACCGGAACACCTCGTCCATGGTCGCCGCGAACGTGAATGCCATGTTCGTGCGCATCTCGTCCGGGACGTCGCGCACGTCCTTCTCATTCGCTTTGGGCAGGATCACTTCGCGCAGGCCGGCGCGGTAGGCGGCCATCATCTTCTCCTTCACGCCGCCGATCTCCAGTACTTTCCCGCGCAGGGTGACCTCGCCCGTCATGGCCAGGTCGCGGCGGACGGGGCGTTCGCTCAGGGCGCTCGCGATGGCCAACGTCACGCTGATGCCGGCGCTCGGTCCATCTTTGGGCACCGCGCCCGCCGGCAAATGGATGTGCAGGTCGAACTCGCGGAACATCTTCTCGTCGATCTCGAGTTGCTTGGCCCGCGAGCGGACGTACGAGTACGCGGCGTCGACCGACTCGCGCATCACGTCGCCTAACTGACCGGTGACGATGAGGCGGCCCGTCCCGGGCATCTTGAGCGCCTCGATGATCATGAGGTCGCCCCCGGTGGCGGTCCAGGCGAGTCCTGTCACCGCGCCCACCTCGGGTTCCTTTTCCGCTTCCTCACGGGCGTAGCGCGGACTGCCCAGCAGGTCCTCCACTTTCGCGCTGTCCACAATCCACGCGCCTTCTTCACCCTCCGCCTTACGCAGCGCGCGCTTGCGCATGATCGCCGCGATGTTGCGCGCGAAGCCGCGCAACCCTGCCTCGCGCGAGTACCCGCTCGAGATGAAGCCCAGGACTTCATCGGTGAACTGCAGGTCCTTGTCGGCGATGCCGTGCTCCTCGAACAACTTGGGAAGCAGGTAGCGCCACGCGATCTCGACTTTTTCCTCGATCGTATAGCCGGCGATGCGAATCACTTCCATGCGGTCGCGCAACGGAGCGGGGATGTCGAACAGGTTGTTGGCGGTGCAGATGAACAGCACCGCTGACAGGTCGAACGGCAGGTTCACGTAGTGGTCCACGAACCCGTGATTCTGTGACGGGTCCAACACCTCGAGCATGGCCGCCGTTGGATCGCCCGACATGCCGCCCGACGTCATCTTGTCGATCTCGTCGATCATCAACACCGGGTCCTTTACCGACACGCGGCGCAGCGCCTGGAGGAGCAGGCCCGGCATCGCGCCCCCGTACGTGCGGCGTTGCCCGCGGATCTCCGCTTCGTCGCGCACGCCGCCTACCGAGATACGGTAAAACGCTCGTCCGATGGATGAGGCGATGGCTTCACCGAGCGATGTTTTCCCGGTGCCGGGCGGTCCGACGAAGCAGAGAATCGGCCCGTGCGGATCGCCGCCCCGCAACTGCCGCACGGCCAGATATTCGCGAATGCGCTCCTTGGCTTCGCCTAACCCATAGTGTTTGGCGTCGAGCGCTTCCTGCACTTTGGCCAGGGTGAGCGTATCGGCGCCGGAATACGCGTTCCACGGCAGGGCCAGCAGGCAGTCCAGGTACGTACGAATCACCTGGTATTCGCTCGAGGCCGGCGACAGCATGCGCAGCCGCTCCGTTTCGCGCCGCGCCTCGCTGGCGGCCTTCTCCGGGAGCTGGGCGTCTTCGATCTTCTTGAGGATGTCCGCCGCTTCTTTCTCTCCGGGATCCGTCTCGCCTAACTCAGCCTGGATGGCGCGCAGCTGCTGGCGCAGATAGAACTCGCGCTGGTGCTGCTCGATCTTCACCTCGGTCTGCCGCTTGATGTCTTCCATCACCCGCGCCCGCGCCACCTCGCGCTCCAGCCGGCCCAACACAAACCGAATGCGGTCGCCGATGTCCAGCCGTTGCAGCACCTCGTCCTTCTCGGAGATGCGCAGGTTCATGTTCGTGGCCGCGAGGTCGGCGAACCGGCCCGGGTCTGACATGTTCATGCGCAGAATCGCCGGGACCTCGTCGGGGATCCGGTCCACGAGCTCGGCCAGCGTCTCCGCGGCCGCGACCAGCCGCCTCATCAGTTCATCGCCCTCGACCGGATCGAGCGGTGTCTCGCGCGCCGGCTTGATCACCGCCACCGGATACGGCTCGCGCGACGCGACCGACTCCACCACGATCCGCCGCAGCCCCTGCAGCGTGATCTGGATCGTGTCCCCGGGTAGGTTGATCCGCTCGTGTACCCGGGCCGCGACCCCCACCCGCCCCACGAACGCGTCTGCGTTGATCGGCTCGTCGTGATCGCCCGTTGCGACGAGCAGCCCAACGATCAGTCCCGCCTCGTCGTTCGAGCGGATAATCGACAGATTTTCCGGCGCACCCATCTGAACGGCGATGGTGCCGAGCGGGTACACAATCGTGGAGCGCAGCGCCATGAGCGGCAGCGTGGGCGGCAGCTCCGACCTGAGGATTTCTTCCTTGCGCTGAGTGCGTGCCATGACGACCGAGGGCGGAGGGCAGGAGAAGGAAGGTGGACGGGACGCCGGCGAAGAGATGGACGAGTGGCCGGGCGTGCCGGTACAGCGGCTGCCGCCCTGCTTCGCGGCGGTCCCGAACATTGATAACAATCATACTTCGATCTATGTTACATGGCTATGTTTGACGAGCTGAGTGAGAAGCTGGACGCCGTGTTCGCGCGGCTCCGCGGGCGCGGCGTACTGTCGGAGGCGGACGTCAAAGAGGGACTGCGCGAGATCCGACGCGTGCTCCTCGAGGCCGACGTCAACTTCCAACTCACGCGCGAGTTCCTGGAGCGCGTCGAGCAGAAGGCGGTGGGCGTCTCGGCCCTGAAAACGGTCTCGCCCGGACAGCAGCTCGTCAAGATCGTCCACGACGAATTGGCGACCATGTTGGGCGAACGCCGCGAGGGGCTGCGCATGAGCACCGTGCCGCCCACCGTCGTGCTCATGGTTGGTCTGCAAGGCTCCGGCAAAACCACGACGGCCGCCAAGCTGGCGCACCGCCTCATGGGCGAAGGGCGCCCAACGCGGCTGGTCGCTGCCGACGTGTACCGCCCGGCGGCCATCGATCAGCTCGAAACCCTGGGCGCCCAGATCGGTACGCCGGTCACGGTCGATCGCAGCACCGCCGACGTGGTGAAGATCGCCCGCAAAGGGCTGGATGAAGCGAAGAGAGCGCGCGAACGCGTGGTCATTATCGACACCGCCGGCCGCCTGCAGATCGACGAGGACATGATGCGCGAGCTGTCGCGCCTCAAGGATGCGCTGCACCCCGACGAGATCCTCCTCGTGGCCGATGGCATGACCGGCCAGGATGCCGTGCGCATTGCCAAAGGGTTCGACGACGCGCTCGGCATTACCGGTGTCGTGCTAACGAAAATGGACGGCGACGCCCGCGGCGGCGCGGCCCTGTCGATCTACGGTGTCACGAAGAAGCCGATCAAGTTCATCGGCGTCGGTGAAAAGACAGACGCGCTGGAAGAGTTCCACCCCGACCGCATGGCCGGTCGCATTCTCCAGATGGGCGACATCGTGTCGTTCGTCGAGAAAGCGCAAGAATCCTTCGATGCCGACGAGGCCAAGCGCCTCGAGAAGAAAGTGCGCCGGGAAGGCTTCGATCTGGAAGACTTTTTGTCCAGCATGAAGCAGATTCAAAAACTCGGACCGCTCGAGGGGCTTCTGAAGATGCTCCCCGGCGTGAATACCAAGATGTTGAAGCAGGCAAAGCTCGACCCCAAGCGATTGAAACACGCCGAGGCCATTGTACTGTCGATGACGCACGTGGAACGCAAGAGCCCCGGCATCATCAATGGATCACGGCGTGCCCGCATCGCCAAAGGGGCCGGCCGCCCGATCAGCGAAGTGAATCGCCTGCTGGATCAGTTCAGAGAGATGCAGAAGGCGATGAAGCGGATGAAGAAAGAGGGGAAGCCGGGCGGGATGGTGTTTGGGAGGTAGTGGTTGGTAGTCGGTGAACTACTCGCTACGACCGTGGGTAGTAGTTCCCCAACCACCAACCACCAACCACCAACCACCAACCACCAACTACCACCTACCAACCACCAACCGGGTGCGCCCTGGAAATTCCAGGCGCGCGATGAGCCCGGAGCACGTGATCACCATCTGCCACAGGGAACGGGACATGGCCGTGAGAATTCGCCTCCGTCGTGTTGGACGGAAAAAGCAGCCGATGTATCGCATCGTCGTCGCCGACTCGCGCAGCCCGCGTGACGGGCGATTCATCGAGACGATCGGCAATTACAATCCCCGTGCGGCCGATGGTCTCCAGCTCAAGACCGAGCGCGCGGACTATTGGTTAGGCGTAGGCGCGCTGCCCAGCGACACCGTGCGCTCGCTGCTCCGGAAGGCCGGCTTGCTCAAGGCGCGGCACGAACAGCGCGTGGCCGCGCGCCGCCAGGGCGCCGCGGTGCCGGTGCGCGACACGGAGTAACGTGAACGCGCCCGAACTGATCATCGTCGGGCGGCTGCGTAAGGCACACGGGATTCGCGGGACCCTGGTGGTCCAGCCCATCACCGACGCGCCGGCCGACGTGTTCGCGGCCGGCCGTTGTCTTTTCGTGGGAACCGCCCACGGGGATCCGGACCCGGATGGTGGCCGCCTAACGGTGGAATCCGCGCGGCCACAGCCCGATGGCTCGGTGCTCGTGGATTTCGCCGGCATCGACGATCGGACGGAAGCCGAGCGCTGGCGCGGGCGATATCTCCTCGCCATGTCCGATACCCTCCGGGCGCCGGGGGAAGGAGAGGCGTACGTCCACGAGCTCGTCGGCATGCGCGTCGAGCTCCCCTCAGGGGAAGTGTTAGGCGACGTGCGCCATGTGCTCGAGCTCCCCCAAGGGCTGGCCCTCGACATCCGCCTCGGCGCGCGCGCGGCGCTGCTGCCCTTCGTGGACCAATTCGTGCGCCGCGTCGATCGCCAAGCGCGGTGCATCGTGGCCACGCCCCCCGACGGACTCTTCGAGTGACGCTCCGCATCAACATCGTCACGATCTTTCCGCAGTTCTTCGCCGCGCCGCTCGCGCTCAGTATCCCCGCGCGCGCCGCAGCCGCGGGAAGCGTCGAGTACCACGTCGCGGACCTCCGCGACTTCACCCACGATCGGCACCGCACGGTCGACGATGCCCCCTTCGGCGGCGGCCCCGGCATGGTCATGAAGCCGGAGCCATTCTTCGAGGCGGTCGAAGCGCTCGGCGCGCAGGCGCCGATCGTCCTCGCGTCGGCGCGTGGACGTCAGTTCGTGCAGGCGGACGCGGTACGCTACGCCGCCGGCTCCCAGCTCACACTCCTCTGCGGCCACTACAAGGACGTCGACCAGCGGGTCGCCGATCATCTCGCCACCGAGCAAATCTCGGTCGGCGACTTCGTGCTCAGTGGTGGCGAGCCGGCCGCGTTGATCATCGTCGACGCCACGGTGCGCCTCCTCGACGGCGCCATGTCGGACCTCGACAGCGCCCGTACCGACTCGTTCTGGGCCGGTGGACTCAGCGCCCCCAGCTATACGCGGCCGGCCAGCTATCGAGGCTTCGACGTCCCCGACGTGCTCCTCTCGGGCGATCATAAGCGGATTGCCGAGTGGCGCGCGGCCGAAGGAGCCCGCCTCACGCGCCGTCTTCGCACCCGGGAGCAGCCCGAGGGAACGACTCCTGCGGGCGGCGACGTTATTCCATAGCCGCCCGCACACCCGCGGAAAATTCGTCCCCCCCCCTTCACGACCGATTCGTCATGCTGACGTCCGTCAATCCCGCCACCGGCGAAACGCTCGCATCGTTCGACGAGCTCACTCCGGCCGAGCTCGACGCCCGCCTAACGCGCGCCGCGCAGGCGTTCGCTCGCCATCGTCGCACCAGCTTCGCCGAGCGCGCGCGCCGCATGCGACGCGCAGCCGACATCCTCGATGCCGAAAAGGCCCAGCTTGGGCGGCTGATGACGCTCGAAATGGGGAAGCCGGCCCGCAGCGCCGCCGACGAGGCAGCCAAGTGTGCGTGGGTGTGCCGCCACTATGCCGAACACGCCGAGCCGTTGTTGGCCGATGAGATCGTCCCCACCGACGCCGCGCGCAGCTACGTAGCCTTCCAGCCGTTGGGCGTGGTGCTCGCGGTGATGCCGTGGAATTTTCCATTCTGGCAGGTGTTTCGGTTTGCCGCGCCGGCGCTCATGGCCGGCAACGTCGCGGTGCTCAAGCACGCCTCCAACGTCCCGCAATGCGCGCTCGCGTTGGAGGACATTCTCCGGCGGGCAGGATTTGACGGTGATGAGTTTCAGACCCTGCTCATCGGGTCGCCGCGGGTGGCCGCGGTGGTGCGCGATCCGCGCGTCGTCGCGGTGACACTCACCGGTAGCGAGCACGCGGGAAGCGAGGTGGCCGCCGAAGCGGGGCGTGCGATCAAGAAAACCGTCCTTGAGTTAGGCGGAAGCGATCCGTTCATCGTCATGCCCAGCGCCGATCTCGAACTCGCCGTGCGCACCGCGGTCCGCGCGCGGATCGTCAACAACGGCGAGTCGTGCATCGCGGCCAAACGGTTCATCGTGCACCGGCACATCGCCGACGAGTTCGAGCGCCGATTCGTGGCCGGCATGGAGGCGCTGGTCGTGGGTGACCCGCTGGATGTGCGCACCGACATCGGACCACTCGCCACGCCGCAGATTCTCGAGGACGTCGCCCGACAGGTCGAGCACTCCGTTGCCGCGGGCGCGCGCCTCGTGAGCGGCGGCAAGCGGCTCGCGGGGAAGGGAAGCTTCTATGCGCCCACCGTGCTCGCCGACATTCCACGCGATGCGCCCGCGTATCGCGAGGAGATCTTCGGTCCC
>JANWIF010000143.1 GCA_025450035.1 Gemmatimonadaceae bacterium
CCCGCCGCTCACGATCACCGGCGCCTCTCCCAAATCGAGCCTGGTCGTATTCCCGGTCAGCAGCTCCTTGGGCATCACGCGCGCCGCAGCCGGGTCCATGGCCGGTGCCACCGCCTCCACCCGCGTTGTTCGCTTCGCTTGCGCGGGCAGAACGGCACCGGGCCGAACCGACACCACCACTAACGTGCCGTCGAACGACAGCGTCGCAATCGCCTTCCCGGTGTTCACCGGATGCTTGACCACAAGAGTGTCGCCCTTGGCCGCGATCGCCGTGACGTCCGCCGCCAGGCTCACGCCTAACTTTGCGGCCACCCGGGGCGCCAGATCCCGCCCCTGTGCCGATGCGCTGAACACAGCCGCCCGATAGGCCCCGGCACCGATGCGCGCCGCCGCGGTCGCCGCCACGACTTCGGGCGAGTACAGAGCGAGTGCCGCGTGCTCTACAACGAACACCACGTCGGCGCCGTGCGCCGCGATGCGATCGGCGTTCGCGCCAATCCCCGGCGCGCCGATCACCATCGCATGCACCTCCCCCCCCCCCTCCTCCCCCCCCGCCCCCGTAGCGTCCGCGAGCTGTCGTGCCGCCGTGACCGCCTCGAGCCCCACCCGCCGCAGCTCACCGCCGCGCACTTCCACGAATGCGAATGTCGCTGCCATCAAAGTACCTTGGCCTCGGTCTGCAACAACCGAATCAGCTCCGGCACCGCCGCTGGTCCCTCACCAACGATCCGTCCCCCCGTGCGCTCGGGCGGAAGCTCCATGGCCAACACGGTGACGTGCGACGCCCCGAGCTGAGCCGGCCGCACATCGAGCGGCTTCTTCTTGGCTGCCATGATCCCCTTCAGCGACGGCAATCTCGGGCGCGCGATCCCCTCATCGATCGTCACGACGGCGGGACGCGGAAACTCGAGAATCTCAGCCGCACCCTCCAGCTCGCGGCGCACCGTACCGCGGCCGCCCGCGATCTCGAGCGCCGACGCCGCCGTGACGCATGGCAGCCCCAACAGCTCGGCGGTCATCGGTCCGACGCTCTGGTTGGCGGAATCGATTGCCATGCGGCCAAACATCACGAGGTCGTAGCCCCCTCCCGCGAACTCGGCGGCCAGCGCCTTCGCAATCGCCAGGGCATCCGCCGGAATCGCGTCCGCCTTGAGCTGCACCCCGCGATCCGCACCCATGCTCAGCGCCTTGCGCACCGTTTCCTGCACGACGTCCGGGCCTAACGATATCGCCACCACCTCGCCGGCCCCATCCTTTTCCTTGAGCCGGAGCGCAGCTTCGAGTGCGTAGCCGTCGAAGTCGGCCATATCGAACTTCAAGCCCGTCTCATCGATGGACTTGCCGTCCGCCGCGATCTTGAAGCGCGTCTCCATGTCGGGGACGCGCTTGATGCACACGGCCATCTTCACCGCATCGACTCCATGTGAAAAGGTTCACGAGAAAGATAGCGGACCGGTGAAGGCGTTCAAGCCGACGTCACGCGTTCTTGCCGCGGCGCATCACTTCGCACATCGTTAGGGCCGCATGCCCATGTCGATGCCGGATCCACAGCCCGCGCCAGTTGCCCCCAACCCTTCGCGCGGCACGGCCGATCGCATCACCGCCCTGCTCGCCTCCGCATCCGCCATCACGATGCTCGTCGTGCTGGGGATTGCAGCGCGCATCATGAATTACGCGGCCAACCGCTCGCTCTGGCACGACGAAGCAACGCTCGCCCTGAATCTGCTGTCGCGCTCGTGGATTGGCCTCGCTCGTCCGCTCGACCTGCAGCAAATTGCGCCCCTCGGCTTCCTCTGGACCGAGAAGCTCGCAATCACCCTCCTGGGCTCCAGCGAATGGACGCTCCGTCTGTTCCCGCTCGCTGCCGGATGCGTCGCGCTGGTGCTGATGGCGGTCGTCGCACACCGCCTGCTGCGCGGCATCGCGGTTCCTCTGTCTGTCGGCCTGTTCGCGGTGTCCATGCCGGTCATCTATTTTGCAGGTGAGGCCAAACAATACTCGTTCGACGTCGCCATCGCCCTCGCTATCATGCTCCTCGCGCTACGGGCGCGCGACGAACCGTTGACGGTCGCGCGCGGCATAGTGCTCGGCGTGCTCGGCGCTATCGCCCCATGGTTCTCGCAACCCGCGGTGTTCGCGCTCGGCGGCGCCGGACTCTTCGTCCTGTTGGGCGTACGCGGACGCCGCGCACAGTGGCGCGGAGCAGCGGTGACGTTCACGCTCTGGGCCGTTAGCTGTGCCCTCGCGATCGAGCACGCGCTCCGCGGCCACACGGCGCCCACCCGCGTCTACCTCGACGCCTTCTGGGAACCGGCCTTTCTCCCGTGGTGGGATGGGTTCCTCCCAGCCCTGCGGTGGCTCGGCCACGCGATGCTGAACGAGTTCACCTGGCTCTTCCCCGACCCGCTTCCATGGGCGCTCATTCTGCTGTCCGGCATCGGCGTGGGCGCGATGGCACGACGGCGATCCCCGGAGGGGCTCGGACTCATCGCGTTGCTGCTTGGCCCAACGCTGCTTGCCCTGCTCGCCTCGGCGCTCCGGTTGTACCCGTTCGCCACGCGGCTCACGCTCTTCGTGTCGCCGGCAATGGCGCTCGCCATTGGCTTCGGTATCGACGCGCTGTCCACGCGTACAGCGGTGGGGCGGTCGAGCGCGCCCGCCACCGCGCTGGCAGTCGTGGTCTTCGTGCTCGCCGCGCGCGCCTTGCGCGACCTCCCGATGGTGCGGGAGGAGCTCCGCCCGGTCGAGGAATATGTCGGCGCCCACCGCCGCCCCGGGGATATGATCTATGTCTACTACGGCGCGCTCCCCGCATTTCGCTACTACGCCGGCCGCGCCCGCATCGGTTCATCCGAGTACATCGCCGGACGCTGCGCCCGCACCGCGTGGCCGCTCTACCTCGCGGACCTGCGCCCGCTCCGCGGGCATCCGCGCGTGTGGCTGGTGCTCGCCCACCCGTTCGCCCGGTTAGGCATTCGGGAAGACTCGCTGTTCACGCAGTATCTGGGGAGTGCCGGAACGTTGATGGACGAGCGGCGGGCCTACGGCGCGCTCGCCGCCCTGTACGACCTCAGCGACACGACGCAAGTCGACTCGGCGACCCACGTGTTCCGCCCGCCTCGCTCGGGCAATGCCTCGGGTGCGCGCGAGATGTGCGGCCCCGAGGGCGGCGCCTAACGGAACAGATCCCCGCCGGACTCATTGAAAGGCGCTGAGCCCGGTGATCGCCTGACCCAACACCAGCGTGTGCACGTCGTGCGTCCCCTCGTACGTGTACACGCTTTCCAGGTTCGCCATGTGCCGCATCGACGCATATTCCGCGAGGATGCCGTTCGCACCGAGCAGGCGGCGCGCCTCCCGGGCAATGTCGGTCGCCACACTCACGTTGTTGCGCTTGGCCAGCGACACCTGTTGCGGCGTGAATGTGCCGGCGTCCTTGAGCCGGCCCAGGTGCAGCACCAACAGCTGACCCTTGACGATCTCGCTCAGCATGTCCGCCAGTCGTGCCTGCTGCAGTTGGAACGCCCCGATCGGCTTGCCGAACATCACCCGGGTCGTCGAGTACGACGCGGCCTCCTCGAAGCACGCCATCGCCGCCCCGATGCTCCCCCACGCGATGCCGTACCGCGCTTGCGTGAGACACATGAGCGGACTCTTGAGTCCCCCGCTCTTTGGCAAAATGGCGTCGGCACCCACGTGCACGTCCTGGAGCACCAGCTCGCTCGTGTCCGACGCCCGCAGCGACAGCTTCCCCTTCTGATCGCGCGCCGTGAAGCCCGGCGTCCCCGCCGGCACCAGAAACCCGCGGATCGAGCGCTCGTTCGTATCGTCGTTGGTCTTCGCCCACACCACCGCGACCGTCGCCGTCGATCCATTCGTGATCCACATCTTCGCGCCGTTTAGTATCCAACTTCCGTCGGATTGTTCGCGCGCCATCGTGATCATGCCCGCGGGGTTGGAGCCATAGTCGGGCTCAGTTAGGCCGAAGCAGCCGATGATCTCGCCGCTGGCCATCTTCGGCAGATAGTGCGCCCTCTGCTCCTCGGTCCCAAACGCAAAAATGGGATACATCACCAGCGCGCCCTGCACCGAGGCGAACGATCGCACGCCCGAGTCGCCCCGCTCGAGCTCCTGCATGATGAGCCCGTACATCACGTTGTTCAGGCCCGCACAGCCATACTCCTCGGGCAAGTTGGCTCCGAACACACCCAGTTCGGCCAACTCGGGAACCAGATCCAGCGGAAATTGACCCTTCACGTAATAGTCGCCGATCACAGGAAGCACGCGCTCGTTGACGAATTGGCGCACGCTGTCCCGCACCGCTCGCTCCTCCTCGGAGAGAGCACTATCGATGTTGTAGAAGTCCGTGTTCATAGCGGGAAAGCTACTCGGTCCCGGCGAACTTCGGTATCGAGACCGGTCCGCCGACGATGGCGCCCCCACCGAAGGACGAGCGCGTCACCGCACGTCGGGCGCGCGGCTCGATGCCGATGTCGCGCGCTTTTGCCCGGAAGGCCGCCCCATGGTCGAGCGCCAAGCCATGCTCCGCCTGCCACTGATGCACCATCTCGTGAAGCAGCGTATGCAGCGCCTCATCCCATCCGTGGCGGCGAATGTGCGATCGGCCAATCGTGATTTCGGGAGCCGCGTCATCTCCCGCAGCGGTGTACTGCCCTAGCCGGCTGCGCATGCGCCCTGATACGTGGATGGCGATGCGTGCGAGCCCGCCGCCAAAATACTGTCGATTGTACAACTCGTGGTGGCGCGTCAACTCGGCCACAAGGTGCGCGTCCTCTTGTCGTGAGTTGGGCGCGCGGCGGCGGCGGCGCGGGCGCTCCCCGGGCGACAGGCGCGGCGCATGCTCGAGAATCAGCTGCTCGGCGGCGCGGCGCGCGCGACGCGAGCGTCCGTGCACGAAGGTCACGATTGCGAGCAGCACGTGGCGCGGAGCGTTAAGGTAGCTCGCGTGCACCCGCAGCTCGTCACCCCGGTAGCTCACCATCACCGCGCGATTCGTCGTCAACACGCAGCGCCGGATACCCTTCAACCCCAACGCGCGCAGTCGCACCAGCAGCGACCGGCCGTCATGCGGCGGCGCATCGAGCGGCATCTCGAGTTGAACGCCGCGGCCAAACAGATGAAAAGCCGGCCAGGTCATCGCGCGAACGTCCGCACCGGTCCATCCAGAAATGCGTGCGCCGTCTCGTCCCAGAACATCGTCGTCACGACGATCCGGCTCTTCTCCAGCACGATCGCGTTCACCGACGACGGCCGCCCCCCGCGCGATCGATCCGACACCGTGCCCGCCGTGGAAATGACCGTGCCGCCGGCCGTGCGCTCCACATAATGGATCGCCTCCTGATGGTCGTGCCCGCACATCACCAGGTCGACGCCCAGCTCCGACCACGCGCCTAACGCAAGATGCGGCCGCGACAATCCGTACCGGCGCGACAGCTGCCCTTTGAGCGGATTGTGGTGCATGACGATCGCCCGCGCGTCGTTGGCGGGAGACCGCGCAAACTCGTCTCGCGCGTGCGCGACCTGCCCCGCAGTGAGGCTCCCCACTACGCCGATGTCGCGCGGGTTCCACGTGATGGGATGCAGCATCACGCCATGCGCAGTATTGAGGCCCACGAACGTCGCGCCGTCTACGCGCAGCACCGGTTCGAGGTCATCGGAGATGTAGCGCCGGTAGTTCGCGTACATCCCGCGCCGGTCGCCCACACCGAGCGGGGCGCGCCACCACTTCACGTCGTGATTGCCGGGCACCACGACCGTCGCGCTCACCTCGCGAACGTCGCGCAGGAACGCCCGCGCGCGTTGCAGCTCCCCTGGCCTCGCCCGCTGGGACAAATCACCCGACACGGCCACCACGTCGAAGCGGCGCTGCTGGATCAGACACTCGAGTGCATCGACATGGGTGAGTACCGCCGGAGCTCCGAAGTGCACGTCGGACACGTGGAGAACTGTCGTCACGTCATCCTCGCGATGATCGCGTCCGCGAATTCGCGCGTCGTGGCCGTACCTCCCAGATCACGCGTGAGGGTCCACCCCTCCCGCACCACCTGATCAAGCGCGGCGCGAATGGTGCGCGCGCACCCTTCTTGGCCGATGTGCTCGAGCATCATACACGCGGCCAGTATCTGCGCACCTGGGTTCGCGATGCCCTGTCCCGCGATGTCCGGTGCCGTACCGTGCACGGCCTCGAAGATCGCCGCACGTTCGCCGATGTTCGCGCCCGGCACCAACCCCAGTCCACCAACGAGGCCAGCGATCTCATCGGACAGAATGTCGCCAAACATGTTCGTCGTCACTACCACGTCGAACGTCTCCGGCGTGAGGATAAGCTGCATCGCCATGGCGTCGATGATCCGCTCCTCGAATTGGATCTTCCCCACGTATTCCGCGGCAATGCGCCTCCCTGTGTCCAGAAACAAGCCCTGCGACAACTTGAGAATGTTCGCCTTGTGCACCAGCGTAAGCTTGCGTCGTCCGCGCGCTACCGCGTGCTCGAACGCGAATCGGATAATGCGCTCGGCGCCGGCGCGCGTCACCAGTGCCACCGATTCCGCCGCCGCGCGATCATCGGCGCCGATCTTCACATAGTGCTCGACCCCGGAGTACAGCCCCTCGGTATTCTCGCGAATCAAGATGATGTCGACGCGTTCGAAGCGGCCGCCCGGACGCATCGTGTGCGCGGGGCGCACATTCGCGAACAGGTCGAAGCGCACGCGCAACGATACGTTCACGCTGCGATAGCCCTCCCCCACGGGTGTCGCCAACGGACCCTTGAGCGCCACCCGCGTCCGCTCGATCGACTCAATCGTGGCCGCCGGGAGCGGATCACCATGTTCAACTGCCGCCGCCGCGCCCGCAGCGGCGCGCTCCCACGCAAGGTCCAACCCGGTATGCTCCAGTACACGCACAGTTGCGTCGGTGATCTCCGGGCCGATGCCATCCCCAGGGATCAGCGTGATTGGTATCGCCATGCGCTAGGATTACGGAGCAGAAACGAGATCGGCCAGATGATCGGCGGCGCTCGCCGCCAATGCACGCGAGAAAGCCGGCGCGGGGTCGCTGCCGACATCCGCCATCCACGTAACGCGTGATTCACGCGCATCGAACATCACCATTCGAAGCACCTCGCGCTCTTGCCCCGGGCCCGCTGGTAGAAACCTCACCTCGATCGGGAACAACACATACCGCGAATCGTCCCACAGCGCCACAAGTGTGCGCAACTGCGATGCGAGAGGCTCGGGGAGCAGGTCGGGGAGGCGCTTGCTGGGTGGGCGCAGCCACTCGGCGGCCAGATCGTACACATCCGGTGCGTACGGCGCGTTTCGCTTCGCCGACGCCGCGAGCTGCTGCGGGAACACCCACTTCTTGCCCACGTTATCACGGTCGCGTAGCGCGAACGCGATCTCCGCATCCACGTCGTCGAGGAATGCCCGCCGGTCGGTGATCTGTGCACCCCAACCCAGCGAGTCATCGGTACGCAGGTAGTGGGTCGGAATCACCAGCACCCGACGCGCAGCGTAGGGCGCGAGCGGTCGCCTCACGGTCGGGGCCTTCTCTTGCGCCGTTGCGCCCACAACGCTCATTGCAAGCGAAACGGCCACCAATACCAGATGGACTTTCACGACGTATCCGGGAAAAGTTGAAAGAAACTTACCAGGATGCAGACGATCCGTGCAGCATCGAGTCTCCGACCGCGGGTTGACGTCGCTCTTGTCGCCGAGCGCCGCGGCGCGCAGAATCCCCGGCATGCGCACCGTACTGTATCGGATCGTGTGGGGAATTGTCGCCTGCCTCGGCATCGGCGCGCTCGCGTGGCTGGCCCTCTCGCGCGGCGAGACGATCAACGCGGCATGGCTCATCACCGCCGCGGTCTGCACGTTCGCTGTCGCTTACCGGTTCTACTCCAAGTTCATCGCCGCGCGCGTCTTTGCACTCGACGCCCGGCGCGCCACACCGGCCGTGCGTCTCGAGGATGGGCGCGACTACGAACCAACCAACCGGTGGATTGTCTTTGGCCACCACTTCGCGGCGATTGCCGGCCCGGGACCGCTCGTTGGACCAACGCTCGCGGCACAGTTCGGATTTCTCCCCGGCGCGCTCTGGATCATCATCGGCGTCGTGTTGGGCGGCGCCGTACAGGACTTCGTGATTCTCGTGGCTTCCGTTCGGCGCGACGGACGCACGCTCGGCCAGATGGCCAAGGACGAGATCGGTCCGGTAGCCGGGTTTACGGCGCTGGTCGCCGTGTTGGGAATCATGATCATCCTCATTTCCGTGCTCGGGCTGGTGGTCGTCAACGCCCTGCGTGCAAGCCCGTGGGGCGCCGTGACGATCGGGTTGACGATCCCCATCGCCTTAGTGCTCGGCATCTATCTCCGCTTCGTGCGGCCCGGCCGGGTGCTCGAGGCCACACTGCTCGGCCTCGCCTTACTGGTGCTCGCGCTGTATGCCGGACAGTGGGTGGCCGCCAGCCCGACGCTCGCACCCGTGTTTACCCTTGATGCCAAGACACTTGCGCTCCTCGTCATGGCGTACAGCTTTTTGGCGTCGGTTGTCCCCGTGTGGTTGCTCCTTGCGCCGCGCGACTACCTCTCCGCCTTCGTCAAGATCGGCGTCGTGGTCGCGCTCGCGGTTGGCATCATCGTTGTCCTGCCGCCCCTCGAGATGCCGGCGCTCACGCGCTTCGTGGATGGCACCGGGCCGATTTTCGCAGGCAAGGTGTTTCCGTTTGCGTTCATCACCATTGCGTGCGGCGCCATTTCCGGCTTTCACGCGCTGATCGCATCAGGGACGACGCCCAAGCTCCTCGCGAACGAGACCGACGCCCGCATGGTAGGCTACGGTGGCATGTTGATGGAAGCGATGGTCGGCATCATGGCGCTCATCGCGGCGTGCGTACTCACTCCTGGCGTCTACTTCGCCATCAATGCGCCGGTTGCCCTCCTCGGCACAACCGCGCAGAGCGCGGCGCACGCGATCTCCGGTTGGGGCTTCACACTCGATCCCGGTGAGCTGCAGCGCCTCGCGTCGCAAGTCGGCGAGCGCACGCTGCTGTCCCGCACCGGCGGCGCGCCGAGCCTTGCCGTCGGGATGGCTCACTTGTTCAGCGGAATTCTGGGTGGACATGAAGCGATGGCCCTGTGGTATCACTTCGCCATCATGTTCGAGGCGTTGTTTATCCTCACCACGCTCGATGCGGGCACACGCGTGGGCCGCTTCATGCTACAGGATCTCGGCCGCCATGTTTGGGCGCCCTTCGGACGCGTCTCGTGGTACCCGGCCGTTGTGTTGTCGAGCGCGATCTTCGTGGCCATGTGGGGGCACTTCCTCTGGCAGGGCGTCATCGATCCGTTAGGCGGTATCAATTCCCTGTGGCCGCTGTTCGGCATCTCCAATCAACTGCTCGCTGCGGTCGCCCTCTGCGTCGGCACCACGGTGATCATCAAGATGGGGAAAGCGCGCTATGCCTGGGTGACGCTCGCCCCGCTCGCCTGGTTGGTGGCGGTCACACTCACCGCCGGATGGCAGAAGATCTTCGCGTCCAGCCCGCGACTCGGCTTCCTCGCGCACGCGCGCGCGCTCGAAGCGGCCGGCGCCGTCGGCGGCGATGTGTCACGACTCATCTTCAACGACCGGCTCGATGCCGCCGTCGCCGCGTTTTTCATGGTGGCGGTCATCGTCATTCTCACGGACTCCGCGCGTCAGTGGCTCCTCGTCTCGCGCGGCCTGCTTCCGGCCGTTAGTACTGAAATACCCTTCGAACCCACCGCCATCGCCTCGTGATCAGCTTCCGATTTCACGCCATGTATCGCTTCCTGCTCATTGCCGCTGCGGCCGCCGCCCTGATCGCCACCGCGGCGCCGCTTGCGGCGCAGGATTCGTCGTCGTTCGACTTCTCCATCACCAACATCATGCGTGGCCCGGAAGTGTACGGACGCGCGCCAGAGCGCGTGACCTGGTCGCCGGACAGTAAGTGGATCTATTTCTACTGGCTTCCCCCCGGCAGCGATTGGCGCGACCGGTTGGCGCCGTATCGCGTGCGCGCCGTCACGGGCGCGACGCCCGAACGATTGACACCGGCGGAGATGGACAGCGCCGGCCCGCTGCTCGAGTCGGGGAACCTGTCCCACGATACCCGTATGCGCGCGGTGTCGTACGACGGCGATCTCTACGTGGTCGATCTGCGCACGCAGCGCGCCCACCGCCTCACGCAAACGGCAGCCCGTGAGTCCGATCCGCAGTTCGATGTCGGTGATACGCGGGTCTTCTTCACCCGCGACGACAACGTGTTCTCGATCGACCTGCACGGCGGGCTCGTGCGGCAGCTCACCGATGTCCGTTCCGGTCCGGCGCCCACAGACGTACAGCCAGCGAGCGCGCAGCGCATCGCACTCGTGGCCGATCAGAAGCGGTTGTTCGCGGTGATTCGCGACGAGTATCGCGCCGACAGCATCGAGAAGGCCGACAGCGCGCGCCGGGACTCGCTCGGCGCCAAGCCCCTCTATCTCCGAAAAAATGAACGCGTGAGCCAGCTCGCCGTTTCGCCTAACGGGAGGGCGTTGTTGCTGGTCACGCGCACCCCGGCCGAGCAGGCGCGGGCCACGGAAGTCCCTCAGTGGGTCACCAAAAGCGGCTACGTGGAGGACCTCAAAGGGCGCGACAAGGTCGGCGACGTCCAGGCAGGCGGCCGCATCGCGTTAGTCAGCCTTCCCTCTGGCGACGCTCGATGGCTGCACCCCATTCCCGGCGATACCGCCGCGACGCCCGCGCTCACGCAGGTACTGGGCTGGAACGACGATGGCAGCCGTGCGCTGCTGTTCGCCGTGCGGCCGGACTACAAGGCCCGCTACCTGGAAACGGTGACCGCCGATTCCGGACGCCTGGATACACTCGACGTGCTGCGTGATACGGCGTGGATCGAGGGCCCCTGTTTCGGCTGCGGCGGCTGGTACGACGGTGGACATCGCGCGTGGTTCGTGTCCGAGGCCGACGGCTTCGCGCACCTGTACGGCGTGAATGCCGACGGCACCGGCCGCCGCCAGCTCACCAGTGGCAGATGGGAAGTACTCGACGCACAGCTGTCGCCAGACAAACGCTGGTTCTGGATGCACACCAGTGAGCCGTCGCCGTACGAGCGCCAGTTCTATCGCATGGCCGTAAGCGGCGGAGCACGTGAGCGCATCACGATGGCGAAGGGTGGCCACGACGCCACGGTGTCTCCCGATGGCCGCGCGCTCGCCGACGTCTACTCCACTTCGAACCGGCCGCCCGAGCTCTTCAGCGCCCCGTTTCGGGCCGGCGCGGCGATGGCGCAACTCACGAGCTCGCCCACCGCGGCGTGGCTCTCATTCCGCTGGCTCGCGCCGAAGATCCTCCTGATCCCGGCCTCGGACGGCGTCGAGGTGCCCGCTCACATCTATCGTCCCCAGGACGTCGGCGCATCGCCTAACGGAGCGGCAGTGATCTTCGTGCACGGCGCCGGCTACCTGCACAACGTGGTCGACTATTGGTCCCCGTACGAACGCGAATACATGTTCAACCAGTATCTCGCGTCCAAGGGGTATGTCGTGCTCGACGCGGACTACCGCGGATCCGCCGGTTACGGACGCGATTGGCGCGTGGCCATCTACCGGCACATGGGCGGGCGAGATCTGCAGGACGAAGTCGACGCCTCGCGCTACCTCACGCGCCGGTTCGGCATCCCGTCGCGGCGCATCGGCATCTACGGCGGGAGCTACGGCGGCTTCATGACATTGATGGCGCTCTTCACCGAGCCAAAGTACTTTGGTGCCGGCGCCGCGCTGCGCGCCGTCACCGACTGGTCGCACTACAACCACTGGTACACCTCGCGCATCCTGAACTCGCCCGAGACAGATACCGCGGCCTACCGCCAGTCGTCGCCGATCTATTTCGCCCAGGGGCTGCAGGCGCCGTTACTCATGGCGCACGGCATGGTCGACACCAACGTCGAGTTCGAGGACATCGCCCGCCTAACTGAGCGGCTCATCGAGCTCGGAAAGACCGACTTCCAGCTGGCCCCGTACCCGGTCGAGAACCACGGCTTCGTGCGTCCAGCATCGTGGGCCGACGAGTACCGGCGCATTTTCAACCTGTTCGAGAATTCCATCGGGCACCCGCCGTCGACGACTGCCACGGAGGCCAAGTGACCACGCGCCCCCCCCTCGTGCCGGGCCGCCTCGACGCGCTTGCCCGCGCGGTACGCACCATTATCGGCGTTCCGGACTACGAGCGCTATCTTCGCTACATGAGCCAACGCCACGCGGCCGAACAGCCGTTGCCGCGCGAGCAGTTCCTTCGGCTCCGACTGCAGGATCGATACAACCGTCCCGGTTCGCGTTGCTGTTGATCTCACGCCGAGTGGACTCGCCGCACACTACGGCTTGAATCGGTCGCACGATGCGGGGGACGGCGCCGCATCGCGCGGCGTGGGCGTGGGCAACGGCACCGATGTCCACCGGTCCACTCCTTTTGTGGCTCCGATGAGGGCACCAACAGCCGCCGAGGTCAGCGCGATGGCCACGACCGCGCCCGTCCCGTTGCTCGTGTGCACCGTGCCGGCAAGCGCGTCACCCTTGTTCCCCGAGATCACGCGCACCATCCCCCCCACCACAAGCCCAAATCCCAGGCCGATGGCGCCCGCTTTGAATGCACTCCGCCCTTGCGAGTAATGACCGTCGAGCCGCTCCAGCCTCGTGACGCAAGGGAGCGGCACGGTGTACTGGCGCAGCGAATCGCCGTGCGCGAACTGAAGGAGCATCGTGTCGGGAGTCGGCAACATCAACAGTCGTCCCCTGGCAACCCACGTCGGCGCGCGCACTCGGAGCTCCGTACCGACCAGCAGGGCCAACACCGCCGAAACGGAATCGGATTGGGCATGTGTGCTCTGGGCGGAGAGCGTCCGCCACGTGAAGCACAGGGCGGCGACAAGGGCGAACCTTGCGACACCGCCGCAGGAGAGGGAGTGGCGCGTCATATGGGCAGGACGTTGAGGAATACTGGTTGGTAAACGAGCGAGGGGACGCGTCGTCAAGTTAGGCGACACCGTCCCCCGGCGCGAGACCCCAGCACTCGTTCAAACCGGGCGGCCCGTGAGACCGCCGCCCCCGGATGACCGGTAGTGCGCACTACCTCGACAGCGCCACACCCCACGGCGAACCGCCGGCCGGAATGGTGGAGATCACCGTGTTCGATGCCGCGTCGATCACCGCGATGTTGTCCGACGGTCCGTTCGCCGTATAGATCCGCTTCCCGTCCGGCGAGACCGCGATCCCCCACGGCCGCTCGGGATCCTTGATCGTCGCCACCACGGAGTCCGTCGTCGTCTCGATCACCGACACCGTCCCGCCGCGCCCGTTCGTGATGTAAACGAATCTCCCGTCCGGCGAAATGGCCGACCCCATAGGCTTTGCCCCAGGCGAGGTGGCCGCAATGTCGAGCGTCTTCAACACCTTGTGTGCCTTCACATCCACGACGGTCACCGTTCCCCCAACCTCGGCCGGCACGTACGCCTTCGATCCGTCGGGTGAGAACACCACCGAGCGTGGACGTTTGCCGACGTTGATGGTGGCTATCGCCTTGTGCGTCGCGACGTTGATTACCGTCACCGTGGCCTTCTCCTCGCTCGTCACCCACGCCTCGCCGCCATCCGGCGTGATCTCCACCCCCTCCGGTTCCCCTCCCACTTTCACCGTCGCGATGATCTTGGCCGTGGCGATGTCGATCACCGACGCGGTGCCGGCGTCCTCGTTCGAGACATAGATGAACTTGCCGTCGGGCGTGATGTCGAAGTTTTCCGGATCGTGCCCGCCCGGCAGCCGTCGGATGCTTTGCGTTGCCAGATCCACCAGCGCGATCCCGTCCTTCGACCGGTCCGGCGGCGGGAGCTTGGACTCATCCACGCCCGGGCCGCCGATGGGCGATCCGCTCACCGCAACAACCAGCGTCTTCCCGTCCGGCGTTAGGCGCACGCCGCGCGGTCGCTGCCCGGCGTTGATCGTCTTGACCACGCGGGCCGTTCCCACATCGATTACCGTCACCGTATTGCCGCGCTCGTCGGACACGTAGACCAGCCCCGTCGCGACGCTCGCCGCCGCCGCCGGCGCCGGCGCCACCGCGGCCGTGGACTCCGCGCCCCCGGCGGTGTCGGCAGGTTTCCGCTCGCCGCCCGAGCACGCGACTACCCCGGCACCCAACGCGATCAGGCTGCCTAACGACAGCCAGCTGCATCGTCCGCTCATGTCGATCTCCCGTGCTGAAGTCTTGACCCTCCTCCTCGCGTCACGCCAATCCCATTCCCCACCGGGCGAGCGCCGTCGGAAGCGCGCCGTACCGGAGCAGCTCCTCATGAAACCGCGCCAGCGAGAATCCGCCGCCCCACACGCGACGGGCGTCGTCTCGCAATCGTACGATGTCCCGCCGTCCAACAGCAAAACACGACAGCAGCGTGGGGTGCGCGATCGCCCGCCCTACCTCGGCCCTCGCGGTAGCCTCATCCATTCCCAACTCTTCCCGCATCCGCCGCTCGGCGGCGGCGGGCACCATTCCCATTGTGTGCAGCGACACATCGACAATCGCCCGCACCGCTCGCCACAACACATCGCGCGCATGGAGCAGGCGAGCCGCCGGCGAGATGAAGAACCCTGCCTCGGCCATCACCAGCTCACTGTAGCACGCCCACCCTTCCCGCGCCGCCGCGCTCACGACCACTCGGCGTATGAGCTGCGGCAATTGGTTCGCCAGCATCACTTGATGATGATGCCCCGGCACGATCTCGTGCACCACGGTGCCTTCTGCGCCCGAACCCCCGGGTCCCGTCACATAAAGCGTTCCAATCCGCTCGGCCACGAATGGCCCCGATGCCTCGTACTCCGCAAAGGGCACCAGCGCTCGCCGATATTCCGGCGTCGGCACGATGCGAACGGGCGGGTCGCCGCCCGCCACGATGCCGTGTTCGCTCGCGAACCGGCGTGCCGCATCCAATGCTTCGCCGTACGCCTTCAGCGTGGACGTACTCCGATCCGATGCCGCCCGGCGATCGAGATCCGCCACGATCGTTCGCCAGTCCACTCCCCCCGGCTCGAGCACGGACGCCGCCGCTTCCACATCGGCTCGCGCTTCCGCATGCGCCGCCTCCGCCCAACGCAAGAGCTGAGCAGCCCCGTCCTGAATCATGTGCGCCGTGTGCAACTTGTGCTCGAACAACTCGCGTCCGATTGCCACGTCGTCGCGCGCCCGCTCCTCCATGAGCGACAGCGCATCGCTGTACCCCCCCATGCCAGTCCGCGCTGCGCTGCGCAGCGCCGCCCGCGCTGCCGGGTCCACGACCGCCGGAGTCAGCGCGTCGTCCAGGTCGTTGTCCAACAACGCCAACGCGCCAGGCAGCATCGACGCCGCCGTCGCGATCAATGGCCGCAACGGATGCGACGCAGCCGTCGCCGCAGTGGCGAGAAATGCCGGAAGCGCACTCAACCGCCCGGCAAGCGACACCGCCCGCCGCGTCGGCTCCGCGTCGGCATCCGCGAGCAGTCGATGCAATCCGTCGAGCGCCCGTATAAGAAGGAACGATGGATCGCGCGAAAACGGACGCTCGTGCTCGAACATCAGCAGCGCGTGGCGCGCATCGTGGAGCGCCGCCGTGCGATCGATCTCATCGTCGAGCGTCTCGGTCGACGCCGCTTCCAACGCGCCCGCGTAGCTGCGCAGCGCAACGGTGTGTGCGCGCACCGAGGCGGCGTCATACGCCGCGTACATGCCATCGAGCTCGCGCCGGCCTGCGCGCGTGCCCTCGACCGGATCGATGCGATACCGGAGATCCAGATACCCCTCGAAGACGTCCGTCAGACTCGCGCTCACGCCGATACAGGCCCGCGGCGATATGCGCCGATCAGCGCCTCCACCTCATCGTCACGCAACACTCGATCCACCCGCTTCGCAGCCTCGAACACGTGGCGGCACAATCCCTCATCACCGGCGTCGTGTCCATGCTCTTCCAGCCACCACTTCACATTGGACAGCCCCGACACGTGGGAGATCTCGATGCGTTGGACAAGCCCGAAATCCCCCGCCGGCACGCCCGAGTAGATGCGGTCGGCCAGCCATGCGTGCCCCTTGCGGCGCGCCTTGATGATCGCCGCCGCGTGCACACCCGTGCCGGTCCGAAACGCGTCTTCGCCTAACACAGGATAGCTCGGCGGAATGGGCACGCCGCACGCGCGCGATGCCAGATGAGAATACTCCGGCAGCCGGCGCAGATCGTGGCGATGCGCGCCTAACAGACGAAGGTTGATGAGCAGGAGATCCATCTCCGCGTTGCCCACCCGCTCGCCAATGCCCAACGCCGTGCCGTGCACCCGGTCCACTCCCGCCTCGATTGCCGCCAGGCAGTTCGCCAAGCCCAAGCCGCGGTCCCGATGTCCGTGCCAATCGAGCTTCACATCCTCGCCGCTCGGCGCGATGATCGCTTCCCGGGCGAACCGCACCAGCGCGCGCACGCCGGCGGGCGTCGCGTGTCCCACGGTGTCCGCCAGACAGATCCGGCGCGCGCCCCACTGGATCGCATTCGTATAGAGCGCGATCAAGGTCTCCGGCGCCGCACGCGTGGTGTCCTCCGTCACGAACATCACCGGAAGTCCCTCGCGCACCGCGAACGTCACCGCGTCCTCGCTCGCCCGCAGCATTCGGTCGATCGTCCAGTCTTCAGCGTATTGCCGGATGGGCGACGATCCGATGAACGTCGCGACCTCGATCGGCAGGCCGACCTCCTGCGCGATGCGCGCCACCGGCTCCACATCGCTCACCACCGTGCGCGCGGCACAGTTGGGCGACAAGGCAAGCCGTGTGTCCACCAATTCACGCGCTAGAGCCAACACGTCGGCCCGCGCACGCGGGCCGGCGCCGGGAAGCCCCAGGTCGACCGCGGTGATCCCGAGATCGGCCATCAGATGCAACAGCGCGCGCTTGTCCTCGATCGATGGATCGGTGACCGACGGGCATTGGAGTCCGTCTCGAAGCGTCTCATCATCCAGCTCGACCCGGCACGTGGTCCAATCGAAGCCGCGGTTGCTGGTATTCCAATCGTGAATGAGGGTCCGTTCGTCCATGATCCCTACTGAGATGAGTCGGCTGGAGGCTCCGGTCTTACCAGGCTCGAACGAAATATATATCCCCTTGCGCAACCCCGATCTTGGCGTCAATTGAAGGCATGGCGCTTCCGCCCGCTACCCGCATGCATGAGCTGTGGCACGCCGACCCCGTTGCACGAGCCCGCGACGTGTTGCGGGCCCGCGACCCGTCCATTGTGGACACACAGATCGCCATCTCGGAGATCGAGGCACCCACGGGCGAAGAGCACCGCCGCGGCGCCTGGGTGGCCGATCGATTCCGCACGATCGGATTGGCGGACGTGCGCGTCGATGAGGCCTGCAACGTCGTTGGGCGTCGCGCGGGAGCCACCCATGATGCGCCCGTCGTGATCTGCGCGCACCTCGACACGGTGTTCCCGTTGGGCACGACCGTTCGTGTGCGTCGCTCCGGCCAGCGCCTCGAAGGACCCGGTATTGGCGACAACGGTCGCGGACTCGCGGCCCTCCTCGCACTCGCGGAAGTCATCGACGGTGTCCACCTGCGCACCCGGGCACCCGTGGACTTCGTGGCCACCACCGGTGAGGAAGGCACCGGCGACTTGCGCGGCGCCAAACACATCTTCGCCACGAGCGCTCGGAATGCCGGCGCGGCAATCGCCCTCGACGGCGCCGGCGATGAGCGCGTCGTGCATCGCGCCCTCGGCTCGCGACGCTTCCGCATCACCTTCCGCGGATCAGGCGGCCATAGCTGGACCGCGTTCGGCGTGCCCAACGCCGTGCACGCCGCCGCGATCGCGGCGGCCAAGTTGGCCCGCATCGTCGTGCCCGTCGATCCGCGAACGACGCTCTCGGTTGGACGCATCGGCGGCGGTATCGCCGTGAACGCCATCCCCGACGATGCGTGGTTCGAGGTGGATCTCCGATCGACGGCCACCACCATGCTCGATCGGTATGAGCGGGAAATTCACGTCGCCGCGCGCGCCGGTGCCGATGAGGAAAACGCCCGCCGCCACCGCAACACAGCCGAACTCTCCGTGGGCGTCGCGCGCATCGGCGATCGGCCAGGCGGCGAGACGGCGCCCGAACACCCGCTGGTCACGCTCGCGATGGAGGCCACTCGCGTGGTCGGTCGCGAACCGGAGCTCGCCACCGCCTCCACCGATGCCAACGTTCCCATCAGTCGTGGCATCCCAGCCATCGCGATCGGTGCCGGCGGACGCGGCGGGGACGCCCACTCCCCCACCGAGTGGTTCGACAATACCGATGGCCATACCGGCCTCGCCCGGGCGTTGGCCATCGTGGTAGGCGCCGCCGGTCTCGACGACAGCGGCATCACCCTTCTCCGCTAACCACCTCGCTGTTACTGCCTAACGTCACGGCGCCGCGCACGCCGGCCACCACCACGTCTTCGCCCAACATTGAGTCGTGCAACGCCGAATGTTCGATGCGGGCCCGCCGCCCGATCACGGCATCTCGAATCAACGAATGGACGACCCGTGCCCCCGCACCGATCGACACGTTCGGCCCGATCGTCGAATGCTCCAGCACCACGCCATCTTCCACGTACACCGGATCAAAGATCCGCACACCCGGGGTCGGCGGAGGACGCCGCGAGCGCCCCTTCTCCAGCATCACCCGGTTGGTCTCCAAGAGCGTGTCCAGTTTCCCAGCGTCGTACCAACCGTCGACATCGATCACCTGGATGCGCGCCCCGTGGTCGATCATATACTGAAATGCGTCGGTGAGAAAGTACTCCCCCTTGACCGTCGGCTGCGCCAGCACGTGATCGATCCCCTCGTACAACAACCGCCAGTTGCGAATGTAGTAGAGGCCGATGTTGGCCCGTCGCGACACCGGTTCGCTCGGCTTCTCCACGATGCGCGTCATGTTGCCACTGGCGTCGGTGACCACCACGCCGAAGCGCTGATAGTCCTCCACCTCCTTCACCCAGATGATGCCATCCGCATCACTCGTCTGAATTACCGACAGGTCCGTCTCGAAGATCGTGTCGACGAAGATGATCAACACGGGCGCATCCACGTACGGCCGCGCCAGCGCCACCGCGCTCGCCGTACCATTTTGCACCTTCTGCTCCACAAATACCGATGGAAAACTGTAGTGCGACGAAACGAACGCCTCCACCTTCTCCTTCAAGTGCCCGGTGATGTAGATCACTTGCTCGATGCCGCCTAACTTCGCGAGGTCGTCGAGGATGTACGCCATGACCGGCTTACCGGCCACCTCGAGCATCGGCTTCGGCGTGACGTGCGTGTGGGGGCGCAGTCGCGTCCCCTTCCCGGCCAGCGGAATGATCACCTTCATGGCGCGCTCGTCCCCTCCCGACCATATCGATCCTTGAGTCGCACAACGTCGTCCAACTGCGGCGTCGATGCCTCGAGCACATCGCAGTCCGTCACGGCTTCCATGTAGTGGATGGTACCGGGCGTGATGCGGAACGCGTCGCCCACGTCGAGCCGCATGTCCTGCAACTCACCGTCGCCGAGTTTGACCCAGTAGATCAATTTCCCCGACAGGAGGTAAACTGTCTCGTCCTTTTCGTTGTGGTACTGCACCGACAACGCTTGCCCGCCCGTGATGTGCAGGATCTTCCCGACGTAACGGTCGGTGCGCGCCCAGATGATCTCGTGCCCCCACGGCTTGGGAACGACGGTGACCGCCACAGGTCCAGACATGGTGTGATGTTGTAGTGATTTGGATTATCGCGCCACATGCGCTGCCATACGAAATCTACGTCGCAAAGCAAAGACAAGGCCAACACCGTTCCTCAACCAACCACCAACCACCAACCACCACCAACCACCTACCACTCCCTCGAGAATCCCCATACCCACCGTACCGAGCCCCCCCTCCCAACGCTCCCCGCCTGCATCACGAACATCGGAACATCCAGTCGCACGGTGTACGCCTTGTCGAACAGCATCCCTCGAAGCGTGAGTCCAGCGCCCGCATCGCCGAAGAACCGCGATCGTGCTCCCGCGCTGTCCACTGCACCGCGTGCGCCATCCCCGAACGCCGATACCCACAGCCTCGGCACCGCCGATCGGGGCCCAGGGGCATTGAACGCCACCGCAAACTCCGCGCTCCCGGCGCCCAACGCCCGCATCCGCACAGAGGGCGAATACCCCCGCACGGAGCCGTCGCCAAGCGCCGCGTAGTGGACGTCGCTACGCGCCAGCGGCGCTCCCCGCCCGCGCAGCAAGTCCTCGCTGAATGTCTCCGTCGCATCCAGCGCCGAAAGTCCGATACCGCGCTCGGTGGGCGCGTGATCACTCGCGCCCGCGTACAGCCGCAAGAAAACCAACACCGACTGCTCACGATCGAGAAACCACTTCCCCGTCCCCTCCACGTCCGCGCGGGAGTACCCGTGATGGCGGGCCACGCCGTCGCGCGGCTCCACCAGACCTCCCCACACGGCTGCCTTCGCCGCCAGACCCACCGGCCGTCTGGCCCGCCAATCGTATTCGACCCGTGCGTCCGCCACCCGCGCGTCGTCCCACCGATGCCGGTCCATCCACGTCGTGTCGTACGGCAGCGTGCCGCTCATTGCCAGCGTGATCGCCGTGTGAGGCCCATTGGCGTAGTAGAACGGACTCAGATCCCAGCGTTTCGCGAGCTCCAGCCGCCCAACGCCGTCCAGTGCCCAGATGCCCAACCGGAAGCCGACCGCCGGCCGCGATGCGAACGGCAAGTTCGGATTCTCCGCCGTTACCCACCCTTGCAACTGCCCGGACTCACTTCCGTTAGGCGAACGGGGAGCCACGGCAAGCCCGATCTCCCACCGGTCCAGCCACCCCTGGTAGTTGGTCCGCAGCCGAACGGCCGGAGTCACGCCGCCCGGCGACGTATACCAGAGCGACCCGCCCACCTGCATCTGCTCGCGATTCCGCGAACCCTGATCGAGAAATGGCCACGCGACCAGAACGCCTGGCGTCGCCGGACCAGACTCGCTGGCACCCATCGGTGCCTCGTTCCGGCGGTCCCAGTCCGGCGTGAGGTGCTCGGGATCCACTCGCACCGTGCTCGGCCGCTCCGACGTCCGGATCGTCACCCACTGATCGTCCCGCGATGCATCCGCGCGCACCGTCACCCACCCCTTCGAGATGAGCGCCCCCACCGGCATCGGATGCCGATACGCGCCCACCCGCACCACGCGCACGCGCGTGACCCACTCGCCACCCTCCCGCGTCATGTGCACTCCCCGCAACGCGTAGTCCACAAGCCCGGTTCGATGCACCCACTGATCGAAAAACCAGCCCAGGTCCATGCCCGAGACGCGTTCGGCCGATCCCCGCATGGCCAGTTCGTCGACGTGCTTGAACTTCCATCGCGCGTAATAGTCATGAAGGAATTGCGTGAAGGTCGTGTCGCCTAACACGTCGCGCAGTGCACCGTACATCATGGACGCGCGCCCGTACACCATCTGATTGTAGATGCCGAACTCGGAAAAAGCGTAGCCCGGCGTGCCGACCGGCTGCGCGCGTCCCAGCAGGTCGAGCCGAAACTGCTCGATCGCCGCGCGGTCGGCTGCAATCGGAACCACCGCGCGGGCGCGATATCCCATCGGCATGGGCGACGCCGGCGATTCTCCACGCGCCCGCTCCGGTTGCGTTAGCTTCTGCGCCCACGCCGACTGATACGTCGTGAGACCCTCGTCCATCCACCCCGAACGCCACTCGTTGTTGGCCAACATCCCGTACGAGTAGATATGACCCGTCTCGTGCAGCGCGAGGCCCGGCGAGATGCTCCCGTACATCACCATCATCGGGAACTCCGTCGCCCCGCCATCCAGACGCTGCGTTCCCGTGACTTGCGGATACGCGTACGGACCGTAAATCGACTCCAGCCACTGTAACGCCCGCATGATCATGCCGACCGCTTGGCCATGCCCCCACTGCGCCGCCGATTGCGCATCGTACAGCACGTGAATCGGTATCCGTCCCCGGTACAGCGCTCCTTCGTAACGAAATGATGGCGACACCGTCCACGCGAAGTGATGCACGTCGCGCGCGAGAAAACGCACCAGTCGATATCCCTCCGGGACAACCTCCGATGTGTCCGGCGGCACATCGCCGTATGCGTTCGACGCGATGTCGGCCGTCCCCCCCCCCCAATCGCGCACGCGTTGCCAACCCGGATCGCCCTGCACCGGCACACCGGTCGCGCCCACCACCTGATCGCTCGGCAGTAGCAGCGTGACGTCGTAAGTGCCGAATTCGCCGTACAACTCTCCCGATGGGACTAACGGATTCTCCTCCCAGCCCAACCGATCGTACACCGCCACTTTGGGATACCACTGCGCGAAGTCGTACTCGCGCCCGCGCCGTCCCTGACGGCGATAGACGTTGGCCGACGGCCGCGCGTCCCACGACATCGCGATCCGGACCGAATCTCCCGGCGCCAGCGGCTGCGGCAGCGCAAACCGCACCACCGTGCTGTCCGGAGCCAACGGGTACACCGGCGCAACGGCCGTCCCGTCAAACGTGGGCACCGCCGTGAAGCGCTCGTACCCGTAGTCCGGGTCGCGCATCCGCTGATAGCGCACCCGCCCCTCGTGCGCGTCTGCCGCGCTCCACCGCGAGCCCGGCCGAAACGCATTGAGGTACTGATGGAAGTACATCTCGTGCAGCGTGTCCGGCGATTGATTCACGTATCGCAGCACCGCGGTAGCGTGCACGTTCTCGGCGGTCTCATCGAGTCGCGCAACGACACGATAGCTGATACGCTGCTGCCAATAGCCGATCGTGTCGCCGGATGCCGGCGTCGTGGCGGCGAGGGGGGAAGGTGGCCCTGGCGCGACCACCTGCTGCAGGAGCAGCAGGAAGGGAAAGACGGCGTGCATCGATCACGGTGTGAAGAAAACGAGGCGGCGCCAGATTGATGAGGCGCCGCGAAGTGTAGGATAGGGGCGCAGGTTGCGCGAGGGGAACGACGCCCCGAATCAGTGCCCTATGCCCAACATCCGCGCCCGCATGGTATTCAACCGACGGCGCACCGAACCGTCCATCACCGTGTCGCCCACTCGCACGATCGTTCCGCCCAAAATGTCCGGGCGCACCACGAAATGTGGCACCACCGTTTTGCCAAGTACGCGCGACAACTGGGTTCCGATGTCGTGGCTCAACCTGGCATCCGGCTCGCGCGCCACCGTAACCGACGCATGGACGCGGTTCTGGACTTCGTCCACGATCGCGTGATACGCGAGAGCGATCTCCGCCACCAAATGCTGCCGCCGGTGGGCGATGAGCGCTTGCAGGAACCGGACGAACGGTCGCGGGAGGCGGTCCGCGAACGCCTGTGCAATGATCTCGTTCTTCCGCTCCGCGCTCACGCGCGGCGATTCGAGAAACCTCGACAGACGCACGTCCGACTGGATGGCGGCGGCCACCTCGTCGATCATGCCCCCCCAGCCGTCGAGATCCGACGCCCGGCGAGCCAGCTCGACGAGAACGTCTGCGTAATTCCGTGCGATTGTCGGATCGCGCATCAGCGCCCACTACCGATTGGCTGGATCGACGCGAGGAACGATTCCACAAGGTGCCGGTTCGTCTCGTCATCGAGATTCTTCTCGATCGCCTTGCTCGCACCACGGATCGCCAGGTTGACCGCCTCACGCCGAAGCTCGACGATCGCCTTATCGCGTTCCGTCTGAATTTCCCGTTGCGCCCGCTCGAGAATCTGCTGCTGCTCTTTGTGGGCGTGCTCGATGACCTCGGCGCGCACTTTCTCGCCAGCCGCGCGGCCTGCGACGATAAACCGTTGGGCATCCGCGTGCGCCTGTGCCACCAAACGCCGATGCTCCTCCAGCAGTCGCGCCGCTTCCTCACGGTCGCGCTTGGCTCCCTCGATCGCATCTTCCAGCGCCTTCTCACGCGCTTCCACCGCACGTGTGATCGGCTTGTACGCGAACTTTGTCAGCACGAACAGCACGATCACGAAGATCAGGAACGTCCAGAACATCAACCCGCCGTTCGCCGTGAGCAGCTTCGGCGGCTCGGCGTGCGCCTCCTGCGCCGCGGCCGGAAGTGCCGCGACGAACGTGAGCAGAGTGCCGAACAGCGACATGCGCATGGAGGCGATCTCGATGAGTGTTGACCGTGCCGGGAGCCCGGGCCCTCGACCGCGGTCCAAAGCTAGAACGCGAACTTATTCTGAATGACGAACGCCACGACAACCGCGAACAGCGCGACGCCTTCGATCAGCGCGGCGAGAATCAACCCCGCCGTCTGGATCGAGCCCGACGCCTCAGGCTGACGCGCGATGCCGTCCGCCACTTGACCACCAATGCGGCCGATGCCAATGCCCGCGCCAATCGTCGCGAGCCCAGCGCCGATGCCCGCACCCATCATCGCCCACGCGCCCGCGTACTCGCGTGTGAACGACCCTGCCGCCTGCATGAGAGCAAAGAGATGCATGTCGATCACTCCTTACATTGGTCCACTTCGCTGCTCCGCGCCCTTTCGACGCCACTCGTCACCGAGGCCCGGGCCTCAACGAGCTTCCCCGATCGCTCGACCGGGTACCACTCCCGCAGAAGGAGCCCAGCTGCAGGAGCAAACCCAACACCACCTACTACCCACTTCCGCCATTTACTACTTTTTTCGCCCTTTTTCTTTGCCTCCCCCCTCCCCC
>JANWIF010000144.1 GCA_025450035.1 Gemmatimonadaceae bacterium
GGGTCTTCCTGCGTGAAGCGCCCCGTGGCCGGATCAAGATAGCGGTTGCGCCGGTAGAGGTACCCGGACGCGTCCGTCTGCCCCTCGATGAGGGTGCCATACCAGCTCGGCGGGCCGTCGGCGTAGAGCACCTCGCCAAAGACGCCCGCGCTCGACTGCGGAAACACGAGCTCGCTGGTCTGGCACAGCGTGCTTGGACACGTCCCCGTCACCACCATCCCCCGATAGTCGGCCACCGGCAACACCACGTTTTCCTGGTTCTTCACCAGTTCCACGGGCGCGTCGAGCCCGAGCCCGTGCACATAGGCCACCACTCCATAGTTGGCGCCCACGAAGAACGGCGCGTCATCCTCCAGCTCGCGCGGGCTCGCGCCCGCGCTCCCGTCGGCCCGGATCTCGCCCAGGATTTGCGCCCCGTCCCAAATCACCCGCGTCAGCGTGCTGTGGCAGCCGCTCGAGCGCTCCCGGTAGTAACACGCTGGCCCTTTGATCGAGCGATACCACACGCGTCGGCCGACCGCATCATAGCGGTACGTCTCGGTCGCCACGTAGGCCGGCTGGTGCTGTTGGTAGATCTGGGCCACCGTGTCGTAGACCAACTGGTGGGAGACCATCCGGTTCGCCTCGTCATACCCGTTCGTGATCTGGTCACGGAACCGGACCCACTGGAACGGCACGTTGTTCGGATCGGTCCAACTGGCGAGGTATTGCTGGTGCAGCGCCCCATTCAGGTTGCCGAAGGTGTCGTAGTCGTCGAACGTGCTATCGGCCCCGACGGGGGGTGGCGTGCTTTCGCCCACGAGGCGCGCGGTGCCGGCCTCGTACCACAGGGCGGAGAGCGCGGGGCCGTGGGGCTGCCCGATCCGGGCACTCGCCCGGTTTTGCATCGCGTCGAGCGTGAAGCTCGAGGTCTGCGCGGTGAGCGTGCTCTGCGTCACCCAGCCTAACGCGTGGTACGCCGTGGTGTCGCGCCCGTGCTCGGTCCCCACGCTGGTGGCGCGGCCGTGCACGTCATAGAGGATCGTGTCGGCGAGGAGCGTGGCCGTGGGCGTCCAGACGCGCCGCGTCGCGACGCGCGAGGCCAGGTCGTAGGTGCGGGCCTCGCGCACCACGTCGTTCAGCCCGTCGCGCCGGAGGAGCGAGTCGAGTCGGGCTTGGCGATCGTAGTGATACCGGAAGCGAATCCCGGCCGGATCGGTGAGCGTCGCCAGTTGGCCGGTGCGGGGATCGTAGGTATCCCGCACCTGCCCGCCGCCTAACTGGCTGGGCATCGTGAGCGTGGTGCGCCGGCCCCCCACGTCATACTGATAGCCCAGCACGTAGACGTGCTGCGAGAAGTCGGGTGGCGACAGATTGGTGGCCGCGATCTTCTGCGTGTCCGTCGCGACGAGCCCGTTCGGGAAGTAGGTGCGGGCCGTGGTGCCGTAGGGTCCTGACGCCGTGGCCAGGTTGCCGGCGGCATCGTAGCCAAAGGTCGTGTTGCCGTAGAAGCCCGTCCGGAGCACCGGCCGGTTGAGCGCGTCGTACGTGGTCGTGGCGAAGGCGGCGTCGTGGCCGCCGATCAAGAGGTTGCCGGCCGCGTCCCAGGTCCAACTGAGCACCTCCGTGCCGTGCAACCGCTCCTTGAGCTTCCGGCCCACGGCGTCGTAGGTAAACGCGCGCACAACGTCGCCCAGGGCGTTGCGATCGGGATACGCGTGCTGCGTGACGCTCGTGTCCTCGCCGGCCGCGTCGTACGCCTGGCGCACCACGAGCGTGTCGCCCGTGCCCCACGACCGCACGAGGGTGTCGGCCCCCAGCGTGTTATACCATGTCCGCACGCGCAGGGTGTCGCCCACAGAACTCGGCGTCAACGTGAGCGTGTCCCGGCCAATCGCATCGCGGGCCACGCTCACCGTGCCGCCCAGCGGCGGCGTGTGGGACGCCAGGTTCCCCAGCGCGGCGTCGTACGTGTAACTGTCCTGCGCGTGGTCCGACGTCGTCACCGTCTGCAGCAACCCGAGGCTCGTGTAGGCAAACGTCGTCGTATCGCCCCCGAACGCCGACCACACCCCATTGCCGGTCGCGCCGTCATACGCGAAGGTCGTGACCTGCCCCGTGGCCGTGGTGACCACCGTGGCGAAGTCCCATTTCCGATCCCACCCCGAGGTCGACACCGCGTTCTGGCCGTCGCCGAACGGGTTCCACACCGTATCGGCCACCAGGTTGCCATGATCGTCGTACCCGGCCGTGGTGACCAATCCGCTCGGCGCCACCAGCCGCGTCACGAGCGCCGGCCAGCGCACATCGCCTCGCGTGAGGGTGGCGAGCTGGCCTAACGCGTTGGCGATCTTGCGCGGCGCGCCGAAGCGGTCGAGCCAGAACTTGGTGACGGTTATATCGGTCCGCGGGCCGTTGACCAGCGTGTAGACCAGGGCCGTGTCCACCGCCGCGCTCCCTTGGAAACCGAGCGTCGCCGCGTCCGTGTAGCTCGTCACGATGGCGGCCGTCGAATCCATCGCCCGACTCACCTGCCGCATCTTGTCGCCGGCATCGTAGCTGAACGTCACGACCTTGCCCCGTTCGTTAGTGCGCGACGTGATACGTGTCGTCCACGTCGCATCGTAGCCGAAGTGAACGAGGCTGCCATCGACGTCCTGGACCTGGCTCACTTGCCCATTGGCCAGCGGTGTAAGATTGACCACGCGCGTCACGACGCCGATGGGCGGCGCCGTCACGCTGGCGAGCCGCCGATTACCGCAGGGTGGCGTCCCAAACGTGGTGTACGCGAATGTGTAGGTGAGCGAGCCCACGGGCGTGGTGCTGCTGCTCAGCTGATTGCACGTGGCGTCATACGCAAAACTGGTCCAGTGCCCCAGCCGGTTCACGGTCGCCACGTGACGGCCCGCTGAGTTGAAATGCACCGTGAGCCCGTGCGGAAGCGCTTGCACGTACTCGCCCGCGATGAGCTGCAGCAGGTCCCGATGATCCACTTGCGGCGCGGTCCATTGCGTGGACTGGCCCGGGACCGGCGTATAGAGGCGCGTCGAGCCGTCGCCGCCGACGAACAGGAAGGCCCCGCCGGTCTGGGCGATGAGCTGATCGAGCCCCGCCAGCCACCACCCCGCGCCGAAGGGGCTCAGCGCGCGGTTCACAACCACGAGCTGCCCCGTCACCGTGGCGATAGTGGTCTGCACACCGCTCGTGATCCCGACCACCTGCACGGTGTACGCGTACACGTTGGTCGAATCGCTGAGCGCGTCGTAGCCGATCGTGACCTGCCGCGTGGCGCCGGCGGCGCCCCAGTCACTGCCGGTCCACGTCCCGGAATCCCGGACCGCACCATTGATGAGGAGCGTGGCCTTGACGGTCGTGGGAACCGGGTGCCCGGTGGGCACGGTCACCGCCACCGGGATCACCGGATAGGGGTGCGCAAACTGACTGTTGTAGATGAGCGTCGGCACGCGCGTCCGGTCGAGCGACTGCACCGCGGGGAGCGGCACCACGAGCCGGAGATCGCCGCACTCGGCGGCCGCGCCCGCACTGACGGAAAAGGAGGGACAGAGGTCGCGTTCAGTGCCCGCTCCCGCCACGGCGGGATTCTGCAGCGGCGGCTCGACGTACGTGGACACCGACAGCGTGCCATCGTCCTGCGTGCTGCCCACGACGCCGTGGAGGCGGACGAGTCCTCCAGTAGCGGGCGTGCTGTTCGTCGCATAGCCCACCGTCACCTGAGACGATTGGTTCGGCGTGAGCAACACGGAAGCTGGGCTCGGCGCTCCACAACTGATCGCCGGCGCCACACAACTCGTCGTCGAGAGCGTGACCGTTCCGTTCGCATTGCCCGTGTTCGTGACGGTAAAGGTGTAGCTCAACCCCGTACTGTTGGTCGCCACGTTGGCCGGCATCCCGTCGGGCGTCACGGACACCGCAGGCGCGGGCGGCGGCGCGACGGTGATGGCGTACCAGCCCTGCGACATCCCGCCAGGGTCGCCGGCGGTGAGGGAAAGCTGCCCGGTGCCAACGGCTCCCGTCGAAAACCCCACGTTGACGTTCGAGGCGCCCCACGCCGGCACCAAAATCGACGACGGCCGCGTGCACGGGCCAATATTCCCCGACGTGGTACACGTCAGTATGAACCTCTCCGAGAAGTCGTCGTTGTTGTAAACCGTGAACTGCAGCGTGAGTCCCGTGGTGTTCGGCGGCTCGCTATAGCCGCTGCCCTGCGGAGACACGCTCGGTGCCGATTGCGCGGCGAGCGGACCGGGCACGATCAGGCACATGAGCGCCACGCGGATCCGGGAGACGCGGCTCATTGGTCCGCTCCAGTCGCAAGAGCCGCATCCGCAGCGACGTTGGCATCGTACGACGGCTGCTGCGCACTCGTGAGCAGGCCGCGGATCGCGCTCCGTTCGGCACTCAGCAGGTTCGCCAAGTGTGCGCGATAGGCTGCCGCCCGCGCCAACGCACGCGCCGCCACGACCGCGCTGTCAGGGCCCTGTGCAGCCTGAGCGGACGACATGGCAACGCGAAGGGAGTCCAACTGCAGCCGGGCTTGTCCCGCGTAGCGGCCCCGCACGGACGCGATGGCCGTTCGCTCGCTATCGGAGAGCGTTAGGCCGGCGAAGAGCGGGTTCCCCGCGAGGCTGGCCGCGCTCGTGTCGGTGAGCGCCTGTCCGTTCGCCGCGACCGTTAGGCCGGCGAGCAGCAGTGCCGGGACGAGCGCACGTACTATCTGTCGCACCATGGGATGCCTCCTGCAGGATGACGCGTCACGCGGCGGATCCAGGGCGGCGCAAGGCCACCAGGCCTCGCGCCGTGCCGATGCGCCTCACGCCGTGCTACGGCGCAATGGACGGAGGCATGAGATGGCGGATCGCGCTTGGACGCACCATGACGTAGCGCCCTGCTCCTGACACCACGCCCATCCTGCAGGCACCGCGGTCTTAGCTCTTCGCCCTACTCAATGCCCCCACATCTCTTCGGGCGCCCACACTCGGCTACGAATCGCTGGACTATGAGCTGAACCGCACCAGCATGCCTGAGTCGAGTCGGTGTGATGCGCAGGTAGCGAGACACGAGGTGACTGAGGGCAGAGCTCGAAGTGAATTTGAGGTGGAACGCGATGCGCTCGACAGAAAACGACGTAAGGTCCAACAAGTGTCCCACGCGGAGCAGCAGACACCACGCGCGAAAGCGCTCAGGTGTCGGTCCGCCTGCGCGTGCCAGGCGGCCTGCGAGTGTGTTACGGTGTGAATGAAGCGCGGCGGCGAGGGCCGTTACGCTCCGGTCGGCGGACACGAGGGGCACACTCTCTCGAAGCAGCGCGTGTAGCATGCGAGGAACAGAGAGACTCAAGCGAGCAAGGAGGTCATCCATGCCGTGATCTGAGACCTGCTCGGCATGAAGTACCGATTCGCGCAGCACTGCCATGTCGCGATCTCCCCGAAATACGAGATCATCGATCCCGGCACGAGCCGCTGCGATGAGCGGTGCGGCCAGATTTTGCTCCGGGCAGCCGTACCCGATGATGTGCGCGTGCGGGGCTTGCGCGCGGACGCCTCGAATGAGCGAGGCCAAACTGAGCGACAGGGGAATACCAACATCGAGAATTGCGCAGGTGACAGCCTCACGGCGAATGAGCTCGACACACTCGACGCCGTCGCGCGCCATGAACACCGGACAATGTCCATCCAACGTCACTCGGATCCGCTCCCGCAACACTGGATCGGCCACCAATGTGACCACGCAAGAGAGCCGTGGCGCACACGTGGGGTCGACGCGCGTCATACCCGACGCGGCATCGCCCGCGTCCCCAGGGCGCGCTGGCATGACGGGACGCATTCGACCGCATCCCACGCATCTTTGCGATGCTGCAGCATCAAGGTTTCGCTTTTTCTGCCCGGTTGAGCATGGGCTTGGTGACCGATGACGCATCCTCATCGCTGCGAATGACGTGCGGAGTGAGGAACAGATAGAGCTCCGTCGCGGTCGTCTGCCGGCTCACATGGCCAAAGAGCCCGCCTAACAACGGGATGCTGGATAGAATTGGAATTCCGCCCTGCGAGACATCGCGCTCGGTGTCGGTGAAGCCGCCGAGGGCGACGGTCTGGCCATCCTTGATCAGCAGTTGCGTCTGGATGGACCGCGTCGAGATCACCGGTGCGTCGAACGCAACCTCGGTCGTCGCGTTGTCGATCTCCTGCGTCACCTCGAGGCCCACGTACCCATCCGGGCTGATGGTCGGGACGACGGTGAGCTTGGTTCCTACATCCTTGTATTGCACTACCTCATCGCGCGCTGTGTTGTCGGTCGCGAGGGTGCGCGACAACTGCACGAACGGACGTTGACTGCCGACGTTGATGGTTGCGGACTGATTGTTGGCCGCGATGATGATCGGATGACTGAGAATTCGCACATCACCACGCTCGGCCGCGGCGGTGAGCGTGGCATCAATGTTCAACCCGGTGAAATTCAGCGCGTGGAGCACGAAGTCGGTCACGCCCGCACCCGTTTGCGACCCATTGACCACCGTACTGCCGCCGTTGATCCGGGTAGGCGGCATTGTCGCGTCGAGGCCGAACGTCAGACTATGGTCGCTCTGGACTTCGGCAATGATGACCTCGATGAGGACTTGCAGCGGACGCGTGTCGAGTTCCTGCACCGCCGCGCTGATCAGATCGAAGTCGCCCTGACTCGCGCGAATGAGGAGGCTGTTGCTCCGCGGGTCCGGCACGATCGTCACGTCGCCGCTCAAGGTGGCGTTGCGGCCGGCGACGCTTGGGACCGCACTGGGTTGGGCCGACGCTTCGCTTGTCGTGGCGGGCGGAATCTGCGTACTCTGCAGTTGCTGGTCCAGCGTTGTTGAATGGGGCGATCCAATGTCGCCGAGCGAGCTTGCGCGCCCGAAGAGCGCATTCACAGTGGCCGCGACATCAGCCGCCCGAGCGTGGCGCAGATGGATGATGAAGAGCTGTACGGCGCCGGAGGAACGTGCGCCGGAGCCGGACGAGGAACTCGTGAGTGCCGGAGACGGTGTTGCCGTTTTGGTCTGCACGCGATACATGGCCGAGTCTTGCGTGAGCTCGAGATTTTGGCCGGCGAGTAAGCCCTCGAGCAGACCGCGGATCGCGCTCTTCGGTACCGGATGCGGCGTTTCCAGCGTTACGCGGGCGCCGGACACGCTACTGCCGAACGCGACGGGCCGGTCGAGGTATGGAGCCAGCGCCTGGACGGCGGCACGCACGTCGGCATCCACCAGATGCACGGTTACGCTGTCGTTGCGCAGCGCGACCACGGTATCACGCTGCTGCGCACCGATGCCACTCGCGTTGGCCGTGACGAGCGCGATAACCCAGATGATTCGTCTCACGGCCACGGCCGCTTAACGACCAGGCGCCACGTGGTGTCCATCCCGGTCACCGTGGCTCCGTTAGGCGATATCGCGCGCACGGTCAGGCCGGCCAGGCTGTCGCCCCGATGCACGACCAGCGAACCGGGATGACCCGGCACACCATCGAGCAGTGCCGCCCAAGGCGGTCCGCCGATGATACCGGCGAGGGCGAGCGCCGGCTTTGGAGGAGCCGGCGGCACGTTCACACGCGCGACTTGCGTGTCAGCGGCCTGTCGGTACGCAACGGTGGCGGGTGTCCGGTCGAGGCGAAATACGTCGGCATCCGCGACGCGCTCCGTTAGCACAGCGAGGGAGTCTCGTTCGACCGCCGGCGCCGGAGATGATACGGGCCAGATCGCCGGCGCAGGTGCCTCTGAGCGCCGCATGGCGTGCTTCGCTTCCAGGATTGCCGTGGCCATCGCCAGCATGGCGACGCCCCACAGCGAAGACTCCACCAGTCGCGGGTTCATGGCTGTAATCCTTGGCCTGGACGCCGCCATACGCCTTCGACCACGAACTCCGCGTGCAGAACCTCCGGTCGATCCGGCGCAGCTGCAGGGTCAGCGCTCTGCACGGTGAGCGCACGCACGACCAGCCGCGTGGGGCCGCGCTCGAGCGTCGCGAGCAGGGCTGCGAGGCCATGGATGTCGCCTGTCGCACGCGCGTGGACGCGCACCGGAAGGATCGGCCCGCGTGCCATTGTATCCGCGCGGATGTCGAGGGCGCCCATCGTTATCTCCGCGTGCGTGGCCGCACTCGACACGAGCGCCGCGAGCGCCGCACCGCCGGCGGCAGGACTGTCCCCATCCAACCACGCGGGAGCGAGTAGGTTGAGACGCTGCCGGCGAGCGGTAAGTGAGTCGTGCAACGGCCGCCGCGCGCGAAGAACAGCTTCCTCGCGCGCGAGGCGTTGGGTTGCCTGGTCAGCGCGCGCCTGTGCGGCGGCCTCCCAACGCCGATATGCCGGACCGGCTCGCCCAACGACAAGTAAGAGGCCGATCGCCGTCGCTCCTGCGATCAGCGCACGTCGATCGCGCGGTGTTAGCCTCAGCTGGATGCTCCTCATGGTTCCTCCGGTGCGAGCACGCGAAAGCGTACGGTCACGCGCTCCACAGTGTGGCCCCCGAGCGACTCGTGCGTGACCGGTCCGACGATCTCCGGCGATGTGAAGGAGGGTACCCGCTCGACGGCGTCAACGATGGCCGCTGCATGCGATGCGACCGCGACAATGTTGCCCGTGCCGCTGCTGTCGATTTGTAGCGCCAGGAGTGTGCTGCTATCCGGTAGCGCACGCGTCACCTCGGCCAGGAGCAGGGTCATCGAGCGCCGTGAGTTGGCAAACGCGGCAAGCGCATCGAGCACAGCGGACGTGCTGTCGAGCATGCGCGCGTCCTTCTCCGCCGCCGCGGCACGCGGCCCGATGACAGTTGCGCGTGCTTCCGCGCGACGCAGAACGAGTGAAGCAGCAATGCCGGGTGAGAGTACGGCAAGAGAGATGGCCACCGTACAGGAGACGGCCACGAGGGTACTTCGGCGCCGAGTCGGCGTCTCTCGATGATCCAGATGGCGCGTGTGCAACGCCAACGCTTCCGTACTCGGTGTGCGCGCGGCGCCGGCAGCATCCATCACATGGGCTGCCTGCGCACCCAGCGACGCAACCGACTCCACAAATAACGGAAGGCCAGGCGCCGGCCCTGCGCTCGGAATTCGGCGTACCTGCACCAGTCGCCGTTCGGCGTAGGTGATTTTCACGCTGACGTCGCCATCGGCCCAGGTGATCTGCGATTCGTCAACGACGCACCGGAGCGCAACCGCCGTGGGCACGATGGCACTCACCGGTAGCCGTGCATCCCGACATGCGGCAATGATTGCTGTCACGTCAGGTTCCTCGAACCCGGCGATCCAGATGCAGCCTGGCGATTCGACCCACGCGGCCGTGAACACGAGTGGCACGCCGTTCTTGAGAAAGAACCGTCCGGCGTGCTCGCGCACCACGGCGGCCAGCGCACGAGGTGCAGACAGCAGCGGGAGATCTGTCACGCGCTTGAGCTGAGTCGTACTCGGCCCTACCGCCGCGATCACCCGCATTGGCATGAATTGCGACCGCGGGCACTCGGCGAGTAGTGCGCGCAGGGAATCGGACAGCGCGACGCCCTCCCCTCGACGGCGCGCCGCGACCCACCGGACGGTCTCGCCCACGAAGAGCACCGCGCTCACGCGTTCCTGCCCGATGCCTAACCCGAGGCGCTGGCGGATCTTGATCATTCGAGCCATGTGCGCCGCCTGACGATGGCCGCGCGTGCGCCCGCCCGGACCAGGCGGACCTCAAGCACGGCCGTCACCTGCGGGAACCCCGTCACGCCGCGTGCGGTCACGAGCCACGCGTCGGGCTCCACGGTCGTGAGTCGGGCGAGATCAGGGTAACGTGCGAGAAGCGCCGCTCGTGCATCGGACGACAATTCCGCGCTGAAGGTGAGCAAATCACGGATCGGCGCGCCGCGCCCGCGATGATCGGCAACCCGCGCGACCGCTTCGTCGGTGAATCCCGGGAGCGCCGCGATGACAGGCAACGGCGCGCCGTCCAGCACAATTCGGTCGGGGTCGACCCCGAGAAGCGAATCGAGGCCGGCGCTGTGTTCAAAGCCACGCACGCGCGTGAGTTCCCGCGAGTCAGCGAACGGCCCGTTCCGAGGCGGCGGCCGCCCTTGCCCTGCGTACCACGCGTCCTCAGCGCCGTGAGGGCGTGGGACGTCGTCGGCATCGCGCCAATCGAGCAGGGCGTCGACGAGGGAGTCCGCGCGGCCCGGTGCGACGCCGACGGCCAGAACAAGGCGCGTCAGCTGCTCCGCATCCGCCGTATTCACGTCGATAGTCGTTCCACCCGGCACGAGGGTCACCGAGCACCGCGCGTCATCGACGATCTGCGCGCTTGCCACGGCGCGATCGAGTGTCGCCCATGTCGGTTCGTCACGCCGCGTTGCCGGTCCGAGGTCCGCCGCCTGATCGGCGAGGACTGCCGCAACAACGACTTCGGTCCGTTCCTCGCAATCCTCGGCGTCCCACATCGCGATGGTGGCGTTCCGTCGATTGCGGGCCGCGCCTGCAGCGCGGCGCGCCACAAGCGCGAGGCCGAGTCCCATCGCGCTCACGCCCACCATGACCCACAACACGGCGAGCAGCACGAACCCGGCACGACGACGCGGCGCGATCATCCGCGAGGGCCAACGCGGAGGAGCAGCGTATCGGTGCGCGCGCCACGATCGAGTAGAGCGCCAATGCCTAACGGGGCAGTGATCCCGGTGCCCCACTGTTCGAACCACTGGCCACCGGCCGCGGCGCTTTCCAGGTACCGGAACGCGCCTCTGGAGAAGCCGCGCACGAGCACGATCGGCGCCGCATGGTCGAGGCGGGCCACGAGCACCGGTTGGCGATCGATGGAGTCGAACGCGAGCGTCACGGCACACCGTTCCAGCCAGCTCGCCGGCACTTCACACCAGCTCGAGAATCGAACGGCTCCGGAATCACCCGAGAACGGAATCGACCCCGCGGTGCCAATCTCCAGTCGACCCACGAGGGCCCGCAACACGCCCTCGCCATTGGCCTCGCGGTCGGCGTGGAGCGCACGCGCCGCGATCACCTGCGCCTCGTCGGTGAGGGCGGCGAGTACGTGCTCGGCGCCGAGCAGGACGATACTCCCCACGACGAGGGCGACCAACATCTCGATGAGTGTGAACCCGTCACGGCGCGGCATCTGTGACCTCTGCGCGATAGAGCGACGTCTCGAGCACGAGATGCCCGCTTGCGGTATCCGCGAGCGTGACGACGTAGAGCGTCGGGAGCGGACGGTCGACCCGCAGAAGCCACGGACCCTCGGGGCGATCACCGAGATGCCGGTCGAGATCGGTCCGGGGCCACAACGCCACGGCTTCGAACAGCGCGTTGGCCCGCCGCATATCGCGATCGGCCGCGTCCGCGCGTGCCACCGCGTGGAGCGACGCACTGCCCAGCGTCACCATGGCGATTGCGCCGACCGCGAGGATAGTTAGCGCGACGATCACCTCGAGCAGCACCATGCCGTGACGCCGGCGCCGGTCAGTGCGCGACATCGACGCCTCCGCCTAACGGGTCGATGTCCAGGGTGCGCGTGGCGATCACGCGGCCATCGGGATACGCCGTGGCATCGGTCGCGTCGATCGTAGTGAGATGTACGGTCACTGAATGCCCCGACCGGATGGCCGAGTCGCGCGCCGCCGCAACCCGCGCATAGATAGGATCGATCGCCACCACGGGTTGCGCGGTTTGGAGCGTGAGGCCGACGACGCCCGCCATAATGCCTAACAGCACAAGAACGACGAGCAGCTCGACCAGCGTGACGCCGCGGGCCCCAGGTCGCGATATCACATGGGCCTCACACTGTAGATAGCCTGAAGGAGCGCCGCCGCGACGAGCGCCACGAGACTTCCAAACACGAGAATGAGCGCGGGCTCCAAGAGGCGCACCGCCGCCTGCACGCGTCGAGTCGCGCGCTCCGCCTCGAGTCGCGCCGCGTGGGCGAGCATCGTCGCCAAGGCGCCGGTCTCCTCACCGGCCCGCACCAGGCGCGCAGTCACGGGCGTCAAGGCATTCGTGGCGAGGAACGCGGCCGAAGGTCGCGCGCCCGCCACCACCGACTCGCGGGCCGCCAGGACGCGCGCTGCGATCGCCGCATCGCCGCTCGCGCGCGCGGCATGCCCGAATGCGGTTGACAGCGGAACGCCGCTCTCCAAGAGTGCCGCGAGCGCGGCACACACCCTCGCGGTCGCCGCCGATCGCCGCACCGCTCCGACCACAGGAACCTCGAGCAGCAACTCATGCCAGCGAACGGCGCCGGCGTCGGTTAGGACCCAAGCCCGCCAGGTTGCGTAGATAATGAGTGTCGCGAACCCCGCTGGCAGTGTTCCGGCGCGCACGAGCGTCGACACCTGCAGTACCAGACGCGTCGAAGCCGGAAGCGCCTGACCGAGATCGGCCAAGATCGCACCGAATCGCGGGAGCACCACGCCAACCAGAATCCCGACGGAGACGGTGCCCGCAACCGCCAGGATGAGGGGGTAGACGAGTGCGGCGCGCACCGCCGCTCGTGTGGCCGCTGTCTCCTCCATAAGCTCCGCGGCCCGCCGGACCGCGCGCGCGAGCCCGCTGCCCGCTTCACCGGCACGGACGAGGCCCACCACCACAGGCGGAACGGCGAGTCCGCTGCGTTCGAGCGCCGTGCCTAACGGGCTCCCTTCGCGGACCGCGCGGGCGAGAACTGGGAGCACTGGATCCCACGATGCGGGCGCGAGTTCAGGCATCGCCGCCAGCGCCTTGCTCACCGGAAGTCCACTCTCCAGCAGCGTCGCAAGCACCCGAAGCCCGAGCGCAAGCTCCGCCACCGGCAGCCGGGTCGCGCCACCGGAGCTGGCGCGGGTTGCGGTCAACTCGAGCGTCCAGAGGCCTTGCGCCTCGAGGGTGCGCGCGGCCGACTCGCGACTCTCGGCGGAGAGGACCCCACGCTCGAGTGCGCCATCGGCTCGCGCGGCCCGGTAGGCAAAGCGATTCGTCACGCTCATTGTTGCACGGCTCCGCCCCACGAGGTGATGTCCGCATCTTCGTCGCTCCCGCCCACTTTTCCGTCGCGGCCGAATGTGTAGAGATCGTACGAAGTGGGGTTCTCCACCCCCGGCGCGACATAGATGTACGGGCGACCCCACGGATCGAGCGGCACATCCTTTCGGAGATAGGGCCCGCGCCAATTGCGGGGGATGTCGCCCGTCGCCGGTTTGACGCGCAACGCGGCGAGCCCGTCCGCGGTTGTCGGGTACGTGTCGTTGTCCAGACGATACGCATCGAGCGCGAGGGCGAAGATCTCGATCTGGCTCTTGGCGGCATCCGTTTTCGCATCGCCCACGTTGCGGAAAATCGATGGCGCGACCACCGCCACGAGCGTCGCGATGATGGCCAGCACCACCAGGAGCTCGAGCAGCGTAAAGCCGCGCGCGAGCCGCCGCATTGCGTTAGGCGATGGCGACACGCAGCACCTCGTCCGCCGTGGTCACGCCCTGGGCCACTTTCGCCCACCCGTCGTCGGCCAATGCGTGCCATCCGGTCGCGCCGGCCAAGGCTCGCAGCTCCGCACGCGAGACATTCCGGCTCACGGCATCCTGCATCGCGTCGCTCAGCACGACCATCTCGAAGATCCCGAGCCGCCCCTGATACCCCGTGCCCCGGCACGCCGCGCACCCGGCACCGTGTACGAGCATCGGGATGTCGAGCGGAATGAGCCGTGCCTGCGCGTGCGTCGCTGGATCGATGGGCTCCGTACAGTGCGGACACACCCGCCGCACCAGCCGCTGCGCCATCACGGCATCCACCGTCGCCGCTACCAGATAGGCCGGCACCCCGAGATCGATGAGTCGTGGGATCGCACCCAACGCGTCATTCGTATGGAGGGTCGAGAACACGAGATGCCCCGTCATCGCGGCCTGCACCGCTAGCGTCGCCGTCTCGCCGTCCCGCATCTCGCCCACCATGAGCACGTCGGGATCTTGCCGCAGGATCGAGCGCAGCGCTGTCGCGAACGTCACGCCGGCCTGCGTGTGCACCGGCACCTGGGTGATGCCGGGAAGTTGATATTCGATCGGATCCTCGACTGTGATGATCTTCTCGGCGCCGGCATCGCGGAGCCCAAGGGCGGCATAGAGCGTCGTCGTCTTGCCAGAGCCCGTGGGACCGGTGACTAACACCATGCCATGAGGCTTCCGCGCGAGGGCCGCCATGTGGGCGAGGATAGCCGGCGGCATTCCGAGCGCCTCGAGTCCCACAGGGCGGCCACCACGGTCAAGTATACGGAGCACGACACTCTCGCCGTGCAGGGTGGGCACGGTCGACACGCGCACGTCCAGTTCACGGTCGGCCAGCCGCACGCGAATGCGTCCGTCCTGCGACCGTCGCCGCTCGGCGATGTCCAACTCCGCCATCAACTTGAGCCGTGACAGAATCGCCGCCTCGAGTCCGGCCGGCGCATCTGGCGCCGCGCTCAGCACCCCGTCTAACCGGAATCGGACGAGCAGGCCCGCGCGGCTGGCCTCGAGATGGATGTCACTCGCTCCGGCCCGCACCGCTTCCCCCACCAGAAAATTGACGTATGCGGCGACCGGCGCCGAGTTGGCCACGTCACGCACGTCGGCTACCAACGCATCGGCATCCTCGTCAACCGGCGCGAGCGTCAGCGTCGCTTCCGCTCCAGCGGTCAAGAGCGCAATGAGTCGCTCGACTTCGTGGCGCGGCGTTTCCTCGACGACGATTTCTCGGCGATATGCGAGCGCCAGATCGTCGAGCGCCTCCGGGATCAGGGCATCAGGCGCGGTGGCCACGACTAACGCGCCGCCAACCGTCACCGCGCGCGGGCAGACCCGGTGGTGCAGTAGGTACTCCCGCGACACGCCGGCAGCGAGCGTGACGGCAGTCCCGAATTCGGACATCGACATCAGGCAGGATCACTCGGGGCCCGCCATCCACCGTCCGAGCGGCGGTACGGCACGGCGAGTCCGTTAGCAGGAGCGCCAGGCTACGATGACTCTCGACATAACGCAATCACCGAATGCAACGCGCGATGTACCCGATGCAACACGCCGTCGTGCTTCGCACTCCTGACCGTTCTACCTTACGGCGTCGAAGCCACGTCGTCGCTGCCTTGGACCTGGGTCGTTACTGCCAACGGCCATTCGATGTTGGAGGATAGGATGGACCTCACCTCGCTCTTTGTACCGAAGACATCGATGAACTTGCGCTCCACGAACGCCACGGCGTCGCGCTCCAGAATTCCGCCCACGGTTAGACCCGTCTGCTTCTTAACCAAGCGACCGAGTGCGCTCGCGGAAGAAAGGCCGACCTGGTCGGCTACTACAGCAAGCGCTTGAGGTCGAATCACCATGAGTTGCACTGCAAGCAGCACGCGAACCCACGCGATGAAATCGCTCGGCGTGGAATGGCACGAGTCGTCAAAGTGCCGATCGACGGTAGTCCGGGACCAACCCGCATCGGCTGCCATACCCGCCACGGAGAAATTCCCACAATTCGCCTCGTCCACTTGCGACAAGCACCAATCGAGCATGGTTGCGAGGGGCGCGACGAGGCGATCGGCAAACAAGCGACGCAGGCGAACCACGGCGACGCTCCGAACAGGTCGGGCCAGAATGCGCTGACGGATCGTTGCAAGATCGTGAACGCCAGGCATTATGAAGGCGTCTGCGGGCGACCCGGGCAATCGGTAGAGTGTGTCCACGGCCGCCGGATCAGGTGGACAGAGAAGCACCAGATGGGCTACAGCTCCAGAATGACGGAGTTCACGCAGCGCGCGCTCCGTACGAAAGAGCGCATCGACGCCGATGCCTAACACAACGATCGAAGGCGGTTCGTTCGCGAGGAGGCGACCGAGAATCGTCCAGTTCTGAGCCCGCTCGAGCACCGCATGTCCACGCAGGCCGGCGGCGATGCGTTCATATGCCATGGCCTCCTCGACCAGCGCGATGACGCGAGCCGTGCGACCGGAGGAGTTCTCCCTGAATGATGAGGCGGCGCTCACTAACGCGAGCCTGTTGGCGGTTCGAACCACATGGGGCGAGAGTCTACCGTCGACGGTCGATCTGCGGGATCTGCGAGCTACGGGGGAAGCAGAGCGGGGGGCCAATCATAGCGCACAATGCCCCGTCACGATACCCGGAATCACCAGACGAGCTCGCTGCCATCGACTCGCAGGCGTGCACGCAGGTCCAATGCGCCGTGCGGACGGCCCCTGTTCGAGGCCATCATCGAAACCATCGAGGGGAGCGATCTAGAATTCGTCGGCCACGCCGATGTCGGTCGAGAGTTGCGGCTGCGCGGTAGGTGGGGTCGTTCGACACGATGCGCGCGCCGTGCGCCCTCAAAGCATAAGGACTTCTCCCGGCACGCGCGCGAGTTGCCCGGTACAAGGAGTGCGAATCGCGCGATCAGCGCTCGAAGAGTTGGGCCGTTAGCGCGCTGCGCTCGATCTTGAGGTGGTCGGCCACGTCGGCGAGGATGCCCGCCAGCGTGCCGATGCGGAGGCCGCGTGATCGGGGATCGTGAGGTGATGCTCGCCGCCCTGCTGCGTCGTGAGCCGCATGTGGCTGCCGGATCCGCGCGCCACCTCGTACCCGTAGCGACGTAAGGTCCGCTCGCCACCCTCACGCGAGGCGATGTGCGCTGGCCGGCGCTCGTGACGCGGCTGGTGGCGCCGAGCGGATTGGTCACCACGGCCGGGTACGACGATCATGGCAAC
>JANWIF010000145.1 GCA_025450035.1 Gemmatimonadaceae bacterium
AAGGCATTCGTAGGGCGAGGACGGCGGGGGGGAGCGGGGGGGGGGGGGGACGCTATTGCTCAGCTGGGGGGGTCGGCCTATATTCTTGCCCGTGCCACCCGAATGTGCGTGCGGACCCGGGCGGATGGATCGCTTGGGCCTTTTGTACATTGAGGTGGTGCGTAACGTGTGGCGACGCGGCACAAGGGTCCGTGCGTCCGTCACGTGATGTCAGGGTGCGGCCCGTCCGATCCCTCGACAGCGAGCAACCATTCCGGAGTTGGACATGCGCGTCACAGGCAAGGTGAAGTGGTTCAACGATGCCAAAGGATACGGTTTCATCACTCCTGACAACGGCGAAAAGGACTGCTTCGTGCATTACAGTGCGATCCAGGGGAGCGGCTTCAAGACGCTCGCCGAAGGGGATCCGGTGGAGTTCGACATCGTCGAAGGGCAGAAAGGGCCGGCCGCCGAGAACGTGACCAAGCGGGAATAAGGGACACGAGCGGACGCAGGCGGGGGCACCGGTGAAATCGGTGCCCCCGTCTTGTCGTTGGGCAATGCGACCCGGGCCGACCCGTGGGTAGGCTTCTACTGCGCCTAACTCAACGCCGAGCGTGCGGCGGCGATCTGTTCCTTGACGGCGGTTGGTCCGGTGGCGCCGTGGATGTCGCGACGCTCGACGGACGCCGCGGGTGAGAGCGCCTCGAACACGTCGGGCCCGAAGCGCGTGTGCGCGGCGGTGAACGACTTGAAAGGGAGCGCATGGAGCGAGATGCCCGACTCCTCGCTCTCGCGAATCAATTGCCCGACGCTGGCGTGCGCTTCACGGAACGTGGCGCCGCGGAGTACGAGATAGTCGGCGAGATCGGTAGCCATCATCGAGCTGGACAGCGCATCGCGCATCCGGTCGGTGCGGAAGGTACACTCGGCCAGGGCGCCGGCCACCGCGGGGAGCACCAGTTGCGCGGTGTCTACCGCGTCGAACAGCGCGCGCTTGTCGTCTTGCAGGTCCTTGTTGTAGCCGCTGGGCAGCCCTTTGAGCGTGGCGAGCAGCGCAGTGAGATCGCCGAGCATGCGCGCACCGGAGCCGCGCGCCAGTTCCAGCGCGTCGGGGTTGCGCTTCTGCGGCATCATGCTCGAGCCGGTGGTGTACGCGTCGCCGAACTGCACGAAGCCGAATTCGGTGGTGCCGTAGAGAATGAGATCTTCGGCGAGTCGCGACAGGTGGCCGGCCATCATCGCGACGGTGAACAGCAACTCGGCCACGAAATCGCGATCACTCACGGCATCGATGCTGTTGGGGCTCAGACGTGAGAACCCAAGGCTGCCCTGGAGCAGCACGCGTGAGATCGGATACGCGCATCCGGCGATCGCGCCGGAGCCGAGTGGCAGCGTCGCCGTGGAACGCGCGGTATGGGACAGGCGCAGCCGGTCCCGCTCGAGCGGCCAGAAGTGGGCGAGCATCCAATGCGCCGCGGCCACCGGTTGGGCACGCTGCATATGGGTGTACGCCGGCATGAGCGCGCCCTCGGCCTCGAGCGCGATCGCGTGATCGAGGAGCACGCGCTGCAGCTGGCGCACCGACGCATCGAGGGCGGCGCAGGCGTCCATGGTCCAGAGGCGCGTGGCGGTGGCCACCTGATCGTTGCGGCTGCGGCCCGTGTGCAGCTTGGATGCGAGGTCGCCGATTTCATCGTGCAGGAGGCGATCGATCATCGTGTGCACGTCTTCATCGGATGGCAGTGGCGTCGTACCGGCGCGGAAACGTGCGGCGACTCCATCCAGTCCGCGCTCCAAGCGCTGACTTTCGTCCACCGTTAGGACGCCGGCGCTCCAGAGGGCGACGGCCCAAGCTTTCGAGAGGCGGATATCGAACGGCCAGAGGCGGAAATCGACGCCGATGGAGCGGTTGAGGGCATCGAGCGCGGCTGCCGAGTCGCCGCTGAACCGGCCGCCCCAGAGTTTGTGTGCCGTCGCGTCAGCGCCCACGAGCTTGAGTGAGGTCACGCGATGGCGAGCGCCTGCGGCGCTTCCTCGGCGGCGGCGGCATCCGCCGAAGCAAGCTGCTGATCCTTGAGCGCGCGCACGCGCTGCGAGAGACCATAGAGGCGGATGAAGCCCGCCGCGTCGCTTTGCTGGTAGACGTCATCTTCGCCGAAGGTGACGAAGCGTTCGTCATAGAGCGCCTGCTCGCTGACCCGTCCGGCGACGGTGATCGTGCCCTTATAGAGGCGCATCGTGATGGTACCGGTGACGCGCTGTTGGGTGGCGTCGACGAACGCATCGTACGCCTCGCGCTCCGTGGTCCACCAGCGTCCCTCGTACACGAGATCGGCGTAGCGTGGGGAGATAAAATCTTTGGCGGCGAGAGTGCGGCGATCGAGCACGAGCTGCTCGAGCTCGGAATGGGCGGTGTGGAGCAGTGTGCCGCCGGGCGTCTCGTACACGCCGCGGGACTTCATGCCGACCAGGCGGTCTTCCACCAGATCGATCCGACCAATGCCGTGGCGGCCGCCGATGGTGTTGAGCGTTTCGATGAGCGCGACCGGGGGCAGCGTTTTTCCGTTGACGGCAACCGGCGTACCGGCGACGAAGCCAATGGCGACGTCCTCGGGCGAGTCTGGCGCCGCGACCGGACTGGTGGTGAGGAGAAAGAGATCATCTGGCGGAATGGAGGCAGGATTCTCGAGGATTCCGCCTTCGTGCGAGATGTGCCAAAGGTTGCGGTCGCGCGAGTAGATCTTTTCGCGTGTGGCGGCGACTGGAACGTGATGCTCTGCGGCGTAGGCGATGGCGTCTTCGCGGCTGCGGATGTCCCATTCGCGCCACGGGGCGATGACAGGAAGGTCAGGGGCGAACGCGGCGTAGGTGAGCTCGAAGCGCACCTGATCGTTTCCCTTCCCGGTGCAGCCGTGCGCGAGCGCGTCCGCGTTGACGGCGCGCGCGACCTCGACCTGGCGCTTGGCAATGAGCGGTCGGGCCATGGACGTACCGAGCAGGTATTTGCGTCCATAGACTGCGCCCGAGCGGAGCGTGGGCCAGATGTATTCGGTGACGAACTCTTCGCGGAGGTCTTCCACGTGGCATTCCGCGGCGCCGGAGGCGAGCGCTTTCTCGCGGATGCCGGAGAGCTCCTCGCCCTGTCCGATGTGGGCGGCGACGCAGACGATGCGTGCGCTGTACCGTTCGCGGAGCCACGGGACGATGATCGAGGTATCGAGGCCGCCCGAGTAGGCGAGGGCGATGGTGCGAATCATGGAAGCTCCGGCGTCCGGTCAGCGTGCGGTCAGGATAAATATGCTAGGCGAGTGCATATTTAGTCCTCGAACATCGTCGAGTCAAGGAGGGGAGCAGGGGAAGGGAGAAGTGAAGGGCGGGTCAGCGGTCGGCGAGAGATTTGAGGCGGCGCACGAGCTTTTCGCGGGCGTTGCTGGAGCGGCAGACGATGAGAATGGTGTCGTCGCCGGCGATGGTGCCGATGACTTCGGGCCATTCTTCGGCGTCGAGGGCTTCGCCGATGGGTTGGGCGCCGCTGGGGAGCGTGTGCAGGACGATCAGTTCGCCGACGCCATCGATCTGCGTGAAGAAGTGAGGCAGGAGCGCTTCCAGTGAGGGCGAGCCATCGTCGCTCGTGGAGGCGGTGACGGCGTAGCGTGCGCCGCCGTGGGGCAAGGGCACGCGGCCAATGCGCAGCTCGCGCAAGTCGCGGGAGAGCGTCGACTGCGTGACGTCCCAGCCGCGGTGGAGGAGGAGTCTTCGCAGCTCTTCCTGGCTCTCGACCGGTTGCGACTCGACGATTTCGCGGATCGTCGCCTGTCGTTCCCGCTTGTTCGCCATGGGCTTCCTCTTCGTGCTCGTTCCGGGGAGGATACAGCACCCAGTGCCCGGCCTGCCAGAGCGGAGGAGCTTGGCGGGCGGGCTTTGGGATGTGGGTGCCGGCGCCGGTCTGCGGCATTGACACGGGCGTCGTGCGTGTTTATGCATGGATCGTGCATAAAGTTTCGATCGGGGTCCTGGGCGCGAGCGGCTATGCCGGTCGTGAGTTGTGCGCGTTGGTGGCGCGTCATCCGCGGGCCGAGCTGGCGTTCGCGTGCGCGAACGAACGGCGCGGGGAGACGGCGAGGATTGGTGGGCGGGAGGTGACATTCCTGGCCAGCGACGACGCGCCGCTCGAACGTGCCACGTTGGTGTTCAGCGCGTTGCCGCACGGGGCATCGAGGCCTTGGGTGGATGCGGCGCGCGGGGCGGGCGCGAAAGTCGTGGACCTGTCCGCCGACTTGCGTCCGGGGAACGGCGCGGCGTGCCAGGTGCCTTACGGCCTAACGGAATTGGCACGCGAGGATGTGCGCGCGGCGGACGTGGTTGCGAATCCCGGGTGCTACCCGACGGCGGTGCTGTTGGCGCTGCTGCCGCTGTTGACGCGGGGGCTGATTGCGGGCGGCGGGTGTGTGAGCATTGCCGCGGCGAGCGGCGTGACGGGCGCCGGATTCACGCCGCGGCGCGACCTGTTGTTCGCCGAGGTGAGTGAGGACTATCGGCCGTATGCGGTGGGCAACGTGCACCGGCACCTGGCCGAGATGTCGGCCATGGTGCGCGCGTTGGGGAGCGACGCCGATCTGGTGTTCACTCCGCATCTGCTACCGGTGTCGCGCGGGATTCTGGCGACGATCACCGTACCGCTGGCCGAACCGGTGAGCGATCCAATAGGTATCTGGCGGGCACACTATGCCGGCGAGCCGTTTATCGAGGTGACGAGTGATGTGCCGGCGCTTCGCGACGTGGTGCACCGGAACGTGGCGCGCATCACGGCGCACGTGGCGGCCGGTGTGCGGGGGCCGACGCTGATCGTGATCGCGGCGATCGACAATCTCATGAAGGGGGCGGCGGGGCAGGCGATGCAGAACGGCAACCTGTTGATGGGCTTGGACGAAACGATGGGGTTGCCGGCGTGATGCGAGTGGTGAAGATCGGCGGGCGTGCGCAGGACGACGCGCGGTTAGTGGCCGCGGTGGCGGCGCTCTGGCACGCCGCACCGGGCGCCCTGTGCGTGGTGCACGGGGGCGGCGACGAGATTTCGGCGCTGCAGCGTGCGTTAGGCGTCCAGCCCGCGTTCATATCGGGTCGGCGCGTGACCGATGGGGGCGACATCGAGACAATTCGGATGGCACTCTCCGGCGCGGCGAACAAGCGGTTGGTGGCGCGCCTCACGGCTGCCGGGGTGCCGGCGCTGGGGTTGTCGGGCGAGGATGCCGGACTGTTCGGCGCGCGTGCGGGAGTGGATGCGGGGATGGGGCGGGTGGGCGAGCCGGCATGGGTGGACGTGAGGCTGATCCGGCATCTCCTGGCGGGTCCATATCTGCCGGTGCTGTCGCCGCTGTCGCGCGATCTGGATGCGACGGACGGCAGCGCGTTGAACGTGAACGGCGACGATGCGGCGGCGGCGTTAGCCGTCGCGCTCGGCGCCGAGGAGTTGATATTCGTGGCCGATGTACCCGGTGTGCTCGTGGATGGCGATGTCGCGCCGTTGCTGGACGTGGATGAGGCAACGGCAGCGATTGCGGCGGGGACGGCGACTGGCGGAATGTCCGCCAAAGTGCAGGCTGGCATCGCGGCGCTCGAGCGTGGCGTCCCGCGCGTGCGCATCGGCGATCTGGACGCTCTTCTCGACTCGGTGCGGGGCACGGTGCTCGCGCCATCACGGAGCCTGGTGTGACCGCTCTCCCACTTCAAGCGCTGGTGCCGGACGCTATCCCGGCCGTCCGGTCCACTCCCGATTCGCTGCTCGGGCTCTATCGTCGTCCGTCGATCGAACTGGTTCGCGGTGCTGGACTGCGCGTGTTCGACCGCGAGGGGCGCGTGTACCTGGATTTCACGAGCGGCATAGGCGTGAACGCGTTCGGCCACGGCGACGAGGGCATCGCCGCCGCGATGGGCGAGGCAGCCGCCTCGGGGCTGGTGCACACGTCGAATCTCTATCACACCGAGCCGGCGCGGCGTCTGGCCGACGCGCTCACGCGGCTGTCCACGTTGGACCGCGCCTTCTTCTGCAATTCGGGCGCCGAGGCCAATGAAGGCGCGTTCAAGTTCGCGCGCCGGTGGGCCCGCGAGTTAGGCGGGCCCGCGAAGCACGAGATTCTGGCTGTGCGGGGGGGATTCCACGGACGGCTCTTCGCCACGCTGGCGGCCACCGACCGGCCTAACTACCGGGCGCCATTCCGTCCGCTGGCGGGGGGCGTGAGCGTGGTGGAGCGCGATCTACGCACCCTCGAGCACGTGTTGGACGGCGAGAGTGTGGCGGCGCTGATCCTCGAGCCGGTGCAGGGCGAGGGCGGGGTGCGCGTGCTTGACGTGGGATTCCTGCGCGAGGTGCGCGCGCTCACGCGGGCGCGGCGGGTGGCGTTGATCTTCGACGAGATCCAGTGCGGGCTGGGGCGGACGGGCTGGATGTTCGCATACGAGCGCGCGGGGGTCGTGCCCGATCTGGTCACGCTCGCGAAGGCGCTGGCGGGCGGCCTGCCGATGGGCGCGGTGCTCATGTCGGAGGAGATCGCGGCGACGGTCCGGCCCGGCGATCATGGGACGACGTTCGGCGGCGGCCCGTTCGTATCGGAGGTGGCGCTGCACGTGATCAAGCGGCTCGCCGATCCGGCGCTGCTGGAGCAGGTGCGCGGCACGGGTGCATGGTTAGGCGAAGAGCTTGCGACGCTGGCGGCGCGGTCGAGGCGCATTCGCGCGGTCCGCGGGATCGGATACATCTGGGGGATCGACGTGATGCAAGCGGCGAGCGAAGTGGTTCGCAAAGCGCTCGACGCGGGCTTGCTGGTGTGCTCGGCGGGAGAGTTCACCATCCGTCTGCTGCCGCCGCTCATTGCGCAGCGCGACGATCTGGCCGAGGGGCTGAGCCTGCTGGAAGAGGCGGTTCGATGAACGATCGGCTTCAGGTAAGAGTGATGGTGGTTGGGGGGGGGGTCATCGGTGAACATTTCTCTCAGCTTGTCATGTCGCCTTCCGCAGCGCACGATTCGAGGTGCGTGCGCAGGATCGTGGCATCGTGGCGGCCGGATGGTGGGGCGTCGCCGAGAGGACTCAATGGTGACTCAAGGGGGAGTGGAATGAGACGAACGTGGATGAGCATGGCGATCGGGGGGGTGATGCTCGCTGGCTCGGGTGTGTCGGCCGGAGCACAGGAGCTGGTTTCGCGGCCGTGGCAGTTCGGTCTTGTGGGCGGAATGACGGTGCCGCTTGGAAATCTGTCACAGCAGTCGACCACGGGGTGGCATGCTGGCGCGCTGATCAACCTCGGTGTGCCACTCGTTCCGTTGGGCGCCCGGATCGAAGCCACATGGTACCAGATGGGGACCAAGAGCTTTGGCGATGGCAACAGTGCGAAGGCGCGCATCATTGCCGGAACCTTTGATGTGACATATACGCTGGCCACGGTGCCGATCGTCAAGCCGTATCTGATTGGCGGCGTGGGCGCGTACAACGTCAAATTTGACGACACGAGATTTACAACGATCGGGTCGAACTCCCAAACACGTTTCGGCATCAACGCAGGCGCCGGCCTTCGCGTGCAGCTCACCGGATTTTCGACGTTCGTGGAGGCGAGGTGGCACGATATCTTTCTGACCGGCCAGAGTCGGCAGATGCTCCCCATCAGCGTCGGGATCTCGTTCTAACAGAGGCGATGTGAGTCGCCGCTCGCCGCCGCGCGCGGGGATGCGCGCGGTGCAGTCGGCGCTGGACGAAGCGCGCTTCGGGCCCGGGCGCACGCTCAATCTGCGCTCGATGCTGCCCACGGCCGCGCAGGCGACTGCCCGCGCCGAAAGCTGGCTACGCGGAAAACAGGCTGAGCGGGCTGGTGAGGTGCTCGTCATCACTGGCCGCGGAAATCGAAGCGTGGCCGGCGTGTCGGTGGTGCGGCAGTCCGTCGGCGCCTTACTCGCGTCGCTGCGCCGTCGTGGGGTGGTGCGGGCAATTCAGGAGCACACGCCGGGCTCGTTCGTCGTCGAGCTCGCACCGCTTTCCGCACTGCGAGAGGCGCCGATGCGGCGGCGGCATCCAGTGCCCGTACCTACGGCTGACCCGATAGCACTCGCCGGGTTGTCACGCACCACGCGTGCGTTGTTGCGCACGGTAGCGTTGCGCGCACTGGAGTCGCTGGGTGTGCGCGATCCCGAGCCATTTGTGGAGCACGAGATGCTCGCGCAGTTCGCGCACATTGGCGCGAGTGTAGGTGAGGGTCCGCAGCGTGAAGAGCGGCTGCGCGGCGCGCTGCGCACCGTGCTCGACGAGTTCGAGAAGCGCTGACGCCGCGACGTCGGCGAGTAGGGCGCGGGCGCCCTATCGGCGCGTGCGACGTCAATGTTAGCTTGCGCCGTTCCGAGCACGTCGGGCCATCATCCGCCTCGCGCACTTTTCTTGGGCAACTTTCTCCAGTTCGCGCTTATCACGTTCACGTCGGTGCTGTTCATCGTGGACCCGATCGCGGTGATACCGACGTACTTGGTCATCACGCGCAACGAGACTCCCGAGCAGCGTCGCGTCACGGCCAGACGCGCCGCCCTCGCGGCGGCAGCGTTGATGATCATCTTCGGGATCGCTGGACGGCTGATTTTCCGCGTATTCGGCATCACACTGCCCGCGTTTCGTATTGCCGGCGGACTCATTCTGTGGCTGGTGGCGATGGACATGTTGCGTGGCCAGCGCACCACGCAGGAGAGCACCGCGGAGATCATCGAAGGGGAGGAGAAGGACGACGTTGCGGTCACGCCGCTGGCGGTGCCGATGCTGGCCGGTCCGGGCGCGATATCGACCGTAATGGTACTCGCCAGCCAGGCGCGCTCGGTTCCCGAGTCGATCGTGGTGTACGGCTCCGTGGTGCTCACTGCGGCCATTTCGTGGGCCGCGCTTCGGTTAGGCGAGCGACTCGTGGTGGTGCTGGGTCAGACGGGGATTCGGGTGATGACGCGCATCATGGGGTTAATGCTCGCGGCGGTGGCGGTGCAGTTCGTAGTAACAGGAGTTCGGGACGCCTTCTTAGCCCACGGGTAGGTGGTGGTGGTGGTCGGTGCATTTGCGTACGACGACCGTTGGGGTGTGGAAGGCGATCATCGTAGTTGCGTTGCGCAGCGGTTCGGCGGCCTGCCGCGTACACCGCTCGGGTGCGACACGCTGTGAGCTACCCAATCACCATCACCAACCACCAGTCACCAGTCCACCATGTGCCCTTCCCTACGCCTCATAGCCGCCGCCGCTCTACTCATTTGTGCCCACGGGGCGTTGGCCCAACAATCGGCGTTGCCGGGATACACGGCGGACGGGTCGCAGAGTGAGCGTGCGCTCGAGGCGAGCGTCGTAACGCGTCCGGATTCGGCGCGGGCGCGCCAGGAGTCGCGGGCCCTCTCGAGCCAGGTGCACATCGCGGGAACGTCCGCACAAGCGCGCACGCGCGACTATGTGATCAACGCGATGAAGCAGGCAGGGCTCGAGACCGAGGTGCGTGCGTACGACGTGTGGATGCCCCACACGACGGTGATGCAGGCATGGCGTGTGTCACCAGACACGCTGGTGTTGAACCTGGCTGAGGGACCGGTGCCCGAGGACACGACATCGTGGAACGAGACGGAGCCGGTGATCTCCAACGGCTATAGCGGCACGGGGGATGTATCGGCGCCGGTGGTGTACGTGAACTACGGGCTCATCGAGGATTACGCGCAACTCGATTCGATGGGCGTGTCGGTGAAGGGGAAGATCGTCATCGCCCGCTACGGCCGCTCGTATCGCGGCATCAAGGCACGCGAGGCAGAGAAGCATGGCGCCGTCGGATTGATCATCTACAGCGATCCCGCGGAAGACGGCTACGCGCGCGGGGACGTGTATCCGCGCGGTCCGATGCGCAACGATCACGGCGTCCAGCGCGGGAGCGTACTGAATCCGGATGGAGATCCGACGACGCCGGGTTACGCGAGCAAGCCAGGTGTGCACCGCGTGCCGCTCGACTCGTTGGATCTGTCGCACATTCCAGTGATCCCGATGTCGTACGGGAACGCGACGCAACTACTGCGCGGTCTGGAAGGCGCGCAGGTACCGCGCGAGTGGCAAGGCGGTCTGCCGTTCCGATATCACGCGGGTCCTGGTCCGATTGCGGCGCGGGTCATTGTGCAATCGGACACGGCGACGGCGCCCATCAAGACGATCTGGGATACGTTCGGCGTCATCCGCGGGAGCGAATTTCCTGATGAGATCGTAATGATCGGCGGCCACCGCGACGCGTGGGGGCCGGGCGCGGCGGACAACGTGAGTGGCACAGTGAGCGTGCTCGAAGCAGCGCGCGCGGTGGAGGCAGAGGTGAAGGCCGGCCACCGTCCCAAGCGCACGATCATCTTCGCGACATGGGACGCAGAAGAATGGGGACTTCTCGGCTCGACAGAATACGTGGAAGACGATTCGCTGCGACTCATGCGCGGCGCGGTGGCGTACTTCAATCAGGATGTGGCGGCGCAGGGTCCGGCGTTCGGCGGCGGCGGCTCGCCATCCCTTCGCCCAACGGTGCGCGACGTGACGAAGCACGTAAAGGATCCGAGTGGAACGGGGACGGTGTACGACGTGTGGCGCCGCCGTGCGAATGTGGCCGACACGGTCGAGCCGCGGATGAGCGATCCGGGTGGCGGGAGCGACTTCGCGGGCTTTTACAATCACCTTGGGATTCCAATCGCCGAGTGGGGCTTCGGTGGGGCGGACGGCGTGTACCATTCGCTTTACGATTCGTTCCATTGGATGTCGAAATTCGGCGACCCGACGTTTGGCTACCACGTAGCGGCGGCAAGTATCGGCGCGGCGATTGTGCTGCGGATGGCGGACGCGGATATTCTGCCGTACGATTACGTGGAATACGCGCGCACCATGCGTGAGTATGTGCCGAAGGTGCAGGCAGCGGCGAAGGCGAAGGGTGTCACCGTGGACACGGTTGCACTCAGCGCGGCGATCGAGCGGATGGAGAATGCGGCGTCGGTATTCGACGCAGCGCGCGATTCCGTGCTCGGCCCAGGCCACGCGTCACCATCGCGCGGCATTTCGGTGCGCACCAATGCAGCGCTGATGCGAGTGGAGCGCGCGCTCACGCGCACGTCAGGCCTTCGCACGCGCCCATGGTTCCGTAACCTCATCTACGCCGCGGATGAGGATAACGGGTACGCCAACATGGCATTCCCCTCGGTGAACGAGGCGATCCGCAGCGGCGATCAGGCGTTGACGACGAAGGAGGTCGCGGACCTGGCGTCGCGCTTCGACGCGGCGACGGCGGCGATAGTGGAGGCGACGACGGCGGTGAGGGCGGCGGGGAAATGAGAGGTAAGAGGTAAGAGGGGAGGAAGAACATCAATGCATGCAGCCCGAGGGTTCTGCGCCGCGTGATCGCTACTGGCCACTTGCTACTCTCCCTCTCTCCCCTCTTACCTCTTACCTGTTCCGAGTACCTGTGTCTCGTCGGCCGTGTTGGTCCTGAGCTTGGCGGGCGGGGGCGGGACGGTGCGTGCTGGTTCGGTGGAGAGCGGGATGATGACGCCACGCTCCTGTTCCGGTAGGCGTTGGGCGGTGGCGAGCGGTGAACGCGGGCGCGTCGAGAACGTGGCCGGACCGAGATCGTCGGGTGTTCGTTCGCGTCGCGCCGCGAGCGCGCGGTGCGCCGTGAACGCGCGCGGCACCACGGACCCGGGGCGCTGACGGACCATCGGGCGCGCGACGGCACGTCGCGGCGGCAGCGGGTGCAGTGGCGGCGCGCCCGGGGCAGGTCCCGCGGCACCGGTGCCTATGGTCTGGAGGGCCATCGCGTCGAGCATCGAGGGTGGCGCGCCCAAATCGACGCCGTTGGACGTGTCAAGAATTGGTGCATGTGCACGCGGTGGCTCGAGCGCTACCAGTGTTGCGCGCGCGCCGCGCGTGGCGCCAGCGCAAGCGCACCCTGTCGGTAAGGCAACGTCGATCAAGACGTTCTGGCGCGTGAGCAGTCGCTGCGCGAGGTCCACCAGATAATCCGCGCCTTCGAGCTCAACGAGCGCGCGCCGCGGATCGCCGGCGGCGATATGTTCGGCCGATGGAACGCCGCCGGGAAGCGAGTAATACCGGCGCCGGTCTGGAGGCAGCACAGACTCAAAGAGCTCCGGTTGTTGGGCGGCGACGATCGCGCGTTCGGCAAACTGCGCCAGGAGGGACGCCGGATCGAGGCGCGCGTCGATGCTGGCGTCCGCAGCGGCTGGGCACTCGCCGACGTACGTGATATGAACCTTGCGCTCGCCGAACGCTGCTCGGACGTACCGTGCCGTGGCGGCCGGCGGCGCGGGCAGCACGAGCATCCACGGGGCCAGCTCCATGCCTGCTTGCGTTAGGCGCTGGACGACGCGCGGACAAGCACAGAACACGGCCGGCGCACCGGCATGATCGGCGAGATATCGCAAGGACTCCTGGGCCACGAGCTCGTCGCCCCAGCTCGCGGGGAACACCATGTCGTATCCCAGCGCACGACAGGCATGCGCCAACTGCACGGATGTTGCGGGCAGCGCTGCCAGGACCGCATCGGCGCCGAGGATGGCTACCGAGGCAAGACTGGATTCCGTGAGCGGGCGGCGCGACATTGGCGAATTAGCTCGAGGTGGATTAGAGATGTCTAATAATGAGTCGCTCAGCCTGGTACCATCATATTCGGCCCGTTCATTGCGGATTCTAGCCGCCGAGTGCGGGCTTGAAGAACTGGAGAGAGTCCCGCGAGTGGCTTTGGACCTTACCGCGGCGGATGGACTAGATGTGTCTTCTGTCCTCATGAAAGAAATCACACGATTGTCGCGCGAGCAACGGGAGTCGATCGGGAAATACGGTGCGCGCACGTTCTGGCCCGCCGGATTCGCGATCTACGAGTTGGGCGCGACGGCTGACGGCGTGTTCATCGTCGTGAGCGGTCAGGTGGCGCTCCGCAATCCAGTTGCGTCGGGGCGGAGTTTCGTACCGTGGGTGGCGACGCCCGGGGAGACGTTCGGCGGCGAGGGACTGGAAAACGACCCGCGGTATGCGAGCCAGGCGCGCGCCGAGGAGGAGACGGAGACGCTTCATCTGAGCACGGCGCGATTCAGTGCGCTGATGCGCGAGCAGCCATCGCAGGCGCTCGCGCTAGTGCGCCAGTTGATGGCCGAGCGCACGGCGCTGCTTGAGAAGTTCGCGCAGTACGCGACGCTCACAGTGGAGCAGCGGTTGGTTGCGGCGCTGGTGCACCTGGCGCAGAGCCGTGAAGTGCTGCCGGGCGACGTGAACGGCGACCCGGTGATGGTATCGCGGCGCCTGTTAGGCGAACTGGTCGGAGCGACACGTGAGTCGATCTCGCTGGTGCTTGGCCGGTTGTCCTCGGAGGGCCTCATACAGCGGGCGGGCAATTCGTTGATGATCGCCGACCTCGAGGGGCTCGTGGCGCGTCTCGTGCACCCGACTGCACGTCCTGGGATCGCGCTGTATGACGAGCGCGCGGCCAGCGAGGCGGACGCCCGGGAGTGATCCCGCTCGTTCTGCTCGCCGTTCTGGTGGCGGCGATCACGGTACACAGCATCTGGCGCCGCGTCGTAGAGCGTGCCGTGATGCGGCGACTGCCCGTGGGTCCAGAGGGCATCATATCAGGCGCCGAGCCCATCGAACCGGGGCAGCCGCCGGCGCGCGAGGCGCTGCTCCTGCTCCACGGGTTCGGCGACACTCCGCAAACATTCGCAAAATTGGCGGTGCGTTTGCGTGCTCGCGGATTCGCGGTATGGGCACCGTTGCTTCCGGGTCATGGACGCACGTTGCGCGACTTTCGCGCATCGGGGCGTGACGTGTGGCTGGCGGCGGCGCGCGAAGCGTTGGCGGCAACGATGATGCGTCACGAACGCGTGGGTGTGGTGGGTCTCTCGATGGGCGGCGCGCTGGCAGTCGTGTTGGCCGCGGAGTCTCGCGACATCACCGCACTCGCACTGTTGGCGCCGTACATCGAGCCGCCTGGTTCGGTGCGGACACTGGCGCGCGCCGCGACCGTGGTGGGCAGCGTGATGCCTTATCTGACCGGCAACAGCCGGCGGTCCATCCACGATCCTATCGAGCGCCTCAGGGCGGTCAGCTATCGTGCGGTTCCGCCGCGACTGGTGCGTGAGCTGGTTAAGCTGGCCGCGCGGGCGCGCGAGGATCTGCCGCGCGTGAGCGCGCCGACGCTGTACATCCAATCGCGCGAGGACAATCGCCTAACGAGCGGCGGCGCCGAGCGCGCGTTCGCGGCGCTCGGCAGCGCAACGAAGGAGCTCGAGTGGGTAAGTGGCGCCGGGCACGTGATCACCGTGGACTACGGGTGGGAGCACGTCGCGCAGCGGGTGGGCGACTGGATGGAGCGATATGTGCGGGCAGGCGCCGGCGCCATGTCCTAACGGGGCGACTGTCCGGACACCGGGAGTGGCGACAGGCACTCAGCGCTTTTCCACGCAAGGCGCAGGTCGTGCTCGGTGACAGTCGACTTCAAGTCTTCCGGCACCGTGGCGCGGCGCAACTGGCCGTCAGCGCTGCGGAAGAACACGAACAGGCGGCGCTCGCGCTCGCGTCCGCGGCGCATCAGCTGTGCGCGCTCGTGCTGAAATTCCGCCGTCCACCATGCGCCATCAGGCATAAGGAGGCGCGGCAGTGTAGTCTCGTTGGTGGTCATACTGGAACATGCTCTGGGCAGCGCCGACGAGCAACGTGCAGCATCACGCGTGGTGCCGCGTATATTCCTGAGCCTACCAATTCACTTCAGCAAGCGAGGACTGACGTGCGTACTTCGATTTGGACATTGACTGCGCTGGCATTGCTTGCCGCGGCGTGCGCGAAGAGGAGCGACGCCAGCCTGGCGGCGGATTCTACCGGCGCGGCGGCTAGCGCGGCTGCAGACACTTCCAAGGGCATGTCGGGGATGGCGATGGACACGGACAAGACCGTGCAGGGCAATGGCGTGCCGGCCGGATACATCGCTCTGACCGATCACGCGGACGCGAAGATCACCGATGCCAAGTACGCGGTGAACGGCGGTAAGTGGGAGGTCGAGACGGGGCCGGCGCACATCGTGTATTCGCCGAAGGATACCGCGAGCGGCATCTATGCGGTGTCGGCAACCATCGACCAGCTCGTGAAGCCGCGCCATCCTGAGGCATACGGCTTGTTCTTCGGCGGTCAGAACCTGGATGACCGGACGAAGCAGACGTATGGCTACTTTCTGGTTCGCGGGACCGGTGAGTTCCTGATCAAGGTGCGCAATGGCGATAAGACCAGTCCGGTCGTTGAGTGGAAGGCGAGCCCTAACGTGCCGAAGGAAGATGCGTCGGGGAAAGCGACCTACACTCTCAAGGTGCATTTTGCGAAAGACACCGCGCACTTCCTGGTGAACGACAAGCTCGTGGACGCGATCCCGCGGAGCAAATTGTCGACGGAGGGCGTAGCGGGACTGCGGATCAATCACAATTTGCAGGTGGCGGTGACGCCGGTTGTGATCGACAGATAGTGGTGAGTGGTTGCTAGCTGGTGGTTGGTGGTTAGTGGTTAGTCGACTACGAACTATGGCCGTCGTTCGCAGTTCACCAACCACCAATCACCAACTACCATCTACCAACTACCATCTACCAACTCCCAGCTACCAACCTCTCGTCTCACCAAAATCCAGCAGCCATAGCAGACGCTCGTCCAAGCCGGCTTCACGCCAGCAGTGAAGCATTCGGCGGTGCGGTTCGTCCATGGGCTCATCGGTGAGCTTGAAGGTGCCCCAGTGGATTCCGAGTACCACCGGTGGCGGCGAGGCGGGGTGGGCGGAGGCGATGTCCTGGTACGCGCGGACGGCATCGTCGGGATTCATGTGCACGGGGCGCATGAACCAGCGCGGCTCGTAGGCCCCGATGGGGAGCAGGCAGAGATCGAAGGGGCCGTGGCGTTGGGCGATGGCGCCGAACTCGGGATGGTAGCAGGTATCGCCGGCGAAGAAGACCGACCGACCGCCGACGCGCAGCGTCCATCCGCACCACAGGGTGCGCATGCGGTCGGTTAGGCCGCGAGCGCTGAAGTGCTGAGCAGGTATGCACGCCGCTTGGGCGCCTGCCACATGCGCGGCGTCCCACCAATCCAACTCGGCCACGTCGCGCACGCCCCAGCGGTGCACGAGCGCCGCTAGACCGAGGGGAACGAGCCAGTGCGCCGCGGGGTGTTGGCGCGCGAGCGCGCGCACGGTCCGGGTGTCGAGATGATCGTAGTGGTTATGCGAAAGCAGGACGATGTCGATGGGCGGCAGTGCATCGAGCGCGATGCCGGGCGGCACCCAGCGGCGCGGCCCGAGCAAACGAATGGGCGACGCGCGATCGCTCCACATAGGGTCAGTGAGCACGTTGAGCTCACCGATCTGGAGCAACACCGTCGAATGTCCGACCCAGGTGGCCGAGAGCTCGCCGGACGCCGCTCGTGGTGCGGCGAACGCGGGAGTGCCGCGCCGAAATACTGACGGATCGGGATCCGGTGGCAGGACGCGCGTGCGCCGCCAGCGAACTACGTCGCCCAGGTCGTGTGGCGTTGTGTCCGGCCAGGGGTTCTGGAACCGACCGTCCGTTGTTCGATGGACGTAGGAGGCGAGCGCTGGCGCGGTGCGGGCCGGCGTCGCCTGCACGATGCTCGAGTGAGGATCTGCCGTGGTGCGTGGTGCGTCGGCCAACGAATGGGTCCTGGTGGGCGGTTTCACGAAAGCTGAACGCCGGCCCGCGTCGAGGAAAGCGCAGCCCGCGACGTCGGGCGCGGCTATATTTCAGGACACTTCCCTCCACCGTCCTGGCCCATGTCCGACGACGTGTCTCGCCCGAGCTTTGTTCATGCTCCTGATTTTCCGCAGGGCCTCGACTGGATCAACAGCGGCGGACGGGTGCTGTCGTTAGGTGAGCTGCGCGGCCGCTTTCTGATGCTGGATTTCTGGACGTACGGGTGAATCAACTGCATCCACGTGATCTCGCAGTTGCGAGACCTTCAGCATCGGTACGCGGATGTACTGACCGTCATTGGCGTGCACAGCGGGAAATACCATCGCGAGCGTGAGACGGCGCGCATCCGCGATGCGGCCCTTCGGTTAGGCAACGACCACCCGATCGTCAACGACCGGCAGTTCCGCGTCTGGCGGAGCTACGCGGTGAACGCGTGGCCGACGATCGCGATCGTGGGGCCGGATGGGCGGGTGTTGGCGTCGCACGCCGGAGAGTTCAGCGCCGACACGCTCGCGCCCGTGTTCGACCGATGGATCGCGGCGTACGACGAGGACGGATCACTGGAGCGGCGGGCGATCGAATTCCCGCTGGACCTCCCGACGATGGCACCGGGTGTACTGCGCTATCCGGGCAAGGTGGCGGTGGACGGCGAGCGCATCGCGATCGCGGATACGGGGCACAACAGGGTGCTTATTGGCCGAATGTCGCCGGATGGATTGCGGGCAGACATCAGCCGGGTGATAGGAAGCGGCGCGGCGGGATTCATCGACGGCTTCGACGCGGCCTTTCATGCTCCACAGGGGATCACGTTCGAGGGCGACACGCTCTACGTGGCCGACGCGGAGAACCACGCGATACGGAGCGTGGATCTCGCGACCGGCGCTGTGCGCACGCTCGCCGGCACAGGACATCAGGTACGCACGCGCGAGGATCAGCGCGCCGGTGCGCTCTCGTCGCCCTGGGACGTGGTGCCGGTGGCCGGCACCCTGTACATCGCGATGGCCGGTATTCATCAACTCTGGTCGCTCGATCTCTCGACCGGTAGCGTGCGGGCGCACAGCGGCAGCATGCGCGAGGACATTGCCGATGGTCCGCATGCATCGGCGGCGCTCGCCCAACCGATGGGCATCACCGCGGGCGACGGGCGGCTGTTCTTCGCGGATTCGGAATCGAGCGCGGTGCGGTGGTCGGACGTCGGCGATGCGGGGTCCGTCGGCACGATCGCAGGTGTGGGACTCTTCGACTTCGGCGACCGCGACGGAGTGGGCGACGACGCGCTCCTGCAACATCCGCAGGGAATCGCGCGCCATCCCGATGGCCGGTTGTTGGTCGCCGACTCGTATAACGATGCGTTGCGCTGGGTGGATCCAGTCACGCGGGCGGTCACGACATGGGTTCGCGGGCTCCACGAGCCAGAGGGCGTGGCGTGCGGTGCGCGCATGGCGTACGCATCCGACACGAACGCGCATCGGATCGTGGCCATTCCCTACGATGACGCGACACCGCGGGAAGTAGAAATCGTGGGCGCTTGATATGGCCGATCAGCGGCGGCGTGCGGCGCCGAGATTTTCCTCGAGATGTTGGCGCGACTTGGTGCCAACCAGCGCGGACGCGACCATGGGCAGCGAGCGCACGAACGCGATGGCGCGTTGGGCGTCGGTGTCGAATCCCGGGACTGCTTGGTGTACGGCGGGTGGCAGGTGGTGCGTGAGCTTGCCTTGCAGCAGGGCGGCGCTGGCGACGACGCTCACGTCCAGCTCGGCGGCGGCTTGCAGCAACGGCACCGTGTGCCTGCCGAGTTGTTGCGTCGGGCTGCGCACCGCGTCGGTGAAGCCGATGTTGATCGGGAGTTGGACGACGCTGAAGTGATGCTGGTCGCCAGCGACATCGTGCGCCGCGGCGATGAGCTCGGCGAGGCTCAGATGCCCGCGGCTGCCGGGCGGGACGCGGAGGCCGTTCCACGTGGCGCAGCCGTACGTACCGATCTCACCGTGGGCGCATCGCTCTTCGAGCAGTGCGAAGGCGGCGCGGAGTCGTTGGGCGAGCAGATCGGGCGCGATAGCATCGAGTTGCTGTTCGGGATTGTGGACGTAATAGACGTCGATCGTGTCGAGCCCGAGGTTGGCGCGGCTGCGCGAGATCTGCGCGCCGAGGAACGATGGCGCGATGCAGTGGGCACCAGCTACGACCTCATCGGGGCGGGCGAGTCCGGTGGCGAAGAAATCGCGGTCGACGTAGGCGAGGTAGTCGTCGCGCGTGGCTGGCGGAGTGTCGTCGAGCGGGATGTAGCCGCCCTTGGTACACACCACGACCTCCTCGCGGGTCACGACGTTCTCGCCCACGGCACGTGAGAGTGCGCGGCCGATCGCGCGTTCCGAGCGTTGACACCGGTAGTTGATGGCGGTGTCCAGCAGGTTGATACCGGACGCGAGCGCATGGTACGCGGTGGTGGCGTATCCTTCGTCGTCGTTCGCCGTGCACTCGCCCAAGTAGGTGCCGAGCCCGATCGAAGAGACGTGCAGGTGGGGCGGGAACGGACGAAAGAAGTCGGCGGCAAAGCGCGGCGCGAGGCGAGCAGCGTACTGTGCGGTGCCGCCGGCGGTGGCGCGCGAGGTCATGGGTGCGTCGTTAGCATGCATCATCGCAAGCCGGCGCGGGGCTGTTGGTCACAGGACGACGCTACGTCGCTTGGCCGCTGACGGCAAGATGCGCCGCGTCTGCTTTCGCGTCTCCGCGCGCGTGGACACGTTGAGGGGTCGCGATGGTGGCGCGCGTCGCGCCAGCTCGTGTCTCCTTCTCCTTTCACCCATCCGTTCGTGCATCGTTGTCGCGTTCTTTTTCTCTGTTGCATGGCCGCGTGCGCGCACCCGCATCGCACGGCACCATCGCCGATAGCCAGCGCCCCGGTGCGCGTCGACACCGCCGTGCGGCGCGAGCCGTCGGTGACCGTTCCCATACCCGTCGCCGCGCCGAAACCAATGGCGACGCCGATGGCGGCCCCGAGTGTCAAGGCATTCGACCGACTCGACCAGATGGCGTGGCCGGGCCCGAATCGATATCGGTCGGCCGATGGGTCGCCCGGTCCCGACTATTGGCAGCAGCGGGCGGATTACGACATCGCCGCCACGTTGGACACCGGCGCACAGACGGTGAGCGGCCACGTGACTATCACGTACACCAACAACTCACCCGAAACGCTGCGTTACGTGTGGCTGCAGGTCGATCAGAACCTGTATCGGCCCGGGAGCGACGGCTCGGCGCTATTCGCGCAAGATTCGCGGTGGGGGGTACGCGGGTTTCCGGGCGGCTACACGATCACGCATCTCGTGGTCGATGGGCGTGTGGCCGATTCGCGGGTGAACGACACCCGGATGTGGGTAGCGTTAGGCAAACCACTCCTGCCGCACGGCGGGCGCGTGACCATCGCGATGGACTACCGCTTTCGTGTGCCCGAACATGGATCCGATCGCATGGGACGCGACGGCACGCTGTACGAGATCGCGCAGTGGTACCCTCGCATGGTGGTGTACGACGACGTCCGCGGCTGGAACACCGATCCGTATCTCGGGCAAGGCGAGTTCTATCTGGAGTACGGGGATATCACGTACGCCGTGACCGTGCCCGCCGGCTACGTGATTGCGGGCAGCGGGGTGCTGCAGAACCCGAAGGAGGTGCTTACGTCCACCGAACGTGAGCGGTTGGCGATGGCCGCGATCTCGGATACCGTGATTCCGGTAATACGCGTGGATGAAGCGCGGGCCGTACCAACTGCGGGGACCAGGACGTGGCGGTTTCGCGCGCACAACGTGCGCGATGTGGCGTGGGCGGCCGCGCCCGACTTCCGGTGGGATGCGACGAGTTGGAACGGCATCCTCACGCAAGCGCTCTACCAGTGGCCGAAGGCCGGTCGGGGATGGGAGAACGCGGCCGAGAACACGCAGTGGACCATTCGCACGTACTCGCAGCTGTTCAGTCCGTTCCCCTATCCGCAGGCGACGTCGGTCGCGGGCCCGGTCGGCGGCATGGAGTACCCGATGTTTGTGATGGTGCACTATGCGACGGAGCCGCAGAGCGCGTACAGCACGATCGACCACGAGCACGGACATGAATGGTTCCCGATGACCGTCGGGTCCAACGAGCGGCGATACGCATGGATGGACGAAGGGATCAACACCTACATCAATACGTTTTCGAACGAACGACGGCAGCCGGGGACGAGCCCGTACGGGGCGTATCTGGGCAACTGGCGCGCCGTGGTGGCCAACGGGACGCAGGCGCCGTTGATGACGATGCCCGACCAGATCGATGCCGGCGCGTTAGGCGCGATCGGCTATCGCAAGCCGGCCGCGGTGTTGTTGGCGCTCCGCGACCACGTCGTTGGGCGGGTGGCGTTCGATGGGGCGTTCCGCGAGTACATTCGCCGCTGGTCGTTCAAGCATCCCACGCCGGCGGATTTCTTCCGGACGATCGAGAGCTACACCGGCGACGATCTGGCGTGGTTCTGGCGCGCGTTCTTCTATTCGACCGACGTGTTGGACATCGGGATCGATTCGGTGGCCACCCAGTCGACCAACGGGGATTCTCGTGCGACAGTGGTCCTCACCAAGCACACGTCGATTCCCTTCCCCGTGGAACTGCGGTTGTCGCTCGCCGATGGGAGCACGCAGGACGCGCGACTGCCGGTGGCCATCTGGAGCGCCGGCGACACATACGCCGCGACGATCCCCGTGCGGGCGCGAGTAATAGGGGCGCGACTGTGGCCGGATGGCACCGTGCCCGACTTCAACGCGACGAATGACACGTGGGGGAATCCCCCACCGGCAACACCGCTGACCGCCGTTACCGGCGGCGGGCTCACCAGTCCCGTGAGTAGCCAGCGCTAAGCCCGGTGTTTCATCTGTTGGCAGCATGCGCCGTAATGCTTAGATTGGCTCGGGTGCCAGGTTCCCGTCGCTTCCCAGCGAGGCCTGGCCCACGTCGTCGCGCCGCCGCTTTACGCGACCGTCCCATTCAGTAGGAGCGTGGAGACACCATGCCAGGTTTCGCAACTCTCGCTTCCCATTGGTGGAAGCCGATTCTCTTCATTATCATCGCCGGCCACATCACGAACGTGTGCGTGACGCTGTTCCTGCACCGCTCGCAGACGCACAGAGGCGTGACGTTCAGCAAGTTCGCCGAAGTTCCAATGCGGATCTGGCTGTGGCTCTCGACGTCGATCGTGACCAAAGAATGGGTGGCGTGCCATCGCAAGCATCACGCGTTCGCCGACCGTGATGGCGACCCGCACAGTCCGCTGCTGGAAGGCCTACGCAACATCATCCTCAAGGGCGCGTTCTACTATCGGAAAACGGTCAAGCAGCCCGGGATTCTGGAGAAGTACGGCAAAGGGACCACCAACGACTGGTTGGAGCGTCACGTCTTGGCGCGCCTCCCGTGGCTGGGCATCATGCTGATGCTCGGGATCGATGTGTACCTGTTCGGCTTCTTCATTGGACCGCTGGTGTGGGGCGCGCAGATGCTCTGGATTCCCTTCTGGGCGGCCGGGATCATCAACGGTGTGGGGCATGCGTTAGGCTACCGCAACTTCAACGTGAAGGACGAGAGCCGGAACATCTGGCCCATCGCGATCTGGCTGGGTGGTGAAGAGTTGCACAACAACCACCACGCGGATCCGCACTCGGCGAAGTTCAAGGCCAAGTGGTACGAGTTCGACGTCGGCTGGATGTACATCCGCATGCTGGAGCTGGTGCGGCTGGCCAAGGTGCAGTACGCCCGCGCGTGAGACAGTAGCACAACGGCGGTAACCCGGAAACGCATCGGCATCCACGCGGCGCGCTCCCCTGTGCGGGGGGTGCGCCGCGTTCACGTTGCAGCCGCGTCGCGCGGCGTGTCCGACATCGCGATATCTTTGACGGACCACTCCGGAGGAGAAGGATCATGGATGTCACCTGCACTCGCTGCGGCGTCGCGCACGCGGGATTCGAGCGGCCGCCCTTTCCGGGCGCCATCGGTGCGCGGGTCCAGACGGAAATCTGCGCCGAATGTTGGGCGCAGTGGCTGAAGCAGCAAACGATGCTCATCAACCACTACGGATTGAACCTCATGGATCCACAGGCGCGAACGTTTCTGACGCGCAACATGGAAGGATTTCTGTTCAAGCACGGGACCCAGGAATCGGTGGACACGAGCAAAGAAGGGACGATCAACTGGTGAGCGGACGGCGCGCTGCGCCGCGTGGGCGCCGGGGGCGCATGTGTGTGTGGGGGCGGGGTCTGGCAGCGTGGCTCGTGGCACTCGCCGCCGTTGCCGGATGCGCGACCACACATCCGGCATCGTCCATCGCCGGCCCCGCGCGCTCGATCGATCGAGCGTGCGCGCCGGTGGCCGCGTCCGATGCGTGGGTAGAGTGCGCGCTCACGCACATGACGCTGCGAGACAAAGTGGCGCAGATGGTGTGGCCGCAACTGTACGGCGACTATGTGTCCGCCGACGCGCCGGAGTGGCGGCGGCTCACGGGGCTCGTGCGAGAGCAACATGTAGGCGGCGTCATCATGTCGGTTGGCTCGCCGCTGGAGATCGCGGCCAAGCTGAACGCGCTGCAGCGAATGAGCGACCTGCCGCTGCTGGTGAGCGCCGATCTCGAGGCCGGCGCCGGCTTTCGCGCCCGTGGTGGATATTTCCTGCCTAACGCGATCGACCTCGGGGGCGCGGTGGTTTTCCCGCCCGAAATGGCGCTCGGCGCAAGCGGTGACACCGCGCTGGCGTGGGCGCAGGGGCGCGCCACGGCATCCGAGGGGCGGGCGATCGGCATCACCATCGACTTCGCGCCGGTGCTGGACGTCAACAACAATCCGGCAAACCCCGTGATCAATACGCGCTCCTTTGGAGAGATCCCGGAGTCGGTAGCGAACATGGGGGTCGCGTACCTGCACGGGATCGAAGCCGGCGGAATGATCGCTACGGGGAAGCACTTTCCGGGACACGGCGACACCGGTGTCAACTCGCATCTCGCGCTGCCGGTGGTGGACGCGTCGCGAGCGCGGCTCGACACGGTAGAGCTGGTGCCGTTTCGTGCGGCAATCGATGCGGGCGTGGGTGCGATCATGACGTTCCACGGCGCGATGCCGGCGTTGGACTCGACCGGGGTACCGGGCACGTTGTCCGCACCGGTGCTCACCGGGTTGCTACGCGATCAGTTGCACTTCAACGGGTTGATCGTGACCGACGCCATGGACATGCGTGGAGTGCTCGACCTGTTCGGCACTCCCGAGGCAATGAAGCGGGCGGTCGCTGCCGGCGCCGACGTACTGCTCATGCCGGCGGACGTTCTGCACGCGATCGATGCTGTCGTGCAGGGCGTGCAAGAAGGACGCTACGATGAAAAACGCATCGACCAGTCGGTGCGGCGTATCCTGACGCTCAAACGACAGCTCGGTTTACCGGAGGTCCGGCTGGTGGATCTGGACAGCGCTCGGGCGACGGTTGACGACTCGGCGCACCAGGCGTTGGCCGCGCTCGTGGCCGAGCGATCGATGACGCTGGTGAAAGACTCGCTCGGGCAAGTCCCGCTCGGACGGCTGAATCACGGCGCGCGCGTGTTGTCGGTGACGTACGCGCATCGGACCGATCTGGGCGCCGGCGTGACGTTCGACGCCGAGCTGCGGAGAACCTTTCCTTCGATGCGCGGCGAGTTCGTGAGCGCGGACGACGCCGCTCCGGATTTCTGGCGGTTGCTCGCGGTGGCCGATTCGGCGGACGTGGTGATCGTGAGCTCGTACCTGGCCGCCGGATCGACGGTGGCGAATCTGTCGGCGCCGCGCGGGTTCGTGGAGTTCGTCGAAGAACTCGTGCACCGCGGAGCGCACCCGGTGATGGTGTCGCTCGGCAATCCGTATTTGTTGCAGCAGGTGACCGACGTGTCGGCGTATCTTGTGGCGTGGAGCGGCGCGCCCGTGTCGCAGCGCGCGGCCGCGCGGGCGCTGCTCGGGTTGGCGCCGATCGGTGGACGATTGCCGATCAGCATTCCGCCGGTGGCGCGCGTTGGCGACGGACTGGTGCGCGCGGTGCTGCCCGCCTCGACGTCGAGCGCGCGGTAACCGCCGCGTCGCCGATTTGACGGCGGCACTCGGCGCCGATATAGTCGCGTACGGTCACGATACGGCCAATTCGTACGCAAACGCAACGAAATAGCGAGGCTTGACATTAGTCACAATCCGTGACTAATTCGTTACCGATGCCCGATCGCTCCTCATCCGCAGCCAACCGGTCGACCGCGCGCCGCACGCCGCTTTCGGTCGATGTCGTGCCGCTCACACCCCACGGCCGACAACTCACCACGCTGCTCGTTCGAGCCGCCGATCCGCGATCCCGCCAGCGGTGGGAGTTGCCGTGGGATGCGATGCGGGGTGACGAAACGCTGGACGATGCTGCCGCTCGCCTCGTGCGCGCCGCGCTCGGCACCGCGCCGGGGCTTCTGGAACAGATCGCGGCGTTTGGCGATCGGCAGCGGCATCCGGCGGACGCGATGGTGTCGGTGGCGTACCTGGCACTCGTCGCGGAGGGCACCGCCGTGCCGATTGGCGGCGACGCGGCGTGGTTTCCGGTGGACGAGCTGCCGCCCATATCGCCGAGGCAGCGGGCGATGGTGGATGGGGCGATGCGCGCGGTGCGGATGCGTCTCGACCAGTCGCCGATCGCGTTCTCTCTCTTGCCGCAGACGTTCACGCTGAGCCAGCTCCAGGAGGTGTACGAGTTGCTGCTCGGGCGGCGGTTGCACAAGGCCAGCTTCCGGCGGGCGCTCCACGCGTCGTGGCTGGTGGAGCCTACCGACGAGTGGCGCAGCGAGGGGCGCGGCCGACCGGCGCAGCTGTTTCGCTATGCTCCGCGGAAACGGCGCGGCGGTCGTCGCGGGGTGCGCTTCGAGGGATTGGGGGTGGCGGCGGCTGAACGATCGTGACCGAAGGCTGACACATCCGGGACGGCGCGGCCCTTGCTGTACGTGACCCTTTAGTGGCAATATGTGTATAAGGACAAAGGAGGCCATCGTGGGAGCTGAACGCCGCAACCGCAGCCGGTCATCGTCCCGCATCCTGGCGGGCAGTCCGAACGCGCGCGCGCGTTCGGCGGCGGTCGACTCGGCGAAGCCCGATGCGGAGTCGCGCGTCATCACGCTCCGTGACGGCGTCCGTTCGTTGGTCACGGTCGTCGCTCGTCTGGTGTCGGAGGACGTGCCGGCCGGACAGGACAGCGCGCGGCTGGTCGTGCGCTTCGAATGTCTGGCCCCGCCCCGCCGCTCGGTACGGGTCGCGACGGTGCGAGCGCGGTCGCTTCACGCGGTCGATGACGAGTCGCTCCGCCTGCTCGCCGAAGTCCCCGCGACTCGCGTCCGGCGGGCCGCCCTGCAACGATGCGGAGGCGGCGGGTAGCGGGGCGCCTATTCAGGCCAAGTTACACAATGTACGCGAGGGCGCCCCGAATTGTCGGCGCCACTCGTCGCATCACGCGTGTGCGTCCGCTGTGCCGCCAGTCGATGGGCGCAACTCAGCCGGTGGCGCCGACCGATGCGCCTGCCATAGCAGAAGTCCGCGGGCGACGGACACGTTGTCGGCGGCAATTCCATACAATTCGCGGAACGCAAGCGCCTGCGTCGATGCGCTCGCTTCGGCGATGACGGGAGGTACGTGTCCGTCGCGACGACGAGCATCACCGCGTCGCTCCACGGCCAAGCGGCAGTGCACGGCCGCGCCTTCGGTCGAGGTAGTCTCGATCGTCACTAAGCCACCGCCGGGAAGTTCACGCAAATAGAGAAGCACAACGCCACGCGAAAAGTGTGAGGTCGGCGGTCGTGGAAACGCGATGCGTTATCGTCATCGATTGTTTACTGCGGACCGTGGTCCGTCACGCGGTTGGGCGGCGGCCCGCAGTGCGCGCGCGCTATTGCGCCGCTGCATGGCGGGTCCCCACAGATCGCCTAGCCGCGCGACACGATCAGGAATGGTGGCCATGGTGAATGCGCGGAGGTCGAGCGTAGGCGTTACCTCATCCCAAGCAAGTGGTGTGGAAACAGTGGCGCCCTTGCGTGCCCGCACGGCGTATACAGCCACGACACTCTTTCCTCTCATGTTCTGAATACAATCCAAGTACACCGTTCCGTGGGGACGGTTCTGCAGTGCGCGCTGCATCGTGGTCTCGCCAGAATGGGCCTCCACCACGCGCCCCGCGACGAGCTGTGCTATGGCAAGCGCGGTGTCGTACGATGCGCCGGCTGGGAGCGGGAGAGCGACGTGGATGCCGCGCGAGCCGGAAGTTTTCGGGACACCGCGCAACCCCAATTGGGTGAGCTCCTGATTGATCCAGCGCGCGGCCGCAACGACGCGGCCAAATGTGACGCCGGGACCGGGATCGAGATCGATGATGGCGTAGTCGGCGGTGTCGAGGGACGTTACGCGCGACATCCATGGGTCGACTGAAATACAACCGAGTTGGACCGTGTAGAGCAGGGTCATCAGGTCGCCGCCAATGAAGCGGCGCTGTCGATCACCAGCGGTATCGGCGATTTCCTCCACGCGCACGCCCGCAGGCACGTGCTCGCCGGCGTTCTGCTGGAAGAACATCTCGCCGGCTATCCCGTCGGGGGTGCGCTTGAGGACGAGCGGGCGGTCGGCAATGCGCGGGAGGATTATTGGCGCAAGCGTGGCATAGTAGCGCATGACGTCGCCCTTGGTGACACCGTCGTCGGGGAAGTACACCTTGTCCAACGCCGAGACATTGAGCTCGCGGCCGCGCGTGACGCGCAACGTGCCGGCGCCACCCTTACGCTCGATCTCGGTCAGTTGGGCGACGATCGCGTTATCGGAACTGGACCGACCCGGGGTCGTCGATTCCGCGGGCCCGGACCGGGGTCGAGGTCCGGACTTGAGCTGGGGGCGCGGGCGCGTCTTACTTGAGCGGGAGCGGGGGCGACGAGATGGCATTCGGACTCCGTCCGGGGATGACGCGTCGCAATGCGTAGTACCAGGTAGGTGGATGCACAAGGTGTGCACACTTCGCCGCGGCTGCAAAAAAACTCCGGCAAGTACCGGAGTTTTTCAGTGACGTCGTTGGGCCTAGGGGAAGAGGATAGCTGGCGCGATCAGACTTTCTGCACCTCTGCTGCCTGGGGACCCTTCTGGCCTTGCACGATTTCAAATTCGACTTGGTCGCCTTCGGCTAAAGACTTGAATCCGTTGCCTTGGATTGCGCTGAAGTGGACGAACACATCGGGGCCACCTTCACGCGAGATGAAGCCGTAGCCTTTTGCATCGTTGAACCACTTCACGGTTCCGGTAATGCGAGACATGGTACCTTCCCTCTCCCCTGCTGGGGCGAAACTGTGACGCAGGATCCCGCGCGAGCGGATCGGAACCGTGAGGTCCACGAATCTGCTCAGCGTCATCGTGGGACGAGCCGCAATTTAAACATCCGAGATTCTGGATGCCACGACGCTACCCGGCCTGGCACTTCATGAATCGGGCCATTAGTGAGCGGTGCGGCCGGATGCGAACCGGTAGCGACACGATACGCTTGTGCTGCCGACAATGCGGCGGAACTGCCGAGTGTGCTAGGCGGCGCCGGCGATGTAGCGTGCGATGCGTCCGCAGTTGGCGCAGCGCAACGTGACGTGGCAGCGCGGGGGTGGAGGAGTGAAGTCCGGGTCGCGCAGGATATCACCGGAGCAGGATGGGCAGCTGAGTGGCATACCGTTGCGATCGTGTGAAATCAGCTGGAGCGCTTGAGCGGGGTTGTACGTGGCCGGTCGAGGCTTACGCATTGATTCCTCCAGGGTGAACCACAGCGGCGTCTGTTCGGCCGAAGCGGACGCCGATCAACCACGGGGGGGCCTGTTACGCCCCGTCAACCTCCTCCCCCCACGTAGGAGAAACGCTTCGCGGTGCGAGAACGTTGTCGCGGTGGGGCAAGCGGAGGCGGGTGCACGCCAGCGGGCCGAGTTGGAGCTCGCGCGAGGCACGCCGATTGGCTAGATACACTGTATACCACCCGGGTTGCCAACGCGTTCCCTAAATTGGCGACGGGCGCGCTACGGCCGCCTCTTAGCCGGCGTAGACGATCTCGCCCTCTTCGTCGATGCCGAGCTCCTGCTGCATATCGCAAACGCCACAGACTTTCACTGCGCGCCATGCAACGCCCAACTCGCTGCGCACCGCAGCGGTGGCTGGCTTCACTATCAGCTTCTTGTAGCTATACTCGCCGCAGTTCTCGCATGCGTGTGCTTTGGCGATTCGCTCGGCCCGCTCACGAGTGATTTTTGCCAAGCGTCAACCTTTCTGCGGTTCGGACGACGGACCCGCGGCAGGCGGAATGCCAAGAAGCGGAGGGAATGTAACCGTCGCGTTTGGTGTAGGGCGGGATGTGTCTGCAGGCTTCCCGCTGCCCGACGAAGACTCGTCGGCGCGGCCTCCGGTTCCGGTTCGCCCCATGAGCTCGCGTAGGCCGCCGAGTGCGCCCATGACGCCCGCGGCTTCGGCCGGGAGGAAAATTGTAGAGCCCTTGCCCTGCGTTAGCACAGGGAGGGCCTCGAGATACTTGAGACCAAGGAGGTAGAGTGACACCTCGCCCGGAGGCAGCACCGCGCCGATGCGGCGAATGGCTTCTGCCTCCGCCTCGGCCATTGCCAGGCGTGCCGTCGCGAGACCTTGGGCGCGAAGCACCGAGGCCTCGGACTCGCCCTGCGCCCGGCTCACCTGCGACTGCTGGACGCCCTCGGACTCGAGAATCGCCGCGCGCTTGGACGCTTCGGCGTTGGTCACTGCCGCGCGGCGTTCGCGTTCGGCGCGCATCTGCAGTTCCATCGACTGTTGGATGTCGCGTGGCGGCTCGATGCTCTGCAACTCGACGCGCGTCACATCGACGCCCCAGCCAATGGACGCTTCCTCTATGATCTCGCGCATGCGCTTGTTGATCTGGTCGCGGCTCGCGAGCGTGCTATCGAGTTCCATCTCGCCCACGATGTTGCGCAGCGTGGTGCGAGTGAGTGTCTCGAGGGCAAACGGAAGATTCTGCACGGCGTACGTGGCCTTCTGTGGATCGGCGACGCGGTAGTACAGCACCGCATCGATGTCGATGGTCACGTTGTCTTTGGTGATCACCGACTGGCTCGGAAAGTTGAGCACCTGTTCGCGCAGGTCGATACGCGTGGTGGACCCGGCGATGAGCCGCCTGTTGCCACTTGCATCGCCTACCGCGTAGCGGACATCGATGGCGCGCGGCCGCTCAAATCCCGGGATGAGGATGTTGAGTCCGGAGCGTGCAATGCGATTGAACCGCCCCAGGCGCTCGATGACCATGACCTCTGCTTGTCCCACCACCTTGAAGGTCTTGCTGACGACAAACAGGCCGACGACGATGATGAGTCCGAGGATGATCAGGCCGGTCATAGGGGCTGAGGCAAGAGGGAAGAGGAAAGAGGCGAAAGTAGATAGGCGAGAACCACTCGCCACCGATCTCCAATCTAAGAGTAACCGTCTCGTCCAGCCGCGGCAGACAGGAATACCCCGCGCCCGATTCGCTACTACCCCTCTTACTTCTCGCCTGTTGTCTCCACCCTGTCGGTCCACCTCGCAATGAAGACATTCGTCTCGTGGGGGTCGGAGGCATTGCGGCTGGAGGCCCAGACGAGGTATTTGCCGTCGGGGCTGAATTGGGGGAAGCCATCGAATCCCGGATCGGTGGTGATCTGCTCCAGGTTGGAGCCGTCGGGATCGATGAGGTACAGGTCGAAATTGCCGCTATGCGGACTCTTGTAGTTGGACGAGAAGATGATCCGCGTGCCGTCGGGCGTGTAGAACGGCGCGAAATTGGCGCCTCCCAAGTGCGTTACCTGGTGCTGGTCGCTCCCATCGGCGTTCATGATCCATATCTCCATCTTGTTCGGCCGCACGATGTGCTGTGCGAGGAGGGCACGGTACTCGGCGAGCTCGGTGGAGTCGGTCGGGTGGTTCGCGCGATAGACGATCTTGGTGCCATCCGGGGAGAAGAACGCGCCGCCGTCATAGCCGACTGCGTCAGTCAGGCGTCGTACGTCGGTCCCGTCGACGTTCATCGTGTAGATGTCGAGATCGCCGTCCTTGAGGGACGTGAACACGATCGTCCGTCCGTTGGGCGACAGTGTGCCTTCGGCTGTGTAGACGCCGAAGTCGGTTAGGCGCTGGAGATTCGAGCCGTCGGCGTTCGCGGTGTAGATGTCGTACGGGTCCAGCCCCCACACATAGCCCTTCGACGGATCGGGCTTGGGAGGGCACGCACTGTCGGCGGCGTGTGTGGAGGCGAAGAAGATCTTCGTGTCGTAGGCGAAGAAATAGCCACACGTGGTCTTTCCGGTGCCCGTGGACACGCGGTGCACGTCGGAGCCGTCGATATTCATGATGAACTGCTGATCGCAGCTTCGGCCGTCGCGTGTGGACTGGAAGATGAGCCGCTTCCCGTCCTCGCTGAAATACGCTTCGGCGTTGGCGCCGCCGTGCGTGAGCTGCCGGATGTGCGAGAGATGCGACTCACCCTGCGCGGGCGTGACCCTCGCCTGAGGAACGGGGTGGGAGCATGCGGCCGCGACCACGAGGGTGGCCGCGGCGACTGCTTGCTGGAGTCTCATGCTACCAACTTACCGCCTCGTGGCAGAGGTGGTTTGCGCGAGAGCAAACAGGTCCTTCTGCGTCGTGCCTTTGCGAAGGAGTTGCATGGCCTTCTGGAGCTGCTGGTCGCTCGGAATCTGCCGACGGAACGCCGTCGAATCGCCGAAAGCCAGCTCCGCAACCTGATTGGCGATCCAGCGGTCGATCAGCGGTGACGCTGCATCGTACTGTGCCCGATCCACGCTGATCTTCGCCGCTTGCAGCCGGCGATAGAGCTCGCTTCGCCACTCCGGTTTCACGGTGAACGAGGGCGAGACCGTGCCTTTGAGCTCGAGTGCATAGGCGTACAAAACGCCACGAACGGCCGGGTATTTGGGCGCGATGGTCTTGAAAAATTGCTGCTCCGTCGTCGTAACCGTGTCGTCGGGAATGATCACATCGGGCGTGATGCCACCGCCGCCGTATATCAGACGGCCGGCGTCGCTGCGATAAGCAGGCCGGCTCTTCTTGACCGATTCCTTCTCGAGCGAATCTGGTGCTGTCGAATCGGCCGCTACGCCGTCGTCATCCGGATTGGCGGGCTTGCGATTTTTCTGAATGGACCGGCCGCTGGGTGTGTACCACTTGCCGGTGGTCAGTTTGAGCGCCCATCCGTCCTCGACGGGAAACACAGTCTGCACGAGCCCTTTGCCGAACGACGTGGTACCGACAACGAGCCCGCGGTCATGATCCTGGAGGGCGCCTGTCACAATCTCGGCCGCCGACGCGGTGTAGCCGTTCACCAGGACGACGAGCGGAACCGATTGAATGTGTTCATCATCGTGCGCCGTGTAGACCTGGGGTAGGCCCTGGCGCATACGCACGCTGGCGATCTGCTGACCATTGCTCAGGAACAGGTCGGCTACCTGCAGCCCCTGGTCGAGAATGCCTCCCGGATCGTTGCGCAGATCGAGGACGATCGACTTCGCGCCCTGCTTGACGAGCTGATTGACCGCGGTCTGGAGTTCATCGGCCGCGTCTTCATTGAACGTCTGGAGCGGGATGTATGCGATCTTGTCGTCGAGCATGAGCGAGTACGGCACTGCCGGAACGTGAATCTCGGCACGCGTGAACGTGTACTCGATTGGTTCGGTGACTCCAGGGCGGGCGAAACGCACCTGTACCTTGGTCCCCACCGTGCCTATCAACACATCGGATACTTTCTGCGACGACCATCCGCGAATGACGGTGGTGTCGATGCCGATGATGTGATCGCCGGGCTGAACGCCGGCCGACTGCGCCGGGCTGTGGGAGAACACATGCACCACGACGATGCTGCCGTCCTGATCTTCGATCTGCATGCCGATACCGCCGTAGCGGCCGGATGACAGCGTGGAGAAGCGCTTCAGCTCGGCGGGGGAGAAAAGCTCCTAGTACGGATCGTTGAGCTGTTTGACCAATCCGCGTGCCGCTTTCTCGTACAATGCGTTGGCATCGACCGTGTCGACGAAACGGTCGGAGACCAGCGACACCACTTGATCGAAGACACGCGCACCGTCGCGGCCGACCCGTTCGCGGATTGTGAACCCGCCGATGACTACCGGAAGGACGAGAGCACCGGCGACGATAACCGTGCGAAGACGGCGAGACATGACACCATCCGAGTCGGAGGGTCGGCGCGCCGGGAATTCCGGCGCGCACGCTGTTCCAAAGATACGACGGCCGCGGATAGATGTTCCTCGTCCGTCCATGCCCGCCGATCAAGCCATGCCTGCCGGCTCCCCCGCTTCACCGCCCGAATTGGCGTCGCCCGAAGTGAGGAGCTGCTTCCATGTGAGCTCCGGGCCCTTGCGGAAGCCCTTTTGGGTGAGCTTCACCCCTTCGGGGGAGATTGCGACCATGTATGCCTGTCCGTCGATCTCGATCTCCCGCTTGAGCGTTTTCTCCAGCTTGGTCGCCATGTGATGCTCTCCGTGAAAGTCAGGATGGGGGGGGGGGGGGGGGAACCGCAGGAAACGCTGGACACGAAACGCATCAGGTCGCCCGCGTCGACAAAACATAATCGACAAACCAATCCCGCTTGTGCTGCCGAACGGCCGCGTCGCGCAACAACCCGGCTGCGAGTAGCATCTCGTGTGCCGGTTGCAACACACGCTGCAGGTGAGACGGGTAGCGTTGGGCGAGCGGAAGACGCTCGGCGAGCTCTGCCAATCCCACCCGCCAAGCGAGATTTCCCTCCTCGCGGGCGACCTCGAGTAGTCGATAGAGCCGCCGGGCCACGGGGGACGAAAGCGCCTGGTAGTGGGTCACCGATAGGGACACGGTACGTCCGGCCGCGATGTTGGCCCGGGGACCCGCAGCCAGGGTGACCACCGCTTCGCCGGGCTCGGAGGCGGCTATGCTGGGAAAGAGCGCCAGCTGGTCGCGATCCAGCGATCGGCGGCGCTCGATGAACACAGCCGTCAAGACGTTGAATCGCGCATCGACAGCGTTGCCGGCGCCGGCGTCGAAGTACGCGTTCTGTGATTCGAGCGTCGTGTGTTGGAGTCGAGTGAGCGCGGCGCGCAACTGTTCGTACGTGCGCCCATCCACCCGGCGACCGATGGAGCGCAGGAATGCGTGCAGGGTGAACGTTACCATGCCGTCCGCGGGCGACCCCAGGTCGTGATAGCGGTGCCATAGCTCTACGTAGACATCCTGGTCGAAGGTACCCGGCAGGCGATCGCCGGGACGCGGAAGAACGCGCCATCGTCCGCCGCCGGGCGGGGCATAGGCGATTGCGGAATCGTCGGCCGAGTCGCTGAGCCGAAACAACGGCAACGCCTCGAGCGACCGGTCGAGCACGATGATGCGCGTGGTACTGCGTCGTCGCGCCGCGAGACTCATGCCCTAAAGTACGGCGGCACAGGCACTCGGGGCCAGATGAGTTCGACGAAACAGCACTCATCCCAAGCGAATCAGTTGTCCGGTAATGGCGCGCGCGGCATCCGAGCACAGCCATGCCACGATGGTGGCGACGTCTTCACGCTCAACGTAGCGGACCTTGTCTCCCATGCTGGCCATGTTTGCCGCGGTGCGAATCGCGGTTGGGGCGATGGCATTGGCGCGCACGCCGTTCGCACGCTCCTCTTCCGCCACGGCGCGCATCAGCGCGACCACGGCACTCTTTGCGGCGCCGTATGCGGACATGGCTATCAGCTTTGCGCCGGGAAGAACGGCGGCGGCGGCGAAATAGACGATAGCGCCGTTGGCGGCTCGCAGAGACGGAAGAAACGCGCGTGTTGCGAGGTACGCCGTGGTGGCGTTGATGGCAAACTGTGTGTGCCAGGTCGCCAACGTACTTTCACCCACGGGTCCACTCATCGCGAAACCACCAGCCACGTTGACGAGCGTATCGACGCGCGTTCCAACAGTGGAGGTGACATCGCTGGCGAGTTGCGCGACCTGTACTTCATCAGTGAGATCGCAGGCGAACCCCAGGGCTTCGTGCCCTGCCGCGTGCAAGTCGGCCACGCGGGCATCGACTTCGTCCCGTGTCCGACCCACGGCGACGATGCGGGCGCCCCGTTCGGCGAGGGTGCGCGCGATGACTTCACCGGCCTGGCCGGGTTTCCCGATGCCAGTGATGACAGCGACGCGGGTTGGGGGCATGGTGGTTGGTGGTTGGTGGTTGGTAAACAACTTACTACGATCGTAGTTAGTAGTTCAGCAGCCACCAACCACCAACCACAACCACCAACCACCAGTCAATGTCTCTCGACGCATTCCATCCGCTCGTGCAGGCGTGGTTCGGGGAGACGCTCGGCACGCCGAGCGAGCCACAGCGGTTGGGGTGGCCAGCGATTGCCGAGGGGGCGCATACGCTCATCCTGGCGCCCACGGGGACTGGAAAAACACTCGCCGCATTCTTGTGGGAGCTGAACCAACTGATCGTGCGCGGACTCGAGGCCCCGCTGCCCAACGGCGTGCAGATCCTGTACGTGTCGCCGCTCAAGGCGTTGAGCAACGACATCCATCGCAACCTCGAGCGACCGCTCGCTGAGCTGCAACGGCGGTTCAGCGAGTCCGGCCTCTCGTTTCCCGAGATTCGGATCGGCGTGCGCACCGGCGATACGCCCGCTGCCGCGCGGGCGAGCATGACGCGCCGTGCGCCGCACATTTTGATCACCACGCCGGAATCGCTGCACATCATGCTCACCACCACCAAGGGGCGGGGGATGTTCTCGCTCGTGCGGGCGGTGATCATCGACGAGATCCATGCGGTGGCGGGGAGCAAGCGCGGCGTTCATCTGGCTCTTTCCCTAGAACGTCTACAGGAGCGGTGCGAGGCCCCGCCGCAGCGCATCGGTCTCTCGGCCACGCAGCGGCCGCTGGAGGAGATCGCGCGGTTCCTTGGCGGGTGCGCGTCACGCTCGGCCGCCGAAGCGCCGGTGTTCCGCCCGGTGTCGATCATCGATTGCGGTCTTGTGAAGCGAATGACGTTGGCGATTGCGTCCGCGGTGTCCGATCCATCGGCGATCGCGGGGAGCATCTGGCCCCACGTGGCGGCGCTCGCGCTCGCGCGCATTCGGGGCGCGCGGACGACGCTCATCTTCGTCAACAATCGCGGCCAAGCGGAGCGCATGGCGGCGCGGATCAACGGGCTGGCGGGCGAGGAGGTGGCGCGTCCGTATCATGGATCGCTGGCCCGCGAGCGACGGCTGGGGCTCGAGCGCGCCCTGAAAGCCGGAGAGTTGCGCGCGCTGGTGACGACGAGCTCTCTCGAGTTAGGCATCGACATCGGTTCAGTGGATCTCGTGCTCCAGCTGCAGAGCCCGAAGCGCGTGTCGGCAGGGTTACAGCGGGTCGGCCGGTCCGGCCATTCGTTAGGCGAAGCCAGCGCCGGCGTGTTCGTGCCCACGTTTCGCGACGACCTGCTGGAGACGGCGGCGATCGTCGAGGCGATGCGCGGCGGCGAGGTCGAACCGACTCGCGTGCCGCAGAACGCGCTCGACGTGCTCGCCCAGGGGCTCGTGGCGATGGCGTCGGTCGACGACTGGACCTCCGCCGACGCGTAC
>JANWIF010000146.1 GCA_025450035.1 Gemmatimonadaceae bacterium
AGCTGAACAGGTATCCGCGAGCGAGCATCTCCTCGGCCAACGACTGCGGCAAGAAGAACGCGGCGAGGCCGGCGGCAACGTGCAGCCAGGGCGCGCCGTGCGGCGCGGGTTCGGCGCGCAGGCAGTGGGCGAGCAGCAGCGCGCCCGACGGAACGAGGATGCCTAACGAGCCCAAGGCCAAGCCGATGACCAGGCGGGACGGCGCGGATTGCGCGCGGGCGAGGCCGACCACCGACCACGGCTGATGGTCGACGGCGCGCAGCATGACGAGGTGCGCGACGAGCAACCCTGCGAGCATGGACCAGAACGCGAGTGCGTCGAGGGACAGCACGCGACGGGCGAGGGGCAGCGCGACGCCGAGCACGGCCAGCGCGACGCCGGCAGCCACGAGGAGAAAGCAAGTCCACTGCCACGGCGCCCGCAGTGATCCCGAGGACCGATAAAAAAAATCGCGCGCCGTCAAGCGGGCGCGCGATGGGCGGGGGAGCGGTTCGGAGACGTCAGCGCGGCGAGGAGCGCCTTCACCGCATCTATCCCGAGGAACGGAAGCGAGCCGAGCACGAAGGCGCGGGAGAGACTTCCGGTGAGTACGGCCAACTGGGCGACGCCGCCGATGTGCAACACGGCGATGCCCGCCACGGAGGCGAGCACCCGCCAGCCGAGGGTGGCGTGGCGGCTCGCGATCCATCCGGCGGTGAATGCGCCTAACGGACAGGCTATCAGATAGCCGCCAGTTGGGCCGAGGAGGCGGGCGATCCCGGGCGGGCCGAGGGGCGCGAACACGGGGAGGCCGGCCGCGCCGGCGGTGAGATAGAGCACCATGCTGGCCGCGCCGGCCCGCGGCCCGAGCCACAGCCCCGCCAGCACGACCAGCAGCGGCTGCAGGGTCATCGGCACGCTGGTGCCGGGAATGGGGACGGCGACCTGGGACGCCGCAGCGAGCGCCGCCGCGAACCCCACGATCCCGGCGGCGGTGATCCGGCGATCGCGAACGGCGACGATCGAGAGTTCGGTCATCAGTTGACGCGCTCCACGCTGAGGGCCACTGCGTTTCCGCCGCCGAGGCACAGCGTCGCCATGCCGACCTGCTTGTCGCGCGCCCGTAAGGCGTAGAGGAGCGTGGTAAGGATGCGGGCGCCGCTCGCTCCAATGGGATGCCCGAGAGCGATCGCGCCCCCGTTCACGTTGACGCGGTCCCAATCCCACCCCAGCGCGTTGCCATCGGCGAGCGCCTGGGCGGCGAAGGCCTCGTTGGCCTCGATGAGCTCGTAGTCGCCGATCGAGGCTCCCGTTAGGCGCATGAGATTATTGACGGCCACGATGGGTGCGAAGAACAGATCCCGCGGCTCGCCGCCGCCGGTGGCGTAGCCGGTGATGCGCGCCATGATCGGCAGGCCGTGCGCGGCGGCGTAGGCTTCCGAGGTCACGACCAGCGCCGAGGCGCCGTCGTTGAGCCCGGGCGCGTTGCCGGCGGTGACCGTGAGCTGCTCGGGGGTCATGTCCTTGGGCGCGTCGTTGGGAAACGCCGGCCGGAGCTTGCCCAACTGCTCGAGCGTCGTGTCGCGGCGCGGGCCCTCGTCCTGGCACACGCTCGTGGGGCCCTTCCTGCCCGGGATCTCGACCGGCGTGATCTCGGCGTCGAAGCGCCCCTCGTCGATCGCGGCCACGGCCTTCCGGTGCGACGCGAGCGCGAACTCATCCTGCATGCGCCGCGTGAGGCCGGCCTTGCGCGCCGTATACTCGGCGTGACCGCCCATGTGCACATCGCAGAACGAACACCAGAGGCCGTCCTTGATGAGACCATCGACAAGCGATTGGTCGCCGAACTTCACCCCGCCGCGCATGCCGTACACGTAGAACGGCGCGTTGGACATCGACTCCTGCCCGCCCGCGATGACAACCTGTTGATCTCCCGCTTTGATGGACTGCGCCGCGAGCATCACCGCCTTGAGCCCGGAGCCGCAGACCTTGTTGATCGTGAGCGCGGGCACCACGCCGGGAATGCCGGCATGGATCGCGGCCTGACGCGCCGGCGCCTGTCCCTCGCCGCCCTGGATCACGTTGCCCATGATCACTTCATCGATGTCGTCGAGCGGAACCTGCGCGCGTTGGACAGCGGCCTTGATGGCAACCGCGCCAAGCGACGGCGCGGTGACCGGCGCCAGCGCGCCGAGGAATTTGCCGATCGGTGTGCGAACGGCGCTGACGATGACGGGTATACGCGTACGGTCGGCCATTGTCCCCTCGTGCGGTCACGTGCGCCGGCCGCGAGAGACGGCGCACACGTTGAGCCTGTGAAAGTTATCCGCGATCACAGAGGTGGACAACGGGACCGTGCACTCGCTCGCCACCGCACGCTGAGGCGCTCAGTCGGCTGCGTCCCTCTGACCGGCGCCGGCCAACGTGCCCGGCAGTGCGCGCGTCTGGACCTCGCGGGTGAGGCGGTCGATCAACTCGTCGACGGGGATGACCTGCGGCTTCTGCTCGCGGCCCAACCGGTGCTCGCGCAACGCGACGGTGCCGGCCACGGCCTCGCGCTTGCCGATAATGGCCATGTACGGTGTCTTGAGCCGTTCCGCCTCGGCGATCCGGTAATTGAGGGTCTGCGCCCGGTCGTCGAGCGACATGCGGAGCCCGCCGGCCTTCGCGCGGGCTGCGATCGACGCCGCCGGCTCGCGCAGCTCGTCGGTGATCGGGATGACGCGGAGCTGCTCGGGAGCGAGCCAGAGCGGAAACGCGCCCGCATAGTGCTCGATGAGTCCACCGACGAAACGTTCCATGGAGCCCACCAGCACGCGGTGCAGCATCACCGGACGATGCGGCGCGTTGTCGGCGCCGATGTACTCGAGACCGAAGCGCTCGGGAAGGTTGAAGTCGAGCTGCACCGTTGGGCCCTGCCACTTGCGTCCGATGGCATCGATGAGCTTGAAGTCGAGCTTCGGCCCGTAAAAGGCGCCGCCGCCGGCATCGATGTCGTACGCTTGAGCGCGTTGGGCGAGTACACGCGCCAGCGCGCGCTCTGCGGCCGCCCAGACCTCAGGCGACCCCATGGCGTTCGCGGGGCGCGTGGACAGTTCCACCGTGTATGGATACCCGAACACGCGCAGCATCTCGTCCACCAGATCGAGCAGGCGCCCGACTTCGACATCGACCTGCTCCGGCGTGCAGAACACGTGGGCATCGTCCTGCGTGAAGCCGCGCACACGCAGCATGCCGTGCAGCACTCCGCTCCGCTCGTAGCGGTACACGGTCCCGAACTCGGCGTAGCGGATCGGGAGGTCGCGGTACGAGCGCTGATGCGCCTGGTAGATGCAGATGTGGCCCGGACAATTCATCGGCTTGGGGCGGTACGCCGCGCCCTCGACCTCCATGGCGCCGAACATGCTCTCGCGGAAGTTCTCCAGGTGGCCGGAAATCTCGAACAACCGCTCGCTCATCACGTGCGGTGTGTACACCAGCTCGTAGCCGTGGCGAAGAATGAGATCGCGCTCGAAGGTCTCGATCTCGTTGCGGATCACGGCGCCGCGCGGATGCCAGAGAATGAGACCGGCGCCCACCCGCTGGTCCACGGAGTAGAGGTCCAACTCTTTGCCTAACGTACGGTGGTCGCGCCGCTTGGCCTCCTCGAGTCGATGGAGGTACGCGTCCAGCTCCGCCGTGGAGAACCAGGCCGTGCCGTAGATGCGCTGGAGCTGCTGCCGGTGCTCGTCGCCGCGCCAGTACGCCGACGCCGTGTGCATCAACTTGAAGTGCTTGATGCGCGACGTATCGGGCACGTGCGGACCGCGGCACAGATCGACGAACGGGCCGTCGGTATAGACGGAGATCACTTCGTCGTCGCCCAGCTCGGCCAGCCGCTCGAGCTTGAGCGGATCGTCAACGAACAACTTCTCCGCCTGGGCGCGATTCACTTCCGCACGCACGAATGGGAATTTCTCCTGCGCCGCCTTCCGCATCTCCGCCTCGAACTGGGCGAGATCGTCGGGCGTGAACGGTTCCTCGACTTCGAAGTCGTAGTAGAATCCCTCGTCGATGGCCGGCCCGAACCCGATTTTCGCCCGGGGGCGCAGGCGCCGCACCGCGGTCGCCAACAGGTGGGCCGCGGAATGGCGCAGGACGTCCAGTGCCTTGGGGTCTTTCTCCGTGAGCACGCGAAACGTGCCGCCGCGGCGCAGAGGGGTGATGAGGTCCTGGACCTGACCGTCAACCTCGACGGCAATGGCGGCGCGCAGCAAGCCCGCCCCGATCGACGCTACGACGTCGCGCGGGAGGGTTCCAGCCGGAACGAGGCGTGTGGAGCCGTCCGGCAGCGTGAGCTCGTGGTCGGAATTCGGTGGGTCAATCATGCGGTCAAAGGTCGGGATGGCGGCCAGTGCACGGCGCGCGCCTCGGGGGCGCGCCTCTTGCGCGCGTGCGTCTGGGGCTTCACGCTAAGTTATCGTCACGAGTCACCCTCCGCCACAGGTTGGTCTATGCCACGATATCGCATTCGCTACGAAGAGCCGTCCTCCGGTGGCGCGCTCACGAACCTCGTGCTGGGCGCTCTCGCGGGATTCGCCGTTGGGGTACTGGTCGCACAGAAGTCAGGGGGCATTGCCGGCATTGCCGCGGGTGTGAAGCGGCGTCTGTCAGAGCTCACCGAAGAAGAGCATACGGAAGAACCCGCGGTGCGCGGCGCGCACGACAGCGAGTTCGACGAGGAGCTTGACGATGAAGAGCTCGAGGAAGAGGATGAGCTCGCCGACGATGACGATGCAGATGAGGTGGTGAGCGAGGTCGAGCTGGGAGGGGCGGTGGAACTGGAGGAGGAAGTTCTGGAGGCGTTTCAGGCCGATCCGACGCTATGCGAGCGGGCGATCGACATCAGCGCCGTGGGCGACGCGGTGATCGAAATTTCGGGATGGGTGGACACCGACGCAGAGTCGCAGCTGGCCGCGGCGGTCGCGCGGCGGATTCCGGGCGTGGAGTCGGTAGTGAATCGGCTCGCCGTGGGAAACGCGGACAATGGAGTCGAGGTTCCGGCGCAAAGGAAGGATTCGAGGGGAAAGAAGAAGGCAAAGGCAGACGAGGCGAGCATCGAGGGAGACCAAGGAAGCGCCTAGTCGTGGAGATGGGGCAGTAGGGGAACGACGCACTTAGCACGTGGCGGGAGCGTGAGGGAGCGGGGCGTGGGAGAACGACGACCGTGTGATCTCCTTGGCGGGTGAGTTCGCGACACCGGGAAGGCGCGAGTGGCGGGAGTCGGGCGTTGCCGGGAGTGTCGGAACCAGACGCCACCACCCATTCGCGACGTTACTAACGCAGTTCTTCCACTCCCACTTCGGCTTCGCTCCCGCCACGTGCCACGGGCGTCGTTCCCCCCACTCCCCACGGTCCACGTCAACACCGGCACCCAGTCATCCCGCTATCTTAAGGAGATATGGCTGAAGAGCTCCCTCCCCAGTACGACCCAGGAAGTCACGAGCCCTCGCTCTATAGCCGGTGGAAGGACGCGGGCGTGTTCACGGCGCACGCGGAGCGATCGTCGCGGGTGGGCGGCGATCGGACGCCGTTCACTATCGTCATACCGCCGCCAAACGTCACGGCAATCCTGCACATGGGGCACGGGCTGAACGACACCGTGCAAGACGTCATCGTGCGCTGGCGGCGCATGGCCGGGGACGAGACGCTGTGGGTGCCGGGGACGGATCATGCAGGGATCGCGACGCAGAACGTGATCGAGAAGCAGTTGGCGCAGGAAGGCATCACCCGCTTCGATCTGGGTCGCGACGCATTCGTGGAACGCACGACGCGATTCGTGACGGACACGGGCGGCGTCATTCTTCAGCAACTCGAGGCCATCGGCGCGTCGTGCGACTGGACGCGCACGGCGTACACGTTCTCCCCCGCCCTCTCGCGCGCGGTGCGTGAGGCGTTCGTGCGATTGTACGAGGCCGGCCTGATCTACAAGGGGCACCGCGTCATTCATTGGTGTCCGCGCTGCCTCACGTCGCTCAGCGACGAAGAAGCGGAGTTCGAGGACGAGCGCGGCGAACTGTATCACATCGCGTACCCGGTGGCGGACAACCCGTCGCGCACGCTGGTCGTGGCCACCACGCGTCCGGAAACAATGTTAGGCGACGCCGCAGTGGCCGTGCACCCGGACGATGAACGGTACCGCGACCTCGTGGGCACGCGCGTGGTGCTGCCGATCGTGAACCGCGAGATCCCGGTCATCGCGGATCCGTACGCCGATCCGGCATTCGGCACGGGTGTGGTGAAGATCACGCCGGCGCACGACGCGAACGACTTCGAGGTGGGCGTGCGCCATGCGCTGCCGATGCCCGTGGTGATCGACGAGCACGGCGCCATGCGCGACGTGGCGGACGCGGAAGGACGCGTGCCGGCCTCACTGCGCGGCGTCGATCGGTTCGCGGCACGGGCTCGTATCGTCGACATGCTGCGCGAGGCGGGGCGACTGGTGAAGGTCGAACCGCATCAGCACGCGGTGCGACACTGCTACCGGTGCGGGACGGTGGTCGAGCCGCGCCTCTCCGACCAGTGGTTCGTGCGCATGGCACCGCTTGCGCGGCCGGCGCTCGAGGCGCTGCGGGAACTCCGGTTGCGCGTCCTCCCCGAACGGTGGGAAGCGGTCTACGTCAACTGGATGGAGAACATCCGCGACTGGAACATCTCGCGGCAACTCTGGTGGGGCCACCGGATCCCGGTGTGGTATTGCGACGCTTGCGGCGGCGAGCCGATCGTGAGCCGCGACGACGTGACGGTGTGCGCGCGGTGCGGCGGACCAGTGCGCCAGGACGAGGACGTCCTCGACACCTGGTTCTCCTC
>JANWIF010000147.1 GCA_025450035.1 Gemmatimonadaceae bacterium
GAGGACGTGCGGATGCTGCAGATGCGCGGTGAGTTCGATTTCCTGCTTGAATCGCGCGGCGCTCACCGAACTCGCCTGTTCAGGCGGAAGCAGCTTGATGGCGACCCGCCGCTTCAGGGACGCTTCGACGGCCACGAAAACGCGACTCATCCCACCGCCGCCGAGCTCACGCTCGATGAGGTACGCGTCGCCAAGGGCCTGCTGCAGTTGGGCCTGGGATGAGTCCACTACGGCCGCGGATCGAGTGAGAGATCTGGCAATATGGGACGCGAGAGAGGGGGCTGAAAGGGCGGACGTCCCTTATCGCAGCACGTGCGCCACCCACTCTCCCACGTAATATCCCGTGACGGCAACGCCGAGTCCGACAACAAACATGTCGAGGCCGGAGCGAATCACACTGCGGCCCGTGAACACGGAGCGAGCGGCGCCGACCAGAAAGTGCGACAGCATGGCGACGGCAAACGATGCAATCATCGCACTGACACCGTGCATCACCAGAAATGGAAAGACGGGGATGAACGCGCCGACCGCGGTGGCGATGCCCGTCAGCCACCCTTCGCGGAACGGGGACGCGCTCTGATCGCCGATCTTGAGCTCCTCCTGCACCTGTTCGTCGAGCATACGCTTGGGGTCGCTCATCACCGACGTCGCCAGTTGCTGCGCGCTGTCGCGGTCCATTCCCTTGGCTTCGTAGATGAGCGCCAGTTCGTCGCGCTCTACTTCGGGCATGAGCTCGACTTCGGTACGCTCCATCGCGATCTCGTGCTCGTACACTTCCTGCTCGCTCTTGGCCGCGAGATAGCCGCTCGCACCCATGGAAAGGGCATCGGCAATCAGGCCCGCGATGCCGGCCAACACCACCGTCTCGTGCGCTTGCGCGGCCGTGGCGCCGATCATGCCGGCCACGAGTCCGAAGTTGGCCGTTAGGCCATCGTTGAACCCGTATACCACACTGCGCAGGAATCCGCCCGACTCCGCGCGGTGCCACGGCTCACCGATCCGGCCCGCCATCGCGCCGAGCGTGGTGGCGTGTTCGGCGGACTCGCGGGCGAGGAGGAGCGCCTCTCCTTTTCCCGCGACTCCGGTTGGCATGGTGCGGTGCATGGCCAGGTATCCGCGCACTTCGCGCCCTTCTTCGGCGAGAAGCATGGGGAGCAGGAAGCGCGGTCCGAACGTGCGGCCGAGAAGCGCCAGGATGCGCGCGCGCATGGTGGGCGAGAACTGTTTGGGCGGCCGCCCTCCGCGCGTGAGCAGGTCCGACCAGATCGATACGTGTCGATCCTCGACCTCGGCCAAGCGGCGATAGAGGTCCTGCTTCTTTGCGTCGGGCTCCGCCGCGGCCAGCCTGCGGTAGAGGAACGCCGCGTCTGCCTCATCGCGCCAATGGTGCTCAAAACTCTCCAGGTCCACACCTTGGGGAAGCGGCGGCGGCGGCGGCGAGGGTGTGAGATCGGGGGTGGTAGCCATAGAACGAAATATCGCAATCCAGGTCCGGACTGGATACGGGGGGCAACCTCCGAGGCAACCTTGGGTCAGCGGTCGGTGACTCATCCGTTGCACGGTTCACGACCCCACGGCACCCAGGAGCCTTGTCTTATGCGTCCCTCTTCCATCGTACTCGGCGCCGCTTTGATATCGGCCGGCGTCGCTCCACTTCTTGCGCAGGACTATACTCCGCGCTCCGCGAACACGGTGATGCGAGTCGTCGGCGGCGATGGAGACCGTGCGGCGTTGGGCGTGGCTACCGGCTCGACCGGAAGGCGTGACACGCTCGGCCTGTTGATCGAGCGGGTTACGCCTGGCAGCCCTGCCGACAAGGCCGGGTTGGAGGAGGGTTATCGGATTGCGTCGATCAACGGGCAGAACCTGAAGGTGGCGCCGGCTGACGCCGGGGAGCCCGACATGGATGGGCTCATGACGCGTCGGTTGTCGCGCGAGTTGGGCAAAGTGAAGGCGGGGGACGAGGTGACGCTGGAGGTCTACGCCGACGGCGTGTCCAAGACGATGAAAGTGAAAACAGCGGCGCTCCAGGATATCGGGGAGCGTCGCGTGGTGTACTCGAGCGACGATTTTGCCAACCGCGCGACGCTCGGGTTAGGCCTTGACGGCGGCGGCAGCCGGCGGGACACACTCGGGTTGCTGGTGACGTCGGTTGCGAACGATGGGCCCGCCGACAAGGCGGGAATCGAAGAGGGGAACCGCATCGCGCGCATCGACAGCATCGATCTGCGCGTGCCGGCGAGCGAGGCAGTGGGCGGCGCATTGCTCGGCGCGAAGGAGCAGCGGTTCACGCGCGCGTTGTCGCACCTGAAGGCTGGCGATGTGGCAACGCTCCAGGTCTGGGCGGACGGCGCTATGAAGACTGTCAAGGTGACGACGGCGCGCGCGACTGACGTGTACCCGCGGAGCGGCTTCCGGCGGTTCCAGATCGACATCGGGGACGGTCAGAACATGATTGCCCCCATGGCCCCGATGCCCCCGATGCCCCCGATGCCCCCGATGCCCCCGATGTCTCCGATGTCTCCGATGCCGCGGGTTCGCGTGTTCGATGAAGGTTCTGACAACGTCGACTTCCCCGAGGCGCGCGTCGAGCTCCAGGATATGGAACGCACGATTCGAGATGCATCGCGGACCGCGTCACGGCGGGCGATGCAGCAGTCACAACTGGCGTTGGAGGAAGCGCGGGTGGCGGTGCAACGCGCCCGTATGGCGCCGGGGATGTGGAGCGGTTCGGACTGGTCGTCGGACGGCGGCCCGCTGGCGACGAGCAGTACCGGCGGGATGCTTGTGTTAGGCGGGCTGCGTGTTGCGCCGGTGAGCGATGGGCTGAGCAGCTATTTCGGGAAAGGGAGTGAGAACGGGCTGCTCGTGCTGGACGTGAACGACAGCTGGATGCCCCTCCGTGCGGGTGATGTGATTCTGTCGGTGAACGGAACGCCGGTGCGGGACGGCGAGCGCACGAGCCTGTCATTGGACAGCGATCGAGATAACCGCTTCGTCGTGCTGCGCAAGGGCGCCAAGGTCACCGTGGACGTGAAGGGGCACTGACCGACGTGCCGCGCGAGCGCGCGGCGCGCGACGACCAGAGCTGGCCGATGTTCCAAGTCCCACCCGCGTAGACGGCGCGAGGCTGGGGGCCGCGAATGGGGACGATGGCGCCCAGGTCGCAGGCCAGCCACCGCCTAACGGAAAGCGTGGGGCCGGCGAGCAGCGCAACGATCGGCGCGCTGCCGCCGGCGCCCCCGGTTCCGGGATAGCCGTAGACTTCGGCGGTCCATCCAAACGGGCCCGCCACGGGCACGCCGCCGGAGACGGTCCAGAGTGTCCCATTGCGCGGCACGTGGGCCGCGCTGCTGCGACGCGTGTACCCGGCGTTGATGTCGAGCTCCACGGGACCGAGTTGATTACTCGAGATCAGCGTGATGCGCGCGTCGGTGGTGCCCGTTCCGGTCCCCTGCCTCAGGCTTCCGGTCGGGAACTTGATGGCCGGCAGAATGGCAAACGAACCGATGACCGGCAGGTGATCCGCGAGTCGCCATTTCACTCCCAGCGACAGATCGCCGCCGCCGTCGCGCGCCGGTCCAACATCGGTATTGCGCACCCACGCATCCTGGAGCTCGACCTGGACGCGCGGTGCGACGCCGATCTTGAGTGCGAGCGGCGTGCTCGCCGCATGCACACCGGCGTCGAAGCGATCGAGCTCGAAGCCGGCCTCGAGCTCCACCCATCCCGGCCACACCGTGTAGGCGTGCGTCGCGACCGTTGGGCGTTCGGGCTGCACCTGGTGCGGGTCGTCCGTTTCCTGCGCCGCGAGTGAGCGAGGAATCCACACCGCGAGCGAAGCGGCGATGAGGCACCACCGCGCGCAGCGCCGCATCAGAACTCGATCTGCGCTCCCAACTCGACGACGCGATTTGGTGGAAGGCCAAAGAACTGCGTTGCCGCGCGCGCATTACGCCCCATGAACACGAACAACTTTTTGCGCCAGCGGGCCATGGGGGTGTTTCCGGTGGGAATCAGTTCCTCGCGTCCGAGGTAGAACGAGGTGTCCCCGGGCCGCACGCGCAACCCGAACGGCTCGCAGCGCGAGAGAATCTCGCGCACGCTCGGCGTCTGCATGAACCCGAAGTGCGCCGTGGCCCGGTAAAATCCCTCGCCTAACGCTTCGAGGTGCACGCGCTCGGATACCGGCACCTCGGGCACGTCGGCCGTCAGAATCGAGAGCAGAATCACCTGCTCGTGCAGCACCTTGTTGTGCTTGAGGTGGTGCAGGAGCACCACCGGCGCGCCGGTGGTGTCCGAGGTCATGAACACGGCCGTGCCGGGCACGCGCGGCGGCTTGCGGCGCTTGACGTCTTCGAGGAAAAGGTCCATCGGCAAACTGGCGCTGCGGAGCAGATCCTGGAGCAGCGTGCGGCCGCGCTTCCAGGTGGACATCATGACGTACAGCCCAATGGCGACGACGAGTGGGAACCACCCGCCGCTTTCCACCTTGATCGCGTTCGCCACGAGGAAGGCGAGGTCGATGATGAGAAAGAAGGCGAGGAAGGCGCCGGAGCGCAGCAGCGTCCATTTCCACTCATCGTGCGCGATGAAGAAGAACAGCAGCGTGGTGATGACCATCGTGCCTGTCACGGCGATGCCGTAAGCGGCGGCGAGAGCGCTCGCCGAGCCAAAGCCGATCACGAGCCCAATGCTCCCGATCATCAATGCCTTGTTGACCTGCGAGATGTAGATCTGTCCGGCCTCGTGCTTGGAGGTGTGCGTGATCGTGACGCGCGGCGAGTAGCCGAGCTGCATGGCTTGCTGTGTGAGTGAGAACGCCCCGGAAATGAGCGCCTGCGAGGCGATCACGGCTGCCACCGTGGCGAGCACCACCATGGGGTACAGCATCGCGGCGGGAACGAGTCGGAAGAACGGATTCGCGGCCGCGGACGCGTCGCGGAGCAGCAACGCGCCCTGGCCGAAGTAATTGAGCAGCAACGCAGGGAAGACGAGGATGAACCACGCGGCGCGAATCGGACGGCGCCCGAAATGGCCCATGTCGGCGTACAGCGCTTCGGCGCCGGTGAGCACGAGGACCACTGCGCCTAACAGGAAGAAGCCGTGCCAACCGTTGTGCTGGAAGAACCGGACGCCGTACATGGGATCGACGGCGCGCAGGATGGCCGGTTCCCGAATGATCTCCGCGACGCCCAACGCGCCGATGGTGATGAACCAGACCAGCATGACGGGGCCGAACACCTTGCCGATGCGATCCGTGCCGTGGCGCTGGAACAGGAAGAGAAGGAACAGCACGATGACGCTGATGGGTACCACCAGTCTGGCGAACACCGGCGTTGCCAGCTGGAGTCCTTCCACCGCGCCCAGCACGGTGATGGCGGGTGTGATCACGCCGTCGCCATACAGGAGCGCGGCGCCGAACAGGCCGAGCGTGATGAGCACCGAGACCGGTACGATTCCCACGCGCCCCCGGAGGCCGCGTTGAATGAGTGCCAGCAGGGCCAGGATTCCGCCCTCGCCCCGGTTGTCAGCGCGCATAATGAACGACAGATACTTCACGCTCACGACGAGCGTCAGCGCCCAGACCACGAGCGACAGCGCGCCGTACACGTTGGCAGGTGTCGGGAGGACGCCGCCTCCGGGTTGGAAACACTCTTTGATGGAGTACAGCGGACTCGTTCCAATGTCGCCGTAGACAACGCCCAACGCGGTCAGCGAGAGGATGCCGAGGCGGCGTCCGGTGGGACGCTCCTCGACGCGCTCGCGATCGGGGCGAGCTAGAAACGCCCCGGCGAAAGATCCCGAATTGGTTGAAGCAGCCCCGGCATTGGGTGCGGGTGCACCCGAGCGGACCGGTTCAGCGGCCATGAGTCGACGGTAGCGGGGACATATACCCCTGAGTCGCGCGTCCCGAGACGAAAGCTCGCCACAGCGAGCCGCGCGAAAAAAGCGGGCCGCGGATCAATCCGCGACCCGGAGCCCACATTGAACTTAGCGCATCCGGCGGCGCAGTCCAGCGCAGCCGATCCGCGCGGTTACTTGACGAGCTCTGCTATTTCTTTCGTCGCCCGTTCGAGCACCTCTCGAATGCCGCGCAGCCGTTCCTGATCGCCGGACAGCCTGGGAGCAGAGAGATAGACGGATCGCGCAAGGTCTTTGAACGCGCGGTTGACCTCCATCATCGGCGCGCCGAACAAACTGGCACCGAACTGGGAGATGCGCTCGAAGATGTCCTCGACGGTGGACTTGTTCTCGGCAAGATAGGCGCGACCTTCATCCGTGATCTGGTAGATGCGCTTGCCTCCCTCCTCCTGCGACGCGCGAGCGTAGCCGAGGTCCTCGAGCATGGTGAGGGTCGGATACACGGTGCCGGGGCTGGGCGAATACGCCCCGCGGAAGCGGTCTTCCAGCTCCTTGATGATCTCGTACCCGTGGCGCGGCTTCTCTTCGAGGAGCTTGAGGATGACATACTTGAGGTCGCCCTGCTCGAACATCCTTCCACCCCTGAAAGGTCCGCCGCGGCGCCCTTGGCGTCCGCCCCAGAACCAACCTCCCATGACTCCTGGATCGAACGCCCTTCCTGCGCCGGCCCAATTGCGGGGCCCGTGGCAGTCGTGACTCATATTGCCTCCAGAAAGATATGTCTTGTGATATATCGGCAAGGCTAAGATATGTCGGGCGATATATCTTGGCAAGTGGGCAAAACAGGTAAGGGGGGAGAGGTAAGAGGGGAGAGTGGGGGCGGGTAGGATCAAGAAACCATTGCCACTCCTACTGTCCCCTCTTACGTCCCGCCTCGTACATCTCCCTTGATCTCTTCCAGCGCCTTCCCCCCGTACACCCGCACCATTTCCTTCCGCCACGCCAGCGTAAAGTCCGTGTTGTCCATCGGCTGGGCGGGACGGAAGGCGGCATCGGCGGCGTCGGCGATCGAGGCGGCGTCGAGAGGGCGGCCGACGAGCGCGTCGGCCGCGGCGGGAACCAGCATCGGGTACGAGGCAATGGCGCCGAGCACGATGCGGGCGGCGCGCACGGTGCCATCGGGGTGAAAATCCACGCGGGCGGCGACGCCGAGTACAGGGAAATCGAACGAGCCGCGGCGGCGCAGCTTCACGTACGTCGCCCGCCAGCCGCCAATCGCAGGGAGAATGTAGCCGACGAGCAGCTCGTCGGGCCGCTTGGTGAGGTACTGGATGCCGTCGTTGTAGTACAAGTCTTGGGCTGGAACGCGGCGCACGCCCGTCGCGCTGGCCAGGATGACCGACGCGCCTAACGCAACGGCTACCGGCGCGCCGTCCGACGACTGCACGGCCCAACAGCGCGGACTGGACGGCGCGACCCAGCAGATCTCCCCATCCTTCTTCATACAGAAGTCGATCGCCTTCCGCCATTCGTACGTCTGATCGTAGTAGTTGCAGCGGGTGTCGAGCAGCAGATTGCCGCCGATGGTGCCCATGTTTCGCAGGGGCGGTGTGGACACGAGTCCCGCGGCACGGGCCACGGCAGGATAGTGCTCGTTGATCAGGGGATCCGACGCCAGGTGTGACAGGGTGACGCCAGCGCCGATGCGCAGACCGAGCTCGGGGGAGCTGTGGATCTCGCGCATCGTGGGGATCCCGGCTAGCGAGATCACGGTGCGCGGCGTCTGCTGGCGGCGTTTCATGTTCGGATACAGGTCGGTGCCACCGGCGACGTACATGGCATCGGTGCCGTGCGCGGCGCGCGCCGCGAGCGCATCTTCGACGGTAGTCGGCGCGACGAAGTCGAATCGTGGGAGGCGCAGCATCAGCGCTTTTCCTGCGGCGGCGCGCCGGCGGTAGACACGCCGGCGGTGGACACGCCGGCGGTGCTCTCCCGATTTTCGCCGACCTCGTCGTGCGGCCGGCCGTTGGCCTCGCGCCCATCGCCGCCCTGTGCCGGAGTGCGCACCAGCGACGCCTCGGGGAAGTTGTAGTCGGGCACCCGGGTCGGTCCGTAGCGCCCGTCTTTCCCCTTCATCTTGTCGCGTAGGGCGCGCAGCACGGCGTGCGGTGCGCATGGCACCTGGTCGATGCGTACGCCGACGGCGTCGTAAACGGCGTTGGCGACCGCCGGCGGAATGGGGAGCAGGGGTCCCTGTCCCACCTCCTTCGCGCCGAACGGACCGCCGGGTTCGGCTTCCTCGATGAGAAACGATTCGACGTCGCACATTTCCAGCGTCGTGGGCGTTTTGTACTCAAGCATGCTCGGGTGATGGTGTACCATGCGTCGTTCGGCGTCGCGGTAGGTCATTTCCTCCATGAGCGCTTCGCCTAACCCCATGTACACCGAGCCTTCCACCTGGCCTAACGCGAGGAGCGGGTTGATGGCCTGTCCGATGTCGTGCGCGATCCAGACCTTGGGCACGCGCACGATCCCGGTCGACGGTTCGACCTCCACCTCGGCCACCGCGCACGAATACGAGTAGGCGGGCGACGGGCCCACGCCGGCGCCCTTGTACCGGCCCGGAGAGCGCGGCGGCGTGTACGACCCGACCGTGCCCACGGCGCCCTGTCCCGATTCGGCGATCTGCACGGCTTCCGCGAACGACACGCTGCGTCGTGGATCCTCGGCGTCGAATACGCGGCGTCCCGCGACCGTGAGCCGGTCGCCCGCGACGCCCAGCTTCGCGGCCACCGCGAGGGCGAGCACGTCGCGCGCCCGCACGGCTGCTTGAATGGCGGCGTGGCCGGTCATCATCGTCACGCGCGACGAGTAAGATCCCAGATCCACCGGCGCGAGGTCCGTGTCGCCGGTGACCACGCGAATGTCGATCGGTTCGATGCCTAACACTTCGGCCACGCAGAACGCGAGCACCGAGTCCGATCCCTGACCGATGTCTGTACTGCCGCAGAATGCCGCGACGCCGCCGGAGCGGTCGAGCTTGAGCTGCACCGACGAGTGCGGCATGTTGTTCCAATAGATCGGCAGGCCGGCCCCGGAGATGTACGACGAGCACGCGATGCCCACGCCGTGGCCGAAGGGAAGCTGCCTGAACTTCTGCGCCCAACCGCTCGCCTGCACGACCGTCGAGATGCAGTGGCCAAGCGCCATCGACCCGATGCGCAGCCAGTTGGCGGTCACGCTGTTGGGCGGCTGCAGGATGCGCTGCCGCCATTCCGCTGGATCTACGCCTAACTGCTCGGCGATCTTGTCGAGGTGGCACTCCAGCGCGAAACGCGGCTGTGGCGTGCCGTGTCCGCGCTTGGGGCCGCATGGCGGCTTGTTGGTGAACACACGCACGCCGCGGAATCGATAGGCCGGCACCTGGTAGGTGACGGTCTGCAGGGCGCCCGTGTAATACGTGCTCGCGACGCCGTACGATCCGTACGCTCCGCCGTCGAGGAACGACGTGAAGTCCATGGCGAGGATGCGGCCGTCGCGCGTGAGACCCGTTTTGATTTTCATCAACGTCGGGTGGCGGCCCCGATGGCAGTAGAATACCTCCTCGCGGGTGAGGCAGATCTTCACCGGCCGTCCCGTGCGCCGGGCCAGCTCGGCGACCACGATCTCATGGCCGAACGGGTCCGATTTGCCGCCGAATCCGCCACCGTTCGGCGTGGCGATCACACGCACGTGGGCAGGGTCGAGCTCCAGTACTTTGCTCAGCGCGCGGTGCACATAGTGCGGCGTCTGCGTGCTCGACCACAGGGTGAGCCGCCCATCGGCCGACCACTCGGCGAGCGCGGCGTGCTGCTCCATCGCGAGGTGCGTGTTGCCCTCGTAGAAGAAGACGTCCTCGCGCACGACATCGGCGCCCTGCATCGCGTCATCCACGCCGCCGAAATCGAGCGCGACTCGCTTGTGGACGTTTGCGTCGTCACCGTAGTCGTGGAGCGCCGGCTCACGCGTCGCAAGCGCGTCCTCGATGGACGCAATCGCGCGCAACGGTTCGTACTCGACGTCGATCAACTCGCAGGCGGCCAGGGCCGTGTCTTCGTCAACTGCCGCGACCGCCGCCACCCCATCTCCAACGAAACGCACGCGCTCGATGCAGAGCGCGTGTTCATCCTGCGAGACGGGCAGGATGCCGAACGGCACCGGCAGGTCACGCCCAGTGAGCACCGCCGCGACGCCCGGCAGCACGGCCGCTCGAGTGGTGTCGATGCCCACGATGAGAGCATGTGGGTGCGGCGCGCGCAGCAGCTTGCAGTGCAGCATACGCGGCCGCACGAGGTCGTCGGCGAAGAGCAGCGCGCCCGTGACCTTCGCCACTGCGTCGATCTTGGGACGGGGTGTGCCGATGACGCGGAAGGGAGACTCATTCGTGCCCATGTTCACCCCCTTCCGGATTCCCGCTCCCCACCTCCGCAGCTCGTTCCACGGCTTCGAAAATCTTGAGATACCCGGTGCAGCGGCAGAGCGTACCGCTCAGCGCTTCGCGAATCGCGTCGCGCGTCGGGTGCGGGTTCTTCTCGAGCAACGCGCGCGCGGTGAGGAGCATTGCGGGCGTACAGTACCCGCATTGCGCGGCGCCGAGCTCGGCGAAGGCGCGTTGGAGGGAGTCCAGCTCGGGGCCGTGCGCCAAGCCTTCCACCGTCGTAATCGCGCGGTCGGTATAGGCGAGCCCGAGCGCGAGACAGGAAAGCACGGGCTCACCATCCACCAGCACCGTACACATCCCGCACTCGCCCAACTCGCAGCCATGCTTGGTACCGGTGAGCGCGAGGTCTTCGCGAATCACCTCGAGCAGGGTCTTCTGTGGAGCGAACGCGACCTCGAGCCGCTCGCCGTTGACGATAAACGTGGCGTGCGCCTTGGTGCGCGCGGGTGGTTCGATAGTGACGGGAATGGACACGACAGAGAGGCCAGAGGGGAGGCAGATGACCGCGGGTGCGGAGCGCTCAATTCTTCACGATGCGCCATGTCGAGCGAGTCACGCAAGTGACGGCCGCGCAATCCCTTCGAGCTTCAATAGTCTGCGGGGCACGACGCTTGCGACGTGACCCCTCCTGAGGGTGGGCCCCCGGCCCGCGCGGCGCGGGTGGGGTTGCGGCCCGGGCCGTGGTCTGTCGAAGCACCGGCGCTACTCGTATCGCAGCGCGACGATCGGGTCGAGCGTCGCCGCGCGCCGGGCCGGCCACACGCCGAACACGACGCCCACCATTGCCGAGAAGAAGAACGCGAGCAACACCGATCCCATCGAGACGTCGGTATTCCAGTGCATCACGCGATGCAGCACCGAGGCGCCGCCGGCGCCTAACATGACGCCGATCAAACCGCCGAGCAGGCAGAGCACAACGGCCTCGATCAGGAACTGCAGCAGGATGTTGAGCCGCGTGGCGCCCAGCGCTTTCCGGATCCCCACCTCCCGCGTGCGCTCGGTGACGGACACGAGCATGATGTTCATGATGCCGATGCCGCCGACGAGAAGTGAAACGGACGCGATCCCGGCGAGCAGCAGGCCGAACACCTGCGTGGTCTCCTGGAAGGCGTTAATGAAGTCGGCCTGATTGCGAATTTCGAAATCATCCGGCTTGTCGGCGGTGAGGCGATGGGCGCGCCGCAGGATATGCTGGATCTCGGCCATCGTCTGCGGGATCTCCGCCTCGGTTCGCGCGAGCACGTTGATGGAGCGGATATACTTGGTGTCCATCACGCGAAAGCGGGCGGTATTGATCGGTATGACGACCTGATCATCGGGGTCGTTGAAACCCGACGCGCCGCCTTTGGGGGCAAACACGCCGATCACCTGAAACTCCATCCCGCTGATGCGAATGTTCTCGCCGATGAGTGAGTTGCCGTTGCCGGGACTCAGGTTGTCGGCTGTCGTGGCGCCCAGCACGGCGACGCGTTTGCGTCCGTCGTCGTCCGCGTGGGTGAACATGTGGCCCACACCAATCGTGTACTTGCGCACGTCAAGATAGTTAGGCGTGGCGCCGATGACGTTGGTGGACGGAGTCGTGTTGCGCCAGTGCACCTGGAGTTGGCGCGGCATCTCCGGCTCGACGCCGGCAAACTTGGTCCCTTGCTGCTCCAGCGCGTCGGCATCGCTGACCTGAAGCCGGGCGCGATCGGTGGACGAGGCGACGCCACCCTGGAAGACCTGTCCCGGCACGACGGTGAGCATCGTGGTGCCGAGGGCGTTGATCCGATCGTTGATGGCGAGCGCGGCGCCGCGGCCTAACGCCACCATGGCGATGACCGCGGCGACGCCGATGACGATGCCGAGCATCGTGAGCAGCGACCGAAGCTTGTTCGCGCGCAGCGCGCCCAACGCGACGCCGAGGATTTCGCCGAGGAGCATACTATGGCCGTCCTCCGCCCGCGCGGCTTCCTCCGCTCGGGCGCTTGGCGGGTTGCTGGGAGTTCATCCCCGGGAGCGCCGTGAAGCTCTTGATGCGCTGCTGCCGTTCGTCTTGCGCCTGCAGCAGCATGGCCGTGGTGACGAGGGCCACTTGATCTCCCTGCTGCAATCCGCTGTGCACCTCGGTGACGTCGTAGTTTCCGGTGCCGAGCATCACGACGCGCGGCACGAAGGTGCCGTTTTGCGCGAGGAAGACGAGACCAGGGTGGGCGCGTGAGGCAGCGTAGACGTCGCCGGATCCGCCCTGACCGGCCCGCGCGCCGAAGCGGCCGCCGCCGGCTCCGCCCGTACGCCGCCGTGCACCCGCCGCGGGACCTTGGTCCGCTCCTATTCCGGACCCGCCCTGGACACCCGACCCTCCGCCTGTCGAGTCGCGCCCGGCGATCATCCGCGCGCCGGCGGCCGTGTCGCCCACTGCGTTAGGCGCAGAATGGGGTGCGCCTCCCGAGCTCGCACTCGCCAGCTGCGTCTTGACATCCTCGGTCACCTTGTCGGGATCGAGTCCTAACGCCCTGGCCACCGCCGCGCCCTCGCGCGGGGTGCGGACCGCGTCGTTCGGCACGGTGAGCACGTTGGTGCGTTGCTGTATGAGGACCGACACGTCGCTGTTCATCCCGGGCATCAACGCGCCGTCCTTGTTGTCGAGGCGGATGAGCACGGGGAACATGGTCACGCTCTGCTGCACCGTGGCCTGGGGGGCAATCTTTTCCACGGTGCCGAGGAACGACCGGTTGGGATACGCATCCACCTTCACCGTGGCGCGCTGGCCGGGCTTCACGTTGCCGATGTCGCTCTCGCTCACCAGCGTGCTGTCCATTACCTCGCTCAGGTCGGCCATCTGCAGGAGCAACGTTCCGCCGCCGGCGTTGCTCGTGGCCGAGCTGATAACCTGGCCTAACGAGACATCTTTCTCGATCACCACGCCCGTGATCGGCGCGACGATGTGCGCATCCTCGAGGGCGATCTGCGCGTTGTCGAGGTTGGTGTGTCCGGCGGCCAGCTGCGACTGGGCGTTGGCGTAGTTGAGTTGCGCCGTCTCGAGGTCGGGCGCGGTGAGGACACCGGCCGTCACGAGGCCCTGCGTGCGGTCGAGCTGCGTCTTGGTGACCGCCAGGTTGGCCTGCGCCGCCTGCAGCGCCGCCTTGGCCTGATTGTAGTTGTTCGTCACCTGGCGAGGGTCGACCTGGACGAGCAGGTCACCGGGCTTCACGCGCGAGCCCAGTTCCACCGGCATCTTCATGATCTGTCCGGAGGCCTTCGATCGCACCTGCACGGCGTTGATCGGCTGGATCACGCCAGTCGCTTCAACGTCCACGATGAGGTCTTGCTTTGTAACGGCAGCCACCTGAATGGCGCCCGTAGGATCTACGGCTTTCTTGGAGCAGCCTGCCACCACCAGCAATGCGGCACCAAGCGCGATAACTGATCTCACGAATCGGTCTCCTGGTCGCGCCACGGTCTAGAGATTCCGGCCGACGAGCGCTTCGAGTTGCGCCTTCGCGACGCGATAGTTGTAGCGAGCCTGTATGAGGGCGGCACGCGCCGAGATCAGCGCGGCCTCCGATGTCAACACATCGAGCAGCGTCGAGGCTCCGAATTGATAGCGCTGCTGTTGCACACGGAGATCCTCGTCAGCCGCCGCAACGGACGTCTGGTTGATCTCAACTTGCGCCTGGCCGGTGCGAAGCGCGCCCAGGTATTGCACGAAGTTCTGCTGCGCGGCGAGTTGGGTGTCGCGGAGCGTGGCCGCGGCATTGCGCGCCGCGACGTCGGACAGCACGATCGACTGTTCGCGTTGGAACTGATTGAACAGCGGATAGCTCAAGCCGATGCTGAACTGATTCTGATACGCGTACCGGCCAGCGGCCAACGCAAAACTGTTGGTGCTGCCGTTGCCGTTCATGCTCCAGCTGGCGCTCAGCGTCGGGAGATACGGTGCGCGGGCTGCTTTGGACGAAGCGCGGGCGGCGACATCGGAGGCTTGCGCCTGCTCCACGGCCGGTCCGGACTGGGCGAGGGCGTGAAGTGCCGCACTATCCACTTCGGCGAAACTGAACCCGAGCGTATCGACAGGACTGGCGGTGATGTTATACGGCGTACCTACCAACCGTGTGAGCGCGGCACTCGCGTTGTCGATGTCGTAGCGTGCCGTGAGCAGGGCCAGTTGCGCGTTTCCCACTTGAATCACTGCTCGGAGCGAGTCCGATTTGGTGGCCTCGCGCGCATGGATCTTGGCCAGCGACTGTTTGAGTTGCTCGTTCGCTTCTGCCAACTGGGACTCCGCCGCCGACTCCGCTTCCCGCGCGGCGAGCACCGCGAAGAACTGTTGCTTTACTGCAAGGGCGATCGCGTATTGCTGTTCCACTTCATTGGCAGACGCGGCCGTCACCTGCGCTTTGTACGCGTGGATGTTGAAAATGCGTGAGCCGCCGTCGAACAGGTTGACGTTCAGCGAGAGGCCCTGGCCATATTGCCACGCGTTCCCGGTGAACGGGACCAGATTTCCCTGCGGATCGAAGCGGTCGCCGCCCTGGCGTGAGGCGGACGCGTTGAGCAGGACGCTAGGAATGAACGCTGCATAGGCGGCGCGGACCTGCCCTTGGGTAGCCTGAATTTGGCCGCGGGCCTGGACGGCAAGCGGCGAGTTCACCTGCGCGAGGCTCACTGCCTCGTCGAGTCGAATGGGACGCGCGGTGGTATCCGCGGGGCGCAGGGTGGTCGTATCAGTTAGGCGCCGGCCCGTGGAGTCGACACCCTGCTGGGCTGCCAGTGCCACCGGCAGCGCCAGCGCGAGCACAATCACTTTCATCAACGATGTTTCTCCTCGTCGCGCTGCGATTCGTCGATCATCTGTTGGAATCGTGCGTGCTGTGTCGTATCGAGCAGTTTGAAAATTTCGGCGCGCGCCGCGAGGCGAATCGAATCGAGTTGCGGGCGCACCGGAGTGAGCGCCGCGTTGAGATCGCGGTGCCGCTTATCGAGAATGCTGTCCACCGCCGTTCGCTGTCCCGAAGACAAGGCCAGGCGATCGGCGAGGATGTCTACGTTGCGGCGACCGGCTGTGGTACACGAATCGTGAACGAGCCGATCGAGTGTGAAGCCCACCGCACCGCCTACGACGAGCATTCCGATGAGGGCGATGAGGGCGAGCGCTTTGGAGCGCTGCATGTGCGGCTCCCGTCAGGGTGAGATGACGTACCGGAGCGTCGCGTCGCGCGTCGAGCTCGCCGAGCCGTCGGTCGCCAACTGGAGCGACGCGCCCTGGGGTGTTTCGAGAACGCCGTCGTACGCGATGGCCGTTTCGCGCTCCGCGTCGTGCGACAGCGCGAGCCGCGCCGCCACGAGTGCAACCGCGGCCGCGATCAGCCCAACCCGCGCCCATCGGGCCAAGGGCTGCCACCACAGTTCCACCGCGGTATCGCCGGAAATGCGCGCCATGACGCGGGTCGCGAGCGCGATCCAGTACGCGTCGCCCGCCGGCGCGGCGTACAACGTGCGCAGGGTGCGGGTCAGGTCGTCATCCCGCCCGTGCGGTCCGATGCGAGGTTCGAGGCTCATCGTTGACTCCAGAGATCTCCTAACGTACGACGCAGGGCGGCTCGTGCGTGATGGAGGTCCGATCGGGCCGTGCCCTCCGGAATTCCTAACATGCCGCCGATTTCGCCGTGCGTGAATCCTTCGACGTCGTGCAAGACGATTACCGCGCGCTGCCGTTGCGACAACTCGTCCAAGCCCGCGGCGAGCCGCCGCCGGAGCTCATCCTGTTCCGCCGGATCGCGAAACGGGAGGGCCACCGAATCGGACAGCGCGTCGGCATCCCGCACCCGCCGCCGCCGCCCGATGTCCAACGCCGCGTTAGCCACAATCCGATGCAGCCACGCGCCGAACGCCTGCTCCGGCCGAAACCGGTCGAGTGCGCGATACGCGTGAAGGAAACCTTCCTGCACCGCGTCCTCGGCGTCCTCGTGCGTGGCGGTGATGGCCCGCGCGACCGCATACGCGCGGCGCTGATGCAGTCGCACCAGCTCCGCGAACGCGTCCCGATCGCCGCGCTGCGCCGCAAGAATGATCTCCCGCTCGCGCGTGCGACCCGGCCAGTCAGCCGGCGGTTCGGGCACGGGCAAAACGGAATGAAGGTGCAACGCTGCGTGCATGCTCGTCCCAGGAAGCAATCATCCTGATAACGCGCGCGGCGCGGGAACCGTTGAGCCGGGACATCAACTCCCGCTGGGCGCCCCCGCCAGCCCGAGCGACTCGGCCGATGCACGCATCGCGTCGATCACAAACTGGATGTGCGTGTCCAAATCGACCTGGAGTTCCTCCGCCCCGCGAATGACATCCTCGCGACTCACGCCCCGCGCGAACGCCTTGTCCTTCATTTTCTTTCGCACCGAACGCGCGTCGACCTCGTGCACGCTTCGCGACGGTTTCACGAGCGCGGTGGCCGTGATGAGGCCGGTGAGCTCGTCCACCGCGAACAGCGCGCGGGCCATGGCCGTGATACGCGGGACGCCGGTGTACGTGGCGTGGCCCAGGATGGCCTCTACGATGTCCGCCGGGTATCCGCGCGCGCGCAGCAGGCGTGCGCCTTCCGCCGGGTGCTCCGCGTCGGCGGCGTGGGCCGCGTTGGGGTATCGCTCGTAATCGAAGTCGTGCATGAGGCCGGTGAGCCCCCACCGATCGACATCGTCTCCAAAATGGGCGGCATAGCCGCGCATGGCGGATTCCACGGAGAGCATGTGCTTGCGTAACGATTCGCTCGCCGTGTACTCCTGCATGAGAGCGAGCGCGTCCGCGCGCGTGGGCAGATCGGTCATGGTCGTCGGCGGTGGACAGGGTGGATGCGCCCGTGATGCCGTGCGCATCGAAACTTACGAGCGGCGGGTGTCCAGACCAAGCCGATACTGCCGTGGGTCAGTGTACCGGACCCATCGATCCGCGCCCCTTTCCGGTCTTGAAGAGCAGCAGCAGCGGGAGCGCCGCGCAGAGGAGCAGCCCGCTCAGCACATAGATGCGCGAGAAGGCGAGCACGGAGGCCCGGGCGGTCACCTGACCGTCCAGCAGGGCCAGCGCCTGTTGGTGGGCGGCGATCGTGTTCATGCCCTTGCCGATCAGCCCGTGCGTGAGGGTCGTTATGCGGGTCATCGTCGCCGGGTCGCCGGACACGACGTGCTCCACCAGCGAGGCGCGATGCTGCGCCGTGTACCGCGTGAGCAGCGTCGCCATGGTGGCAATGCCTAACGAGCCGCCGAGCTGGCGGGTGAGGTTGAACATCCCCGTCCCCGGCGCCAGGTGCGCGTCGTCGAGCTCGGCCATCGTGGCGTTGGTCAGCGGCACGAAAATCAATCCGAGGCCCACGCCGCGGGCCACGAGTGGCCAGAACATGTCCTGTGCGCCCGCGTCCATCGACAGGCGCGACAACATCCACATCGACAACAGGAAGAGCAGCGTGCCGCCGGCGACGGTGAGCCGCGCGTCGAGTCGGTTGGCGTTCCGCCCAACGACGGCCATGGTGACCGCGGACGCGAGCGCGCCCGGCAAGATGCTCCTGCCCGTCTGCCATGCGGTCATACCGTGCAGGGACTGCAGAAAGATGGGGAGCACGAACACCGACCCGTACAGCGCTACGCCCAGGAGCGCAGCGACCGGCACTCGCCGGTCCGCGCACGCCTCCGGCGACGGGTGCGAGGGTCGCTGCCATGGAACGCGCCAGTGAGAAGGTGAGAGAGTTAGGCGATGAGGACAGCGGGGGGGGGCCGGCACGGACCCCGCCGCTCACCCCGTCTTCACGTGCGCGACCACGGACAGGCCCGGCCGCAGCGGACGCTGCACGCCGCAGCCCTTGGTAATCTCCACGCGCACCGGGACGCGCTGCACGACCTTGGTGAAGTTGCCGGTCGCGTTGTCCGGCGGCAGCAGCGCAAACTTGGCACCGGTGGCGGCGCTCAAACTCTGCACGCGTCCTTCGGCGGTGCACCCGGGGTACGCGTCGATGTCGATCGTGACCGGCTGCCCAACGCGCATGTCGGCCAGCTGCGTTTCCTTGAAGTTGGCCGTGACCCACGCGCCCGTGTCGGCCACCACGGACATCAACATCTGACCCGGCTGTAGCAGCTGACCGAGTTCGACGAGCTTCTTCGACACCGTACCGCTCACCGGCGCGGTGATGGTCGTGTAGCTGAGCTGCAGTTTGGCGTCCTCGAGCACCGCTTGCGCGCCTTCCATGCGTGCCTGGGCCATGCCCACACCCGCGACCGCGCTGGTGACCCCAGCACCGGCCGCCGCCGCTTGTCGCACAACGGCCTCGAGGTCCGCGCTCGCCGCGTCGGCCGCCGTCTGCGCCGCGTCGAGTTGCTGCTGCGAAGCGATCTGCTTGGCCACCAACTCCTTCATGCGGGTCAGATCTGAAAGCGCTTGCTCCTGGCGCGCGCGCGCGCCAGCAATCTGTGCATCCTGCGCCGCGTGCTGGCTCGTGGCCGTGACCACCGCAGCGCTCGCCTGTCCCGGGACCCGCACCGAGCCGGCCGCAAACCGGGTCGCCGAAAGGTTCGCCTCGGCCTGCGCCACGCGCACCTTGTACTCGTCGGCGTCGATCGTGGCGAGCGTCTGGCCACCCTTAACCGAATCGTTGTCCTGGACGAGGACAGCGTTCACGTACCCGCCGACTTTGGCGAGCACCGGAATGATGTGTCCGTCCACCTGAGCGTCGTCGGTGCTCTCGTGGACGCGCGAGTACAAGTATGTCTTGACGCCCCACACGAGCGCCGCCAGCACCGCCAGCCCGACGATCGGGATCACGAACTTGCGTCGTGAGTTCGCGGCGCCTTCCCCGCCCGCCGGATTGTCGGGTGTGCCGGACTCGTCAGCCGCCTGCGGTTCGGTCACTTCATCAGCCATCGTAGTAGCCATGATCAGTTTCCTCGAATATCCAGTACGAAATCCGTGCGTTGTCGGGTGGTGTACGTGCGGACATGGTCACGGCAGGGATGTGACCGCGCCCAGCGCGCGCGCGAGCCCTACGCGGGCTGATTGATACGATGCGAGCGCGTCCACCAGCTGCGTGCGTGCACTGTTGAGCGTGAGTGAGGCAGTGATGACGTCCAGATTCCCCGACACACCGGCGCGGAAGCGATCTCGTGCTTGTGCCACTTCCTGTTCGATGAGCCGGAGCTGCTCGCGCGCCGCGTCCACCGCCTCGTGTGACGAAGTGAGGTCGAGGAGCGCGCCGCGCACTTCGATCGCCGTCTGCTGGCGCAAGTCGCGCAGCCGGACGTCGATCTCGCGCACGCGCGCCTGCTGCTCATCGACGCGCCCCTCGCGGCGCAGACCATCGAACACCGGGACGCTCACCTGCACGCCCCATTGATAGGTATTGAGTTTGTTGCCGCCGTTGGTCCCGAGAAATCCTTCATCGCCGAAGGCCGTGAGGGACGGGAGCCGCTCGGCGCGAATGGCGTTTGCCGTTTGTCGTGCGGCGAGCAACTGCTGCTCGGCCGCGCGGAGGTCCGGCCGCTGTTCGAGCGCGCGGGCGATGGCTTCCTGCTCGTTAGGCAGGGTGTCCGTCATGGCGAGCGCACTCAACGAGTCCGCGAGCCGCACATGGGCATCGAGGGGCAAGCCGAGAGCGCGAAGGAGGTCCAGGCGCGCCCGGTCGCGCTCGGCGCGCGCCGCGATGAGCTGCGCGCGGACGGCCGCCACCTGCGCCTCGGCCCGCGTCACGTCCAGCGCCACACCCACACCAGCGGTCAGTTGGTCGCGAGCGATGCCGAGCAGCGAATCGGCGAGCACCGAGTCTGCCGTGCGCGCGCTCAGCTGCGCGTCGGCGCGTTGCGCCCGCAGGTACGCCAGCGCCGCCACCGACGCCGCTTGCTCCGCCGCATCGTTGGCTACCGCCGAGCCCGCCACCGCTGCCGTGCGGGCGCTTCTCACGCGGCTCAGCGCTGCCCAGTCGAAGATGGTCTGGGACAACCTCGCGCGCGCATCGATGGTGTTCACGGGGCCGAGGAGCTGCCCGCCGGGATCAAACCCGGGGAGGCTGAACCCGAAGGTCGCGGTGTTGATGACGGTGCCGTGCTCCTGCACGTATGCCGACGCGTTAGGCAGCAGGTCGCTGCGCGCTTGGATGATGCGGGCCGTGGCCTGATCGGCCTCGTACCGCGCTTCCTGCGCTGCCGCGTTGCCGTGCGCCGCGAGGCGAGCGGCGTCGCCCAGCGTGAGCGGACGGGCGAGCATCGTATCGAGGGCATCCTGCGCACCGGCTGCGCAGGCTGACGTGGCGGCTGCGACGCCGAGGCCTACGATGAACACGGCGCTACGGCGCCGAAGCAAACGATGGTGCACGATCATTCCTGCGCTCCCGCGGTGGAGTCGAGTGGCCGGGGCCGGGGAGCTGTCTCCTTGCGCACCGCACCGAAGAAAAAATCGAGGATCTGCGCAAGCACATCCTCGTCCGTCAGATGCGCGACGAACGGAATCCGTTCCCGTTGTGCGCACCACACGCCATGATTCAGGATGATCGCCTGGAACATGCGGGCGGCGACGTCCTCGTCCATTTCACGAAATTCGCCAGTGGCGACGCCATCACGAAGAATGCCGGCGACGACGTTCATGTTCCGAATTGGCACTTCTTGTACGAAGAACTGCATCAAGGCTGGGAAATTGTGCAGCTCGCCCATGGCCAAGCGGTGGAGCTTCCCGAACATCGGGGAGCGTATGTAACGCCAGACCGAGAGCGCGTAATCGCGGAGCTGATCGGTGGCTGATGAGCTCGTTGCTGTGGCCTGCGCCTGCGCTTGGACGATGGTTTCGCCGACCAGCTGGCGGATCATCTCGCAGAACAACGCTTCCTTGTTGGGGAAGTAGAGGTAGATGGTGCCTTTGGAGACACCGGCGCGTTTGGCAATGTCTTCGAGTCGAGCGGCAGCGAGTCCGCGTTCGCCGAAGACATCGGCCGCCGCATCAATGATTTGGCGCGGGCGTTCCTCTGGCAGGCGGCGCCAGCGCGGCTCGTCGGAGGTTGGGTTGATCATAGGGCGACCACGCTAAATAAACGGCCGGTCGGTTATATAGTTTCAAGCGAGAAAAAACGGCACCAAAGGCGCCGGTAATAACTGAACGGTCAGTAATATTGTTGAAATGTCTGTTGAAGTCAATGGCCGCCGCGGTCGAGGCAAAGCTCGTTCGCGAAGCTGATGCCGGCGGGGGAGGGTCGGCCGCGTGTCTTGCCGACGCAATCGTCGTCCTGCATCATAGCCCGCGCGTTAGTCAAGACCCCGCCCTCCTGTCCGCTGCCCAACGCCGCTTCGACCAGAGTCCCTTGCGAATGTCGACACCAGCGCTTCGTGCCCGAACGGCGTTCGAGATCATTGATGCTGCCATCCAGCTGTTCCGCCAGCACTACGCCACGTTTGTGATGCTCGGTGCCGTGGGCGGCGTGCCACTCTGGATCCTGCTATGGACCAGTGGGTTTCTGAATATGGTGGGCAGCTTTCAACCCGGCGCGACACCAACCTTGGCGGCGTTGAATCTCAACTTCGTCACATTCTTTCTCTTGTTCCTCGGGGGCTACATCTGGTCGTATCTGGTAAACTGCGCATTCGTGGTCGCGGCATCGGACGCGTATCTGGTCGGCACTGTAGACTCGGTCCGGGCGCTTCGTATCGCATTCGCCCACGGGTTGACACTGATCCTGGCCCTCGTTCTTTGGTCTGTCGCGACGGTAATTGGTGCCTGCTTGCTGTTCTTTCCAATGTTCTATGTGCTGGCCCGCTACTTCGGCGTCCTTCCTGCCATCGTCTTGGAGGGTAAGGGGCCCGTCGAATCATTTCATCGATCGCGGGACCTGTCGAAAGACTACAAGTGGCGCATCCTTGGCACGGTCGTGCTTGCGTTCCTGATGTTCGCGATCGTCATCGGCACGCTTCAGGCGTTGGTGGGTCTCCTTCCCGTGCCGCAGACGGCGAGGTTGCTCCTGAACGCGGTCGCGCAGCTCTTTGTTCAGCCGATCGTGACCATTGTGCTGACGCTGCTCTATTACGACCAACGCATTCGTAAAGAGGGCTTCGACCTGGAACTGCTGGCGCAGAATCTCACGCCGGCGCCGGCGCCCGGCTAACGCCACGACCGAACGGCGGCCCGGCTCTGGGGGACACGACGAGGGAGCGCGGCATCATGCCGCGCTCCCTCGTCGCGTCAGTCTACCGTCCTTCTACCGTTAGGCCGTGGGACAGCGGCGCCCGCCGCCGCAACTCACTGCGTGGCGGTTGCGGTCGCGTCGGCCTTGCCGGCGTAGTGATGATTGGTCAGCAACACGATGCCGTACAGCACACACGCCAGCACGATTGCGCCGACGATCAGGCCGGTGAATCCTGCTCTCTTGTCTCCGGGGAGTGGGGCTGCCATGCTCTGGTCTCCAAGTGATGGACATGTAGGACCGCAGGTTCGCTCCGGTATTCGCGGTGCCGGCACGTCCTCGTACGCTTCGGTTAGTGCACGCGCACACTCGTCATCGTGTCGTTCGGCTGGATCTGCTTCATCACGTCAAGTCCGCGCGTGATCTTGCCGAACACCGTATGGACGCCGTTCAAGTGCTTCGTGCTCTGCTCACTCAACACCATGAAGAACTGGCTGCCACCGGTGTCCTTGCCCGCATGCGCCATCGAGAGCGAGCCCACCTCGTGCGTTCGCGGGTTGCCTCGTGTCTCGCACTTGATGGTCCAGCCGGGCCCGCCGGTACCGATGCGCCGATCCCCAACGGGCAGGTCGCGCGACAGCGGATCGCCGCCCTGCACCACGAAATCGGGGATCACCCGGTGAAACTTCACGCCATCATAGAACTTGCTGTTCGCCAACTTCTCGAAATTCGCCACGGTGCCCGGTGCCTCCGCGTCAAACAACTCGGCGACAATGGTTCCCCGATTCGTTTCTATAGTCGCAGTCTTGGACATGCTTGGCTGGTGGTTGGTATTGGTTCTTGATAGTTGGTTATTGGCAGTTGGTCGCCTATCGCTACATCCGCTCAGCCACCGACCACCAACCACCAGCTAACCATAGTACGGCTCCCCCTCCGGCTCAATCACTCGTCGCAATTCGATTAACTATCTCCCACTCGGGTTCGGTCACGGGCTGGACCGACAGCCGGCTGCCGCGTTTCAGCAGGACCATCTGCGCCAAGCCACGCTCGGCGCGCAGGCGCTCAAGCGTCAGCGGGTGAGGGAACGGCTTCACGGCGCGAATGTCCACCATGTACCAGGTCGGCTTCTTCAGGTCGCTTTTCGGATCGAAGTGGTGCGAATGCGAGTCGAACGCCGTGTCGTCGGGGTAGCCTGCCCGCACGATCTCGCACACGCCCATGATGGCTGTTGGGTCGGCGCTCGAGTGGTAGAAGAACGCGAGATCGCTCGTGCGCATGTCGTCGCGCATGAAATTTCTGGCCTGAAAATTCCGGACACCATCCCAGGACGTCGTGCGCTTGGGTGCGGTCCAGAGATCGTTCCACGAGAAGGCTGACGGCTCCGACTTGAGGAGCCAGTATCGACGGTGAGCGGTCATACGCGTGATGATGGGCAGAGGTCGTTGAGTATGCAACGTTCGCATTTCGGCACGCGCGCCACGCACACGCGGCGCCCGTGTTCGATGAGCAGGTGCGACAGCATGGTCCACCGTTCGCGCGGGAAGAGGGGCATCAGGTCGCGCTCGATCTTCACGGCATCGGTCTCTCGCGTTAGGCCCAGGAGCTTGGACAATCGCGCCACGTGAGTGTCCACCACGATGCCGTCGTTGGTGTCGAAGGCGTTGCCGAGGACCACGTTCGCCGTCTTTCGCCCAACGCCGGGCAGGGCGGTGAGCTCCTCCATCGTGCGCGGCACGCCGCCATGGTGCCGCTCGACGAGTGCCGCGGCCATGCCGAGGAGGTTCTTCGCTTTGCTGCGGAAGAATCCCGTGCTCCTGATGAGCGACTCGAGCGTGTCGCGATCGGCCGCCGCCAGCGCGGCGGCGTTCGGATATTTCGCAAACAACGACGGCGTGACCATGTTCACTCGGACGTCGGTGCACTGCGCGCTCAGGATGGTCGCGACGAGCAGCTCGTACGCGTTGCGGAAATTGAGCGCGCAGCGGGCGCCGGGGTATTCTTCCGCCAGCCGGCGATAGTATTCCGCCGCCACTTCCGGGGTTGCACGACGCGCCGGGCGACGCGATGTCGCGGCGCGCGGTTGCTTTGCCGCGCCTCGAACGGGCGTCGCGCGCTTGCGGGCTCCGTTAGGCTTTGGCAACGGTGCCTCGCCGCCAGCGCGCGCGCGCGAGCACCTGCTCTGCGGCCCGCGTGTTCAGCACATCGTCGCGCTCCAGCCAGCCCTTGCGCGCGATGCCTACGCCGAATGCCATGTTGTCGAGTCCATGCGGAGAATGTGCATCGGGGCCGATCTCGATCATGCAGTGACGCGCCTTGGCGGCACGGCAGTACCGCCAGTCGAGATCGAGCCGGTGCGGATCGGCGTTCAGCTCGACGGCCACCCCCGTCTCCGCCGCCTTGGTGAGCACGGCGTCGACATCGAGCGCGTACGGCTCCCGCGTGAGCAGCAGCCGCCCGGTCGGATGACCGAGGATGGTCACGTGCGGGTCGTCCAGAGCGCGCAGCACCCGCTCGGTCATGGCCGCCTGATCCAGACTGAAACGAGAGTGCACCGACGCGATGACATAATCAAATTGGTCGAGCACATCGGTATCGTAATCGACGCGTCCATCCACCAGGATGTCGGCCTCGATCCCCTTGAGGACGCGGATGCCGGTGAGGCTCTCGTTCACGCGATCGATCTCCTCGTGCTGCTCGTGTATCGCACCAGTGGTGAGGCCGCCCGCGTAGAACGCCGACTGCGAGTGGTCGGAAATGCCGATGTACGACCATCCACGGGCCAGCGCGCCGGCCGCCATCTCGGCAACGGTTGCGGTGCCATCGGAGTAGCGCGAATGACAGTGGAGCGCGCCGCGAATGTCAGACTGCTCGATCAGCAACGGCAGCGCGCCCTGAGCGGCGGCATCCACTTCACCGTTGCCTTCGCGCAATTCGGGCTCGATGTATGGGAGCCCGACCGCCCGGTACAGCGTTTCCTCGTCAGGGATGTGGAGCGCGCGGCCGCTCCTGTCGCGCACTTGATTGTCGATAATCGTTAGTCCGCGGGCCGCGGCGCGCATATGAATCTCGCGCTCGTGCGACGCGCTTCCGGTGGCGCGCCACCACGCCACGGCGAATTCGTCGGACGTGGTACAGTATGCGTCCACCCGTGCGCCGTCCACCAGCCGTAACGACACGTCCGACCCGCCCGCGCCCACCGCGTCTCGCACGGCGGATCCTCGTGCCAGCGCCGCCGCGACCGTGGTCGGCGCGTCGCGGCAGGCCACGACAAGGTCCACGTCGCGCACGATTTCACACCGCCGACGGATGGAGCCGGCAATCTCGACCCGCGCAACTCCCGGCTGGCGCGCCACCGCGGCCCGCAGTCGTTCCGCATCGGCGCGCGCTTCGGCGAACAGCACGAACGCGTTCCTCTCCCGCAGGTATGCAACGCCGCGTTGGACCTTCTCGGCGGTCTTGGCGCCGAAGCGTGGCAGTGCGGCCAGTCGGCCGTCGCGCGCCGCCTGCTCCAGATCGTGCACCGTCTCCACGCCAAGCCCTTCGTGAATCGCATGGATCTTGGACGGGCCGAGCCCCGGGATGCGGAGCATCTCGACCAGCCCATCAGGCGTGTCTTCGCGCAGCTGCTCAAGGAACGACGACTCGCCGGTCTCCACGAGCTCGGTGATCACGCCGAGTGTCGCTGGCCCGATCCCATTCACCTTGGTGAGCTCGCCATCACGCAGCAGCCGATCGATGTCGTCGGTGTCGAGTGCGGAGACGGCGCGCGCCGCGTTGCGGTAGGCGGCGATACGAAACCGGTCCTGCCCGCGGAGCTCGAGCAGATCGGCAATCTGCTGAAACACATGAGCGACCGCACGCGGATGCATTGGTGCAACATATTCACACGTGATGCAGCGTGGAATGAGCGCTGATGGCGTCAGAGCGACGGCAGCTCCGCGTACACATCCACGTGCGGCAGTCGCGATTCCCCCGGAGTTGCGGACCCACCCGGCCGCGGCACCAGCACACGCGGCTGCGTATCGAGCACGTGAAGCGCGCGCAGCACCAGTGCTTCCAGTTCCCCTTCGGTGATGAGAGTTCGCAACCCTTTTCGTTCACCGCCCGGCATCGTGTTGGCAAACGCGTTCCCACTGTCGCGCCACGGCGCGCGCGCCAGCCGCGGCGCGTCGCCCGGGTCGAGCTCGACACGATGGAGCACGAGCGACACGCCAGGCCGGTCGGCGCGGAGTCCGAGGACGAGCAACAATCGGAGCTCGGTGGGCTCGCCGTGCGAGACCAACTCCGCGTTGGACGCGACGAAGCATCCGTCTACCGGCTCGTACGGCGCGTCGGGGACGACGCGAGTCCACACGCGCTGATAGGGGAATTGCAGATATGCGGCCGGCGGCGCGGCGAGTTCCCACTGGCCGAGATCGCGTTGCGGCGCCGTGAGACGCTCGGTGATCATTTCGTCAAACGCATAGATGCGACGCCCGGTACTCCAGAATCGAAAGCCTTGCCAGAGCAACTCGCCGTACTGATCCAACGCTTCGGGCGGCGCGTCGTCGGCGATCATCGACGCCAACGTGGCGCCAACGAGGCCGAGGAGCATGAAGTCGTCGTGATTTCGTGGATCGCGTCCGCGCTGCTCCGCCTCGGCGCGAATGGCGGGGAAGGCGTCGTGCTCGAACGATTCGAGAATCATCTCGTACGGCGTGACTCGGGCGCTCACTGGCAGCAAGACGATGCCGTCACGCCTCGACGCGCTGTTCAATGCCAGCGACCTCGCGGAACTGGCGTACGAGTTCGTGCAGCTGGTGCTCAGTGTAGTCGATCTCCTGCGCGGCGCCTTCGGTGTCGATCAGGCCGGCTCGCATGGAAATCGCAACCTGATTCAAATAGCGAACCTTCCCCAAGAACTCTTCCGTGACCGTGCGCAGCGCGACGAAGCGTCTGCGATTGGCGGCCGCGCGTCGATAGCGGGCTACCATCTCGTCCTCGGACAGTCGTCGGGCCATTTGCTCCACCTCGTCACGGCTGCGGCCAGGAATGGTACCTCGGTCGGGGATTCCCTCATCGTCCCACTCGGTTTCGAAAAACCAGAGTCGTCCCCCATATTCGATGCCGTCGTAGGAGATGAGGACGGAGACATCGAGTCGGCGTCCTCCGACTTCGATCGTTGCAAGGTACGGCTGGACCGTCTCGTCAGATTCGCTCATGTGGCCTCAGGCGGTGGTGACGGACGCGGTGTCGTCGAGAAATCGCCGGATGGCTGCGAACAACATGCGGGGTGCTTCAACGTAAGGTACGTGACCGCTGTCGTCGAGCACCACCAGCCGTGCCTCTGGAAGCGATCGAGCCAGAGCTTCGGACGAGGCGAGGGGGATGGGATCCTGGCGACCGTGAACGATGAGCGTTGGGCAGCGCACACCGGCCAGTGCGGATCGGAGATCGAAATCGCCAAGGCTGGCCCAGACGGATGCTTGCACGCGACCAATGACGCGAAACGGAGTGAGGTCGCGCGCGCGGTCAGGGTGCGCGAAGTATCCGGCGACGCTGAGTTCGAACGCGCGCCGCCGGTACCCTTCAGGGTCGCGTTCGCGCAGGCCCGACGCGGCGAGCTCATCGCGCAAGTGCCGAATGCGTGGGGAGCTCTGCCGGCGCGCCAGTTCGGCATCGAATGCGTCGCGATGCTCGCGGGTGATGGGCGCCGGGTCGATGAGGACCATGCGCGTTGGACGCAGCGCCGCATCTTCGCCGGCAGAAATGGCGTAGAGCAGAGCCAACAGTCCCCCCCATGAATAGCCGATAATCGAAAGCGGTTGGAGTGACAACTCTCGCACCAGAACCGCCATGTCCTCCACGTGCGTCCTCCACGTGATGGGCGAGGGATCGTTTGTTCGCGACTGCCCGCCGCCGCGTTGGTCATAAAAGACGAGCTCGTACTTGTCTGCGAGCTCGAGCATTTGCGGAAGCAAGTAGTCGTGCTGCGCACCAGGTCCACCGTGCAGCACCAAGAGGCGCGGCGCGCCCGCCGGACCGTCCGAAGTGAAGTAGAGCGGAACGGCGGTGCTGGTCGTGTAGGGCATGGTGCTGGTTGTTGGTTGGTTGTTGGTTGTTGGTTGTTGGTACCTGGCTACCCGACCCGTCGCAGTTGCAGTTCACCAACTACCAACTACCAACCACCAACCACCGTCGTTACTCCCGTTTCCCCAATGTCGCGGTCAGCACCACGGGCGCACCATCGCGGAGAACTTTGAACTGAACGACATCTCCCGGTTGATGCGAGTAGAGGGCGTCGGTGTAGGCGTAGAGATCCTTGACTGGCTTGCCCCCGAACTCCACGATGATGTCGCCCTGTTTTGCACCGGCCTTATCGGCCGGACTGTTAGGCGTGACGCCTGCGAGACGCACACCGGCGACATCGGTGGCACCCATGTCGGGGACGGATCCGAACCACACGTTGCGTCCGCTGGTGGCGGCCATGGGTGCAGGGCTCGCGCTGCGCACGTACGTGAGGCGCGCGGATCGGTCGGCGAGGGCGCGCGCGATGCGACCGGCATACTCGACGACCCGTGCTTCATCACCGACGTCGATCTTCGATGCGACATCGGTGGCGCGATGGTAGTCCTCGTGCTCACCGGTGAAGAAGAAGAGCACCGGGATGTTCTTTTCGTAAAATGAACTCTGATCCGACGGCCCGAACCCGTCGCCGATCTTTGCGATCTGGAATTGTGGCGCCACGTTGGCGCTGTCTACGATACCGGGCAGCTCTGTGGCCGTCGCGGCGCCATATACAATGAGCTTGTCGTTCTGCATCCGGCCCACCATGTCGAAGTTGAGCATGGCGAACACGTGGTCGAGCGGCACGGGCGAATGGTCCACGAAGTACTGGGAGCCGAGCAGTCCGAGTTCTTCGCCGCTGAAATTCACGAAGATCAGCGACCGGCGGGGCGGGTGGTGCGCGAAGAGGCGAGCGAGCTCCATCACCGCGGCGGTGCCGGAGGCGTTGTCGTCGGCGCCATGGCGAATCGCGTTGCCGGCCGCGGGGTCGAGGGCGTTGAACGCAGAGCGCCCCAGGTGATCGAAATGCGCGCCGATCACCACGAATTCATTGCGCAGCGCGGGATCGCTGCCCGGGAGCAGCGCGACGACGTTCTGCGTTGGGAGTGCCGCGGGCAGGCCGGCGTGCGCCGCCGCGACCGATTTGGCGGTGAACGGCTGCAGATACGGTGACGAGCAGGCAATACCTTGCCGATCAGTTAGGCGAATGGAGTTGCCCGTCCGGGCCTCGATCGTTTGCCGCAGCGCGCTCACCGACACGCAGCGGTTGTCGTGCAGGCCGGCGAGCGTGTCCAGTTGCAGCAGCGCGTAGCGCCGCGCGATGTACGCTGCAGCGCTGTCGTTCCCGGGCGTGCCGGTGAGCCGTCCCTCGAGTGCGTCGCTGGCCAGGTACGTGATGTCCCGCCTGAGGAGCGCCGTGTCGGCGCCGCGCTGTGCGCTCAGTGGCATGGCGCCCGTGGCGGGGCCGTGATGGCACGCAACGGCGGACATCGCGGCCGTGGCAAAGGCGAGTAGTCGGACGCGACGTATTGTGCGGAACAACTCCATGCGGCGGACCCCGGATGTGGTGGGATTGGGTCGGGCCTTCGTATGTTATGTCGCCGTGCGCACCAGTTCCAGCCATTCACTCCCGACGCTTGCCCTCGCGCTCATCCCGCGCGCCGTGGCGCTGAACCTTGCCCTCGGCGCCTTGGCCGCGGCGCTCAAGCTGCCCGTGTACCTCGATTCGGTGGGCACGATTTTCGTCGCTGTCCTCGCCGGTCCGGTGGCGGGGATGCTCACGGGTGCCGTATCGAACGCGGTCCTCGGAATCTTGTATAGTCCACAGCTGTTCGCGTTCATTCCGGTTGCTGTGGTTATCGGTGCGCTCGCTGGTTGGGCCGCGCGCCTTGGCGCGTTCCGGTCGGTGGTCGGTGCCGCGATCGCAGGTGTTGCGATCGGTCTGGCGGCGGCGCTCACGTCGGTGCCGATCGTGATCCACCTGTTCGGTGGCCTGACGCCGAGTGGCACGGGGATCATCACCATCGCGCTTCGCATGGTGTTCGGGATGTCGTTGACGCACGCGGCGCAGGTAGCGGCCTTGTCGACTGACGTCATCGACAAGCCGCTGTCGTGCGTGTTGGTGGCATTGCTCATCACCCGGCTTCCTGCGCGACTCACGGAACGCTTGCGGACATCGCCCGCGTGAGCGCGCTCGAGCATTGGAACCCGCTTACTCCGCTCGCGGCGGCCACGTTCCTGGTCGTCGCGGCATACGCGGCGCCGCAACCAGCCGGCGCCATCGCATCGTTCGCCGTAGCGCTCGGCGGCGCTTGGGTGCTCGGCGTTGGCCGGCGGGTGAGCGCGCTTGCGTTGGCCGTTGCACTGCCGACGTCAGCGCTCCTGCTCACCATGGATGCGCTCGTTCCCGGCGCGCCAGGTATTGCGACACACATCCTTGCCCTGGGTCCGGTGCGTCTCGATGTCACCGCCGTGAGAGTCGCGATGCTGATCGCCGCGCAGCTCGGGGCCGCGATCGCCGCGATGGGCTGGGTCGTCGTGGGGGTCGCGCCGCGTCGCCTAACGCGAGCGCTTGCCGCGCGCGGGTTGCCGGCGTGGGCGGCATATGTGCTCGTGGCCTCGCTCGAAGCCGTGCCTGAAGCACGGCGACACGCGGTGGAAGTGATGGACGCCCAACGCTGCCGCGGGCTGAATACCGGAGGAGGCATCGTCGGGCGGGTGCGCGCGCTGCTGCCGCTTGCCGGGCCGCTATCGGTGTCGCTCGTGTCGGAGTCGGAAGAACGCGCGCTGGCGTTGGACGCGCGCGGGTTTCGTCCACGATCGCGTCGTGGTACGCTGACGCCGATCGCCGATCCGCGCGCCGAGCGTGTCACGCGCGCGTTGCTCTGGTGGTCGTCGGCGGCGGTACTCGCGTGGCGCATCGCGGTTGCCTGGCGTGGTTCGGCGTCGTGACTGGCGCCCTCTCGCCGGAGCCGGTCGTATCGTTGCGCCTCGATCGCATCCAGTACGGCGCGCACACCGCGCTGCACGACGTCGTGCTCGACGTGCGCCCGGGGGAAATCGTCGGCGTCGCGGGTCACGTGGGCGCCGGCAAGACCACGCTCGCGCTGGCCGCGGCGGGCTTGCTCGGCGGCGCGGTGCCGGCGCGTATCACCGGAACCGTTCGCTTCAGCGCGCGCGGCTGGCCTCCCGCGTCGTTCGTGTTCGCGAGCCCATGGACCCAACTCACTGAGTTAGGCGGCACGGTCGAGGAAGAAGTTGCCGTCGGTCCGGAGAATCAGGGGCTGACCAGCGGCATCATTCGCGCCCGCGTGGACGGCGCGATGGGCGCCGCCGGAGCATCGCCGCTCGCGACCCGTGTCCCGCGGACGTTGTCCGGTGGAGAGATGCAACGCGTGGCGCTCGCATCGGCACTGGCGCTCGACGCTCCGCTGGTCGTGCTCGATGAACCCACCGCACAGCTCGATCCATCGTCTGCGCGCCGGATAGCCGCATCGATTCGCGCGCTTGCCGCGTCGGGTCGCGCGATCATACTCGTGGAGCAGAATCTCGATCTGCTCGCCGAGCTGGCCTCGCGTGTGGTCGTATTGGCCGATGGTGCGCCGTTGGCCACCGGGGATCCGCGCGCACTGCTCGAGCGGTGGCCGCCACTGGATGCGCGCCTCGGCACGACGACGGCGGTCGCCGAGCGCAACGCGCCCACGTATCGCGCACCGTTGGTGGTGACGGACGACGCACCCGGCCTCGTGATCGAAGGGCTCGTGGCCGGATATGCGGGGCGCGATGTGCTCCTGGGTGTGGATACCGTGGTGCCGCGCGGCGCCGTGTGTGCATGGCTCGGCGAGAATGGGGCGGGGAAAACCACACTCGCGCGGGCCGTGGTGGGACTCGTGCCCACGCACGCGGGCACGATGCGCGTGGCCGGTGCCGTGCTCGACGGACTCCCTGTCGAACTACGCGCACGCTTGGTCGGCCTGGTGTTCCAGGATCCTTCGCGTCAATTGTTCGCACGCCGCGTGATCGATGAAGCCGCCTTCGGCCCCCGTGCGTTAGGCGAATCGCGAACGGGAGCGCTGGCGATGGCGCGCGAGGCGCTGGCCATCGTCGGGCTGGAGGGGCTGCACCAGGTGAATCCTGGCGATCTGGTCCCACAGCTGCAGCGACGGCTGGCGATCGCCGCCGCGATGGCCGCGCGTCCGCCGCTGTTGATTCTCGATGAGCCCACGGCCGGCCAGGACGCCGCAGGCCGCGCTTGGATCGTTCGGGCGCTCGAACAGCAGCGATCCCGCGGCGCCGGGGTGGTCATCACGCATGATCTCACGTTCGCCGGTCGCGTGTGCGATTTCGCCGTTACGATCGCGCGTGGCCGGGTGTCCCTGAGTAGATCGGACGTGCCGTTTGGCGCAGCGGACTAGCGGCTTGGGCGGGCGGTTCGGCCGTGCGATGCGTGCACCGCGCGCGGCCGCGCTTCGATGCGCGCCACTCTTCAGGGAGCTTCCTTCGCTATGGATCATGCACCGAGTTTCGCGCGGCACCTCGCCCGGCTCGTCTGGCAACTGCTCAACCAGAGCGACGCGTACGATGTGCAGCTCGCCTCGCTGCAACTTCTCGTTGGCGCTTCGCGCGTCGGACCGGTCGGGATGGGGGTTCATGACGGAACGTTTCGTATCAACGGCGCACCAGTGTCGGACGCGGGTCCTGAGATGCAGGAGTTGGCGGCCCAACTCGTCGGCCACTCCATAGAGGAGCTGGCCTTTGATCGCGCCTCGTCGCCGGCCGATCTGCTGCTCATGGCGCGGATTCTCGCGACGGCGCCCGTTCCCCTTGATGGCGGCCGCGGCGTGTTGGCGCGCATTCACGCGCTCGATGCGCGAGCGGTCACGGTCCGCGTAACGTCGCCGCCCGCTCTCCCTCCGATCGCGCGTCCGGGCCCCACGGACCTCATGACGCTGCAAGTAGTTCCCGACATCGCGGACTTCGCGCCCGATGCCGCGTCGAGCGTTGCCGGATCGGATGACGATGGCCTCATCACCACGGCCCGACTCGATGAAATGTTCGAGGTCTTCTCGTCCAATGATGCGACGCGACTTCCACCCGACAGGCTGTTTCTGCATCTCGATGCGGCTATCACGCCCAGAGCCGCGGCGCGGGAATTGGATGCGCTGCTCAAGGTGGTTGCGGAAGCCACGGCGCGCGCGCGGCACGAGGTGGTGGCCGACCTGCTGCACGGGATCGTGACGCGTGAGGCCGCGCTGGAGGATGACGCGATGCGCCGGCAGTACGGCATCATACTGCGTCGGGCGGCCGTGCCCCCGATCCTGCGCAGCTTGACGCTGCTCCTTCCGCGCAACCGCGAGCGTCACGACGTCTACATGACAGTACTGGCGCGCTGCGAAGACGCGGGCGCCGAGGCGTTGGCGGAAGCGCTCATCGCGGCGCCGTCCATCGGCGACCGGCGCGTGTATTACGACGCGTTGATCCGCATGCGGAGCGGGATTCGCACGGTCATGCACATGTTGGGCGACACGCGATGGTTCGTTGCGCGGAACGCGGCCGAGCTGTTAGGCGAACTGAAGGTCACCGAAGCCGAGGCGGAGTTGACGCCGCTGCTCGAGCACGCCGACGATCGCGTTCGCTCGGCCGCCGCCGTCGCACTGGCGCGCATCGGGTCATCGCGGCGGGGTCGGGGGCGCCTGTCCCGCACGCCGGTGCCGGCGGCCGCGCCCGATGACGCCGGGAACGGCAACGGTCAGGGCAATGGTCACGGGAACGGGCATGCGGCCGGACCCGGCTCGCGCTCGGTGCACTCGCTCATCAAGGCGCTGGAGAAGGAAGCGGACAGCCGCGTGCAGGTGGCATTGATCGCCGCGCTTGGCCAACTCGGCACCCAACAAGCCGTGGACAAGCTGGTCGAGATCGCGCGCACCGAGCGCGGCCTCCTCGCCCGCCAACGACCCACGCCGCTCCGCGTCGCCGCGGTCCACGCTCTGGGCCAAGCGAGAGCAGCCAACGCCCAGCCCGCGCTGCAGGCGTTGCTGCGCGACAAGTCGGCGGCCATTCGCGGCGCGGCGTCGTGGGTGATTCTGGGGCGCCGCGAACCGGTAGCGGTGTAGCGGCACCCCTGCCCTCGCGCGGTCAGCGATCCGTGAAATCGATCTCCGTTCCCACGCGGCGGCACGTTTCAGCGATCAATGTCGCGGCGCGGTCCACGTCGTCCAGGCTGACCAACTCGTTAGGCGAATGCATGTAGCGATTGGGGATCGAGACGAGTGCCGTGGCGATGCCTTCGCGCGCGATGTGAATCGCGTCGGCGTCGGTACCGGTGTCGCGTCCTGCGGCGTGGAGCGTGTAGGGAATCGACAGCGCATCGGCCGTGGAACGGAGAAGACGCAAGGCGACCGGTGAGATGATCGATCCCCGCGTGAGCACCGGACCGCTGCCGATGGGATGATGCCCCAATTCCTTCTTCTCGATGCCCGGATGGTCGGTGGCGAAGGTGACGTCGACGACGATCGCCATCCGCGCGCCGATCGCCGTCGCGCTCACGGCGGCGCCGCCGCCATGCCACGCGATTTCCTCCTGCGTCGTGGCCGTGGCCACGACGCGGGCCGCTCCGGGTTGAGCGGCGTAGCGTCGCAGCGCCTCCAGCACCACGAAGGCGCCGATCCGATCGTCGATCGAGCGCGAGACGATGCGGTTGTTGGGGAAGTCGAGCGTGTGCGAATCGATCACGCCCGGGTCCCCGACGCTCAGCCGCGCGCCGGCCTCGGCCGCGTTCGCGGCGCCGATGTCGACCCACAGATCCGTCAGCTTCGAGGCTTTCTCGCGGTCGTCCGGGCGCAGCAGGTGAATCGGCTTCTTGCCCACCACGCCAAACACATCGCCCTGCGCCCCCAGGAATCGCAGGCGCTGCCCAACCAGCACCTGCACATCCCAGCCCCCGATCGGCGCGATGTAGACGTATCCCTCGTCGTCGATGTGCTGCACGATGACGCCGATCTCGTCGATGTGGCCGGCGAGCATGATCGTCGGTTCGCCCGCGCCGGCCACCACGGCCATGCTGTTGCCGTGCACATCGCCGCGCACATTGGCGAAGTGCGCCGCTTCCTCGCGCCACACGCGCGCGGGTGCCGACTCGAAACCCGACGGTCCGGGGGTGTCTAACAGGCGCTTGAGAAACGCGAGCGAAGAAGCGGAAAGCATGGCGAGAAGCGTGAAGGCCGAGGTGCACCCGGCGGCTGCCGGAGAGAGTGTGTAAGAGACCACAACCAATGCGCGCCGTCCAGGGGTGGCGACCCGCATCGCATTTCCGTTGGGCGAACGCCGGGGCAGTCCGCGCCCGGCACTGGCGCGGAGTCAGCGTGATGGCGTGCCGCCGGGGCCGCGCTCGTACACCGCGTTGCCGCCGATGAACGTCGCCACCACGTGCGTGCCGAGAATCTCCTCCGCCGGCGCGCGCATGATGTCCTGATCGAGCACCACAAAATCGGCGTACTTGCCGGGCGTGAGCGAGCCCATGTCGCCTTCCTCGAAGGCGGCGTAGGCCGGCCAGATGGTCATCGACTTCAGCGCTTCATCGCGCGTCATGCGTTGCTCGGGATGCCAGCCACCGGGCGGCCAGTCGTGCTCATCCTGGCGGCTGATTGCCGAATGGAAGGTCCGCATCGGATTCACCGCTTCCACGGGGAAGTCGGTGCCGTTCGGAACCACGACGCCGGTCTGCAGCAAAGATCTCCAGGCGTAGGCACCGTACAGCCTCCCGCCGCCTAACCGCTGTTCGGCCCAGTACATGTCACTGGTCTGATGAGTCGACTGCATGGATGGGATCACGCCTAACTCCGCAAAGCGCGGGATGTCGGCGAAGTTCAGCACCTGTGCGTGCTCGATGCGGAACCGGGGGTCGGCCGCCGGAATCTCCGCCAACGCGGCCTGGTAGGCATCCAGCACCATGCGGTTGCCGCGGTCGCCGATCGCGTGTGTGCACACCTGAAAACCGTGCTTGAGCGCTTCCACCGCCACCTGGCGGATGTGCGCGGGCGTCGAGACGAGGAGTCCGTAGTTGCCGGGATCGTCACTGTAGGGATCCAGCAGCGCGGCGCCGCGCGAGCCCAACGCGCCGTCGGCGTAGAGCTTGATACTGCGGATCGAGAGGTGCCCATCGTAGAGCATGCTCTGCGGCCCGCGGGCAAAATAGTGCGCGATGGCCGCGGAGTCGTCACTGATCATCGCGTACACTCGAAGCGTGAGCTGTCCCGAGCGCGCCAACTCCTCGAGCACGCCAAGCGTCTGTTCACCCTCCCCCGGATCGTGCACCGACACCAACCCCCAGCGGTTCGCGTCCGTAGCGGCGGCGATGAGCGCGCTCTTGATCTCGTCACGCGTCGGACTCGGCACCACGCGATCGATCAGCCCTTGCGCGTTGTCGACAAACACTCCGGACGGCGAGCCGTCGGCGAGCCGGACGATGCGGCCCCCCCCGCCCGCGGGGTCCTTGGTGGCGCGCGTAATCCCCGCCAGCGTCATCGCCCGCGCGTTGACCAGCAGCGCGTGCCCGTCGACGCGCGAGAGCACCACCGGATGATCCGGTACCGCGCGCGACAGCGCCTCCTGCGTGGGGAAGCGCGTGTCGCCCCAACGATTCTGGTCCCATCCGTGTCCCTGGATCCAGGTACCGGGCGGTGCCGTCTTCGCCCGCGCCACGACGCGTGCGATCACCTCGTCGTACGATTTCGCGCCCGTGAGGTCGACTTCGCGCAGCGACAGCCCGAGGCCGAGCAGGTGCCCATGCGCGTCGGCCAGGCCGGGAACGATCGTGCGCCCCGGAAAATCCAGCACCCGCGTGGCCGGTCCGGTGAGTGCCCGCGCGCCTAACCGAGGGCCCGCGAACACGATCCGGCCACCGCGCACGGCGAGCGCCTGCACCAATGGCCGGGACTGGTCCACTGTGTAGATCCGATCGGCCGTGACGACCAGATCGGCCGGCGCCTGCGCCTGCGCTCCGGCGCGCGCGGCCAGGGCACACGCGAAAAGCAATGTCACCAGCACAAAGCGGCTCATAGCGTGACAGATGGGAAGGTTGTTAGGCGAAGACCGCTCGCGGCGCGAGATCATGGTTTGGCGCAGCACGCCGGACAAGCGGGACACTGGCCGGCGAGCTCCACTGATCCCGCAATATGTGACCCGGCGTGCGCGAACCGATAGACCGTCGTACGCCGGAACACCGGCGCTCTTTCTCGCCGGCCCGGCAGCGACGATATTGCGGCCTTCCGTCAACGAACCGCTCATGACCCGCGTCGTGTTCTCGTTGTTGCTGCTCGTGCTCGCCGCACTCTTGAGCGGCGCGCCTGCCGTAGCGGCACAAAGCGTCACCGGCGCACCGCCGGTGCCCCTCGCCTCGGCGCCAATCACCGACGTGTCGTACCTCGTCTCGTTCGACTCGGCCAATGCACGGCAGCGGAAGCTTCACGTCGAGATGTCGTTCAGCGTTCCGGGGAGCGGCGCCCCTGTGCTGCTCTCCCTCCCTGCGTGGACGCCGGGTGCGTATGAGATCGCTTACTTCTCCCGCGCGGTGATCGGCTTTGCGGCCGTGAGCAACGGCCACCCGCTCTCGTGGGACAAGCTCGACTACGACACTTGGCGCATTCGGCCCGGCGCCGGTGGTGCGCGGCCGGTCACCGTGTCGTTCGATTATCTCGCCGACACGTTGGACAACGCGGCGACGTGGTCTCGTTCCGACTTCGTCATGTTCAATGGCACCAATGTTTTTCTCTACCCCGAGGGGCGCAGTTTCGATTTCCCATCCACGGTGACCATCCGCACGCAGCCAACGTGGCGCGTCGCCACGGGCATGACCCCGGCATCCGCACCGCGCACGTTCAGCGCGACGAATTATCACGATGTAGTGGACATGCCGTTTTTCGTAGGTCGATTCGATCTGGACAGCGTACGTGCCGGCGCCGTCTGGTTGCGATTCGCGTCGTATCCGGCGGGGAGCATGCCGCAGGCGACGATGTCCTCGACCTTCGCGCAGCTGAGCAAGATCATCCCGGTCGAAGGCGCGGTGTTCGGCGAGATTCCGTTCACGACGTACACGGTCATGCAGATTGCCGACTCGAGCTACGGTGGCATTTCGGGGCTCGAGCATCAGAACTCGCACGTCGACGTCACGACGCCGCTGGCGATCGGCGAGCCCATCGAGATGTCGATTTACGCACACGAAATCTTTCACGCCTGGAACGTGAAGCGTCTGCGCCCCGCCGACCTGTGGCCGTACCAGTACGCGCGTGAGCAACCCACCGAATGGCTCTGGGTGAGCGAGGGAATCACCGACTACTACGCTGACCTTTCCGAAGTGCGCTCGGGCGTTACCGATTCGGCGGCGTTCCTTGAGGTCACGGCTGGGAAGATGGCCGAGGTGGCGAACGCACCGCCCGTGGCCCTCACCGACGCATCGCTCACCACCTGGGTGCACCCTGAGGATGGGACGGAGGACATCTACTACCCGAAAGGCTCGCTGGCCGGCTTGATGCTCGACATCATGATCCGCGATGCGAGCGACAACGGCGCCTCGCTCGACGACGTGATGCGCACGCTCTATCGCGAGTGCTACCGTCGAGGCACTGGGTTCACCGGTGCGCAATGGTGGAACGCGGTGAGTGCGGCCGCGGGCGGCACGTCATTCGCGGATTTTGCGTCTCGCTATGTCGACGGCCGCGATCCATATCCGTGGAGCACCGTCCTGCCATTGGCCGGACTGCGCGCCACATTCGACACGGTGCGCACTCCTACCCTAGGCGTATCGGCCACGACGGATTCGGCGGGCACGCGCGTGACGCACGTGCTGCCCGGCTCGGCGGCCGACGAAGCGGGCGTGCGCGCGGGAGACTACCTCCTGTCGGTGGCGGGTGTGCCGGTGACCGATCGTGGATTCGTGGCGCACGTGCGCGACAAACTGGGTGCGCACGCCGGCGCGCCGGTCGCCTTCAAGGTCCAACGCGACGACGACATGCTCTCGCTCACCGGCACGCTCCATCTGGACGAGAAGATCACGGTGCAACTGTCCGCCGATTCACGCGCACCGGCGAAGGCGGTGCGCATCAGGTCGGGCATTCTCCGGGGACGCTGACAACCGCCGACCTGCCGGGCCGCCGGTCTTGTGAGGCGCCGGCCGGCGCGCGAAGTTGTAAGGCCGGACGACCCCCAATTCGGAGATGCACATGGCCGCCCCCGCCGTTCCCCAGAAGACCCCGTCGGTATGGGAAGACTTCATCGACATTTTCGTGTCGCCGAGCGCCGTGTTCGCGCGACGCGAGAAGGCGAATTTCTTTCTGCCGATGGTGGTCGTGACGATCGTGATCACGCTGCTGTACCTCGGGACCAAGTCGCTCATGCAGCCGGTCTTCGACGCGGAATTCTCGCGGCAGATGGCGAAAGTGATGCAAGCGAATCCGCAGGTGACCTCCGATCAAATGGAAAAGGGTCGAGCGATTGCTGAGAATTTCGGATTCCTGTTCGTGCTGATCGGCTTGCCGATCGCGATCATTTTCACCGGCATGCTCCTGTGGTTGGTCGGCAAGCTGTTCGACGCGACCCTGGCCTTCGGCGCGGCGCTACTTATCGCCGCGTATGCGGCGTTCCCCAGAATTCTGCAGACTGTCGCACAGTCGGTCATCGCCTATTTCACCGATCCGTCGAAGCTCGACGCGATGGCCAAGGTGACCGCCAGTCCCGCGCACTTTCTCAGCACGAGTACCACGTCGCCTCTTGTCGTCGCGCTGGTGCAGCGCTTGGACGTTTTCACTATCTGGTGCACGATACTCTTGGGCATCGGGCTGGCGGTGATCGGCAAGATCCCGCGGTCGCGCGCCTTCGCGGCGGCTGCGATCGTGTGGGTCCTTGCGACCGTCTATCCGGTGTACCAGGCGCTGAGACTCATGTAGTTCGCACGCCGATGCGCGCGATGGTGTTGGAGCAGCCGCGCACGCCGCTCCAGATGCGTGATGTCCGGGATCCTGTTGCAGGTCCGGGACAGTTGCTCCTTCGCGTGCGCGCGTGCGCGGTATGCCGCACCGATCTGCACGTGATCGACGGCGAGCTCCCGCATCCCGCGCTGCCGCTCATCATCGGGCACGAGATCGTGGGCACTGTCGAGGCGCGGGGCGAGGGCGCGCGCCGATTCGAGATCGGCGCGCGCGTGGGCGTGCCGTGGCTGGGATGGACGTGCGGCGTGTGCGAGTATTGTCGTACGGGGCGCGAGAATCTGTGCATCCGCGCGCGCTTCACGGGCTACGACATCAGTGGCGGCTATGCAGAGCGCACGGTGGCCGACGAGCGGTTCTGCTTCCCGATCCCCGACGTGTACGACGATGTGAGTGCCGCGCCGCTGTTGTGCGCGGGGCTGATCGGCTACCGCGCGCTGCGCGCGACCGGCGATGCGAAGCGGTTAGGCCTGTACGGGTTCGGCGCCGCGGCGCATCTCATTGCCCAGGTGGCGCTGTGGCAGGGCCGGCGGGTATTCGCGTTCACGCGCGAAGGCGACGCCGCCGCGCAGGGGTTCGCGCGCGGGCTCGGCGCCGAGTGGGCCTCGGGCTCGGACCAGCGGCCTCCCGAGGAGCTGGACGCCGCCATCATTTTCGCCCCGGTCGGGGCGCTGGTTCCCATGGCGCTTCGCGCGATCGCGCGGGGCGGGACCGTGGTGTGCGCCGGCATCCACATGAGCGACATCCCATCGTTCCCCTATGAGATTCTCTGGGGCGAGCGCACCGTGCGTTCGGTGGCTAACCTCACGCGCCGCGACGGCGACGAGTTTCTGTCGCTGGCGCCCGGGGTTCCGGTGCGCACGACGGTTGAGCCCATGCCGCTGGAGTTGGCGAACGAGGCCCTCGACCGCCTGCGGTCCGGGACGTTGCGCGGCGAGGCGGTGCTCACGATGATTGCCTAACGCGCGTCCCGCGCGCCGCACCCGTCCCGCGCCCCGGACCATCCGTCTTTTTCCGCCTTATCCGCTCCAACAGGTCGTTGTCACTCTCCTCGGCGCACCAACGGGCACTGCCGCACCTCCCCGAAGCCGAGCAACGCCCCCATGCTATTCGCGAAGTAGCTGCTTGGCGATAGTCTGCAACTGCATGTTCGACGTGCCTTCGTAGATCGTGCCGATCTTCGCGTCGCGATAAAACTTTTCCACGGGGTAGTCCTTCGTGTAGCCGTAGCCGCCGTGCAGCTCCACGCACAACGACGTCACGCGCTCGCCTACCTGAGATGAGAACAACTTGGCCATCGCCGCTTCCTGCGCGAACGCGCGGCCGGCGTCCTTCAGGCGCGCCGCGTTGTACACCATGAGACGCGCCGCCTCGAGCTCCGTGGCCGCCTGCGCGAGCTGGAACTGCACCCCCTGAAATTGGGCGATGGGTTTGCCGAACTGCGTGCGCTCGCGCACGTACTGCACCGTGGTGTCGAGCGCGCCGCGCGCGATGCCGATCATCTGGGCGCCGATCCCCACACGTCCCTCGTTCAACGTCTCGATCGCGATCTTGTATCCTTGGCCAACAGGGCCCAACACATTCGTCGCAGGAACCCGACACCCATCGAGGATGAGCTCCGTGGTGCTCGATGCGCGTATGCCCATCTTGTCCTCTTTCTTTCCGACCGCGAATCCGGCGAAGCCGCGCTCGACGACGAACGCCGTGATGCCGCGGTAGCCCGCCGACGGATCCACCGTTGCGAAGATGACGAAAATCTCTGCTTCGGCGCCGTTGGTGATCCAGAGCTTGCGTCCCGTCAGCACCCAGTCGTTGCCCTGACGCTCGGCGCGCGTGGAGAGCCCGAATGCGTCGGAGCCCGATCCCGGCTCGGAGAGCGCGTAGGCCCCCACCGTATTCGCGGTTAGGCGCGCGAGATATCGCTCGTGCTGCGCATCGTTCCCGTAGCGGGTGATGGGCGAATTGACCAGCGTGTTCTGCACATCCATGAGGATCGCCGCCGACGCGTCCACGCGGCTGACGGCCTCGACCGCCAGCGTGACCATCATGAGTGAGCCGCCGGCGCCACCGTAGCGCTCGGGGACCGCGATTCCCATGAGACCCAGCTCGAAAAATGCAGGGATCAACTGCGGGTCGAGCTTGCCCGCCCGCTCCATGTCCTGCACGCGAGGTCGAACGTGCTCGTCCGCGAACGACGCCACCGCGTCGCGAAACATGCCTTCTTCTTCGGAGAGCACGGTGAGCGGCGCGTGGCCGCTGTCGAGGTCGGTCGTCATGCGGTCCAATGTATGTCGACGCTCAGCGTTTCGTAAACGGCACCGAGCCGCTGGGAATTCGGATCAGTGCGAGGCCGACACCGGGACTGCGCCCTCGCGGCATGCGTCGCCGCACCAGCGTTCCGGCGCGCCCTCGGGACGCACGCATATGCACGCCGGCGGCGCGCTCGCCGACACTACTCCTACGCCCGCTCGCTCGAGGACAACTTCGGCCAGCTTGTCGTGCACGCCGAACGCGGGCGTCACCGTGACGCTCACCAGCGGAAACGCAGCAGCCGCCTCGGCCGACAGGCGCGGAATGTCGCGCGTGGAGTGCTTTCCGGGCGACAGCATGTAGGGGAACACCACCACTTCGGTCGCTCCCGCTTCCACGCACGCCGCCAGTCCCTCGGCGATCGTTGGGCGGGCGAGTTCCATGTGAGCGACGCGCACGATGACACCATCACCAGCGCGCGCCTGCGTGAGCTGCCCTACGCACTCGATCATGTGGTTCGCGGCATCGCGCACCGAGCCGTGGTCCACGAGCAGAATGGCCTTCATGTCACGTATCTCGCTGCCGAAGTCCCGATTCCAGTGTGCTGGCCATAAGTTAACGCCGCGCGCTACGGTGCGTCGTGGCCGAATACCTGCAGGGCCAGTTCCACCCGTCCAAACGGTGCCGACACCTGTACGCCTTGCACCGTGCTCCGCACTTGTTCCAGCATCTCGCGGGCGAGCGCCATTCCTTCCGCCAGCGCATGCTCCTTGGATTTCTCGCTCGCCTGGCGCATGCGTTGGATCACCGATTCGGGCACTACCACGCCGGGCACCTCGTTAGCCAGGAACTCCGCGTTGCGCGCCGAGACCAGCGGCCAGATGCCCGCCACCACTGGAATGCGCACGTGCGCGATCGAGGTCAGAAACCGTTCGAGCTGTTCGACGTCAAACACCGGTTGGGTGATGGCGAACTCCGCGCCCGCGTTCACCTTCCACTCGAATCGTCGCAACTCATAGGTCGGATCGATCGCCGCCGGATTCACGCCCACACCGATCGCGAATCGCGTCGGCGTGCCGATAGCGTGACCGCCGGGGTCCAGGCCGCGGTTGAGCCGGCTCACCAGATTCGTGAGGCCGATGGAATCGATGTCGAATACCGCCGTGGCATCGGGATACGGCCCCATCTTCGGCGGGTCGCCAGTGATGATGAGCAGATTGCGCAATCCCATCGCCGATGCGCCTAACAGATCGCTCAACATGCCGAGCAGGTTGCGATCACGGCAGCAATAGTGGGTGACGGTCTCAATGCCCACCTGCTGCTCGATGAGCAGGCTCGTCATCAACGCGCCCATGCGGCTCTGGGCGCGCGGCCCATCGGGTACGTTCACCGCATCCACGCCCGCCGCGCGCAGCGAGCGCACGCCGTCCAGCATTCGGGATGCATCGACGCCGCGCGGTGGTACGATCTCGACCGAGGTCACGAACTCGCGGCGCGCGATCTTGGTGGCCCACTGTGAGCGCTCGGCGAACGGCGTCGCCGGTTGTCCGGCGCTGTCGTCTCGACGGTCGTCGCCGCCGGCGGGCGTGACATCGTCCGTGTGCGGCAGCTGGTAGCGCACCGACGCGCGCCATTGCTGCCGCGGGACGAGTGGGCGAATCCCTTCCACCACCGCCTTGATGTGCTCGGGAGTGGTACCGCAGCAGCCGCCCACGACTTTGGCCCCGGCCTGGATGAGATGCCGGGCGTAGTTGGCCATATACTCCGGGCTGGCCATGTACATCGTCCGGCCGCCCACGTCGCGCGGCATTCCAGCGTTCGGCTGGGCGCTCAGTTTGCGCGACGTGACCGCTGCCATGCGCTCAACGGCCTCAAGAATCGCCTGTGGTCCCACCGAGCAGTTGAGCCCGACGATATCGGCGCCCCAGCCATCCAGCGCGCGAGCCACGTCTTCCGGCGTGGCGCCGAACGGCGTCAGTCCATCCTGCCCGATGGTCATCTGCGCGATGAGCGGCACTGTGGCGTCGACGTCGCGCGCGGCCAGGATCGCCTGCTCGATCTCGTCGAGGTCGGCGAACGTTTCGAGGAGAAACAAGTCCGCGCCGCCCTCCTGCAGCGCGGCCAGCTGCTCGCGAAAGATAGCGCGGGCTTCGCCGCGGCTCGTGGGGCCGAACGGCTCGATGCGAATGCCTAACGGACCGACCGCGCCGGCCACCAGCACGTGCGCGCCGGCGGCTTCGCGAGCCAGGCGCGCAGCCTGGCAGTTGAGCTCCGCCACCTGTCCCTCGAGTCCGTGCGGCGCCAGCTTCACCCGGTTGGCGCCGAAGCTGTTGGTCTCCAGCACCTCGGCGCCCGCCTTCACGTATTCTCGGTGAACGTCCCGCACCAGATCGGGCGCGCGGGCGTTCAACTCGTCGTAGCATTGGTTGATGAACACGCCGCGCGCGTACAGCATCGTCCCCATCGCACCGTCGAACACCACGATGCGATCGGGTTCGAGCAGCTCGCGCGCGTCGCGGCGCTCGCTCACTTGGGCTCCGCGGTCGCCGCGCCGGCTGCAGTCGTTAGGCCGAGGTCGCGTTCGCCCCCCGAGCGCACGGCATAGTACTTCGCCGCTGGGTGGTGCACGACAATCGCTGCCGTCGATTGCTCGGGTATCAGTTGGAACGACGAGGTGAGCGACATCCCAAGCGACTCGCCGGCCGGGAGCAGGCGGAAGACCGTCGCGTGATCATCGAGGTCGGGACATGCCGGGTACCCCCACGAGTAGCGCTTTCCTTGGGCTTCGGAAATCCCCAGCCCGCGGCGAATGGTGCCGTGCATCCACTCGGCCAGCGCTTCCGCTGTTTCCACCGCAAGTCCGTGGACGTAGAGCGCTTCGGCGTATTCGCCCCGCGCCTGCAACTCATCGAATCGCACGCTCGCCGCATCGCCGACCGTGACGATCTGCAACCCCACCACGTCCACGTCCCCCGATTCCACCGAGCGAAAGTAATCCGCCAGACAGAGCCGTTCGCGTCCGTCCTGCCGCGGGAACGTGAAGCGCGCGATCTCGCGCAGCGCACTGCCGTCGCTGCCATACGCCGCCGGATCGTACACCAGCAGCGAGTTCCCCTGCGACTGCGCCGGGAAGAGCCCGTATGCCGCGCGGGGCGTGAGCCATCCTTCGCGCTTCGCGCTCGCGGTGAGCCGTTGGAGCGTTGGGCGGAACTCCTCGCGCACCATCGCGTCGAAGGCTGGCCCCGATCCACGACCGCCCCACTGCAATCGGAACAGCTCGTCCAGGTCGAGCAGCGCCAGCACCTCGTCGAGCGGAATGTCGTGAAGCACGCGAGTGCCGAAGAACGGCGGTTCGGCTACGGGATTGTTGGCTGCCACATCGGAGCGCCCGGTCGCATCGGTCCCCGCGGCAACATCCTTCCCGACGCGCGTGTTCAGGAACGTGTCGTTGCGCGCGTCCTCGAGATTCCTGGCGACAAAGGCGTCGTGCCGCGCAGCATCCATCAGCGCTTCCACCGAGTCCAGTCCCTCGAATGCATCCTTGCAGTAGAACACGCCTGCCGCGTACGGCCGCTCGCCTTCCACGAACAGCGCCCGGCGTCCGAACCGCCGGTTGATGGCCGCGCCTCCAATCAGCACCGGCATCGTTAGGCCCCGCCGGTCCAGCTCCTGCACGCAGATCGGCATCTGCTTGGACGTCGAGACCAACAGCGCCGACAGCCCGATCGCATCCGCCCCGACCTCGACCGCCTTCTCGATGATCGTGTTCACCGGCACCTGCTTTCCCAGGTCGTACACCGTATACCCGTTATTGGAGAGAATGGTGTTGACTAACGACTTGCCAATGTCATGTACGTCGCCGTACACGGTCGCCAGCACCACTTTCCCCTTCGTGTACCCGTCCGCGCGATCGAGAAATTGTTCGAGATGTTTGACGGCGCGCTTCATCACTTCCGCGCTCTGGAGCACGAACGGAAGAATGAGCTCGCCGGCGCCGAACTTGTCGCCCACGTCTTTCATGGCCGGCAGCAGGACTTCGTTGAGCACGCGCACTGGCTGTTCGCGCACGCCCGCCGCGTCGAGCGCGTCCTCGATCCCATCTTTCTTGCGATGCAGGATCTGCCAGTGCACCCGAGCATCGGGACTCGCGAATTGGGCCTCGGCCCCCGCCGCGCCCTCTGCCGTGTCCCGGGCGCCGAGCCCCGAATCCTGATGTCCCTGTTCGATGAACCGCTGCAGTGCGTCGGGGCGGCGATTGAACACCAGATCGTCCGCCAGGTCGCGCTCGGATTGCGAAAGCTCCACGTACGGACGGATGTGCGCCGGATTGACGATCGCCATGTCCAACCCCGCCTGCACGCAGTGGTGCACGAACACGGAGTTGAGCACCGCGCGCGCGTCGGGGGCGAGCCCGAAGCTCACGTTGCTGACGCCGAGCGACGTGAGCACGCCCGGCAGCTCGCGCTTGATGAGCCGGATGCCTTCGATGGTTTCCGCCGCGCTGTCTATCCATTCCGCTTCGCCGGTGGCGAGTGTGAACGTGAGGTCGTCGAAGATCAGGTCTTCGCTGGCCAGTCCAAACTCGCCGAGCGCAATGTCGTGAATCCGGCGCGCGATTTCGAGCTTCCGATCGCGCGTCTTCGCCATGCCGACTTCATCGATCGTGAGGGCGACGACCGCCGCGCCGTGCCGCTTGACGAGCGGGAGTACCGCATCGATGCGTTTGCGTCCGTTCTCCATGTTGATCGAATTCACGATCGCCCGGCCCGGCACGTGCTCCAACGCGCGCGCGATGACCTCGGCCTCCGTGGAATCGATCATGAGAGGTGCTTCGACGCTCATCGAGAGCAGCTTGACCACCTGCGACATCTGCAACGCTTCATCGGCGCGCTCCGTGAGGGCGACGCAGACATCCAAGACGTGCGCGCCCGAATCCACTTGCTGTCGCGCGATGCCGACGATCCCCTCGTAGTCGTCGGTGAGCAGGAACTGCTTCACCTTTCGCGATCCCTGCGAATTGACGCGTTCGCCGATGAGCAGCGGCGGCGGATCCTGGTGCAGCGTGAGCGCGCGCATTGCCGAGGAGACGCGGGGTACATGCGGCGCGGTGTGATGCGACGGGGCGTGTTTCAGTCCGCGGACCGCTCGCACCACCGCCGCCAGATGCTCCGGCGTCGTCCCGCAGCACCCGCCTACCACGCGCACGCCAAAATCGCGGACGAATTCGGACAGCGCCATCGCCAGCGGCTCGGGCTCCAGCGGATAGACCGCCTCACCCACACCCGTGTTGAGCGGCAGTCCCGCGTTCGGGATGCACGAGACCGGCCGGCTGGCGTGCTCGGCGAGCCACCGGATCGGTTCGCGCATGTGCTCCGGCCCGGTGGAACAGTTCAGCCCCAACACGTCTACGCCTAACGCTTCGAGCGTCGTCATCGCGCTCGCGATGTCGGTGCCCAGCAGCATGCGGCCGCTCGTGTCCAGCGTGACCTGCGTCTGCACCGCCACGCGCCGCCCGATTTCGGCGAACAGCCGCTCGAATCCCGCCAGCGCAGCCTTCACTTCGAGGATATCCTGCGCCGTCTCGACCAACAGCACGTCCACGCCGCCTTCAACGAGGGCCTTCGCCTGCTGGTAGAAATCGTCCTCGAGCTCGGCGAACGTCACCGCCGAGAGCGTCGGGTCGCTGCTCGACGGCAGCATCCCCGTTGGGCCAATCGATCCCGCCACGAAGCGCGGCCGACCATCGGTCGCGAACGCGCCGCACGCCGCACGTGCGAGCTGCGCGGCGCGGACGTTGAGCTCGTGCATGCGGTCGCCCAACCCCCATTCGCGGAGGCGGCGCGGCGTGCTCTGGAACGTGCACGTCTCGACCACATCGCAGCCCACCGCCAGGAACGACTCGTGGATGCCGCGGATCACGTCGGGTCGCGTGAGCACGAGCTAGTCGTTGCATCCTTCGTAGGCCGCGCCGCCGAAATCAGCCGCGGTGAGCGCGTGGCGCTGGATGTTCGTTCCCATCGCCCCGTCGTATATCAGAACGCGGCGCGACAACTCGTCAATGTACGGCGAGGCAGAAGATGGAACGGAGGCGGTATCGCTCATGAAGTCATCCGATGCGAAAAAGGCCGGGCGCGCACAGGCACCAGGCCGGCGCTTTAGCGGAATGTTTAACGTGGCCGCAAGTTGCCGTAAATCGCCACGATAGGTTGTCTCGTCTGCGTTGTAGCATAACGCGCGCTGGAGAGTGGGGCAAGGCGCAGGCCTTTACAACGTCGCGCAAGCGCGCCCGAAAATCCCCTCACCCGTCCGGGTATCCTCGGCATTCTCCTTGCCCTAATCTTCACACCTTGCCATCGAACGCCTCGATCACGCAAACGGCCGGCCGCACTTCAGTTCGCTCGTCGCCCATCCACGCGGTTCGATTCAATTCGCCTCACTGGAGATGTTTGTGTGGATTCGTCGAATTCGGAAGAAGATAGTTACCACGCGGGTGATGCTGCCGATCTACCGCGACAAGGGCTACACGGGGGTCACACGATCTGTATCGCTCGCTACCAGGGGCGTCACGCGCAAAGTGCTGATGACCGCGGTCGCCGTGACGCTTACGATCGTTCTCACTGTGTTGGGGCACCCCGTCATCGCCGTCCTCGTTGCGTTCCTCGCTCTCGGGCCAGGGTCCCTGTACGCGGTCCGCGCGGTGCGTCGGAAATCGCGAGTGAAACGCCTCGCGAACATTGGATGGTCTGGCATCGAAGGACTGCCGCCTGCACGGCAAACGCTGCTCGAGTTGGGCATCGCCGAAGCAACGGTTGATCGCGTTGCCCTCGCGTCGCAGGCCGCCGCGGTGCGGATCGCCACGTTCGATCAGGACAATCGAGTCCTTAGTGATATCGGACCCATCCCCTTCTTCGCAGACGTGCTGACCACACCACAGGAGTTCCGCAAGCGCGCTAGAAATGTCCTCGAACTCGTGACCTACAAGGACGTTGTCTGCATAAGGAAGACATACGGGAATCGCTCGAACTTCGAGCAGGAAGTGCTCGCTCTGCATGCCCTCACGGGAGTTCCCGGCGTTCCCCGCTTGCTCGCAGTTCAGCACACCCCGCCTGCCATCTATGAATCCTTCGTCATGGGGCGCAGCATCGGCAGCCTGATGACGTCTCGCGGAGCGTCCGTTAGCGTGCAATATCGGGTCAGTACCTCCTTTGACGCTCCCGATCGTTGGAATCCAGGTACCATGGCACAGGCGCGCGACGTCGCGGTACAGGCGCTTCGGGCTTCGGCGGAACGCGATGTGATCGCGAAGGCTGCGGACTTGATAGATCGGATACACCTGCACGGAGTGACCATCGGCGACGTGAAATACGGAAACGTGCTGGTGGTGGACGGCCTGCCCTACATTTGCGACTTCGAAGGTGCCGAAGTGCACAGCCGCAACGATTGGCGATTCGTCAACGACCGTGCGACCGATCGCGAAAAGTTCAACTACTTCTTCGATGGCGACGTGCTCTCCGAGCGGGCCTTTCGTGGAACCGTTGCCCTCCTCGCTCGCGAGAAACCTGACCTGTTCTACGCGCCCATTTACTACGGGCACGGATACGAAAGCCGAGCCCCTGGCTCGATTGAATTGGGTTCTGGGAAATGGCACTTCATCCGGCCGTACCTGCCCGACCTCGTAGGGAAGAGCATCGTCGACCTTGGTTGCAATAATGCACTGCTCCCGCTTGAAATGCTTCGGGCGGGTGCTCGACGGGTAACGGGCTATGAGCTCAACCCCACGGTCGCGCGCTACGCCCGCCTCAACCATCACTGGTTCGAGTTCGTCGACAACAAGCGATACCTCGGGTTCCAACTGATCGAGGGACACATGCACGAGGCGTGTGACCGAGACTGGTCTGGCTACGACGTGGCGACTGCCTTCTGCAGTTTGTACTACGAGGAGCCGGAAGAAATAGCTCGCATTGTGCGCACGTTTAGCAAGGCGATCGATTGTTTTGTCGTGCAGGCGAATGAGAACCGCGATGAGCATGCTGGTGTTCTACTCGAGCGCTCGTCCCTCCGCTTTCTGCGCGATGTACTCGGCGCCAACGGATATCCGGATCAGACCGTCATTGAGTTCCCATATTATGACCGGCCCCTGGTGATTGGTAGGCGATCAAAACGTTGATGCAGGGAGGAGGGGCGCACAAATCTTTCCCATTGGCGTGAGGCACCCGCTGTGAGGTGCGTGACCCATGCCGCGAGGAGTCCCAGCGCATGCGTGCAATTCAGGTAGTCGTTCTTGTCGCGGTAACCATCGGCACGGCCATCGGCGCGAATCGGATTTCGGCTACCAAGAGCGCAGCACCCGCCACGGTGCGCGACCCCGCGTTTGTCTCGAGCACCGGCACGCCTGCACAGGCGTCCAAACCCTACAGCCCCACCTCGCCGCACTGGTCGCACATTCGCACGATGGTCACGGACTTCCGAATTGGCTATGTCTCCAACGTCGCCCAACGGAACGCCGAGCGATCGTGGACCGCCGGTCATTTCGACTACGTGATGTCTGGTGATGCCAGTGCGTACAAGGCAATCAACTCGACGATCCGCATCCTTCCGTACGCCCTGGACTGGGATGTCATCCAGCCCGGCCAGGAGAAGTCGTCCGCCCTCGGCTCGACGTACTATCCCGACATGCAGCAGTGGTTCGCGAACCATCCGCAATTTGCGCTCGAAAACGCGTTCGTGCACGTCGCGGGGCAACCGAAGTCCGAAAGCACGCGATTGCAGTTCGTCTCGTGGGGCTCGCGAAAGTGGGTGATCAATCCAGGCGATTCGGGAGCACGAGCCTACGTCGTCGACCGGATTCGCCGCGTAGTGCAGGATGCGGACGGCGTGTTCTTCGATTCGCACAGCTCCGGGGACGTCGGGACAGCGTTAGGCAAACAACAGATGCTGGAGTACTCGGATCGCAAATTGTACGAGCATGACATGGTCGAGTATGTGCGCACAATTTCGGCCGCGGTTGCGCCGAAAGTCATCATGATCAACACGTCGGAATACATGCGGCCGTTCGACTATGCGATGATCACCGCGGCTGGCGCCGTCCACCTCGAGCGCATGAACAATCCGTTGAACAGTGGCATGCCCGAGCGGTGGCGTTGGGCGGACTCGCTGCTGGCGCACAATGTGACCGTCGAACTGGTCCCGTTGAACAGTTGGAACGAAGCCAACACCGCGCGGGGCGTCTTTTCGACATTCACTCCAGGAGATTACTCGTCCAAGGGTGAACGCCTGAAAATGTTCGAGCTCGCCAGCTACTACATGGTGGTGCCGGCGACGCCTGACCAGCTGTTACTGGACCTCGAAAATTCCTGGAAGGTCCCATTCGAAACAGTGTGGCTCAAGGCACAAGAGTACGATGTGGGACACCCGCGCGGGGCGCGGCGCGCACTCCAGACCGGTCGGGATCCGATGGGGAATGGTTTTACCGTTTGGGCGCGTGACTTCGACCGCGCGCTGATCCTCGCGCGCCCGTCCAGCAGCTGGCGGGTGAAGATTTTCGGCGACACCACGGCTGTGTCGGTGCCATTGCCAAATGGCCAGGCGCTGCGACCGCTGCGCGGCGATGGAACTCTGGGACCGCCGGTTACTTCGATCACGCTTCGCAACGCAGAGGCGGCAATCTTGATCAAGTCTTCTGCAGATAGTACGGGCGCATGAGCAACCGCCGGCGCTCACGACGCCCGATGATCCGGTGAGCGGTCCTCGCCACGCCCAGTAGCCCGGAGGCGCTCCTCCACCCGTTGCACAAGCGTGATCAGGCGGTGCCGCTCGAGCGGCAATGTGAGTTCTGCCATAACGAACCGCTGGAGCGACGGCGGCAGTGATACCGCGGTGCTGGCCCCGCCGTGATAGACAAGCAAGGCGCCCCCGCTCTCTAGCGGCAAGCGCGCCACTTCCGGATGCGCAACTGCCTCGTCGCGGTCCACGATCGCGACCAGCGGATGCTCCGCCGCCGCGATCTCGACAGCTTCGAGCGTCGTGGGCGCGGTGTGCGGAGCGTGTCCGGCGTGCGCCAGCATTTGCGCGAGACCTTCCAGCAGCGCGTCGTCCCGACCGATCAAGAGAATGCTCGCCATTGCAATTCGTATAAGGTTACCGTTCAATCGCCGAGCGACCGCACTCGCGCAACGCCCACACCGCGCACCTCCACTACCTTTGCACGGGTAGTCGCGCCGCTAACGATGCGCACATCGCGCGCCGGTACGCCCAGCCGATCCGCGAGCAACTTCACTAGCGCTGCATTCGCCGCACCGTCCACTGGAGGCGCCCTGACTTTCACCTTGAGCGCACCTGCGTGCACCCCTACCACCGCATCCCGCGTGGATCGTGGCTGGACGCGCACGCTGAACCGCACCGCGTCGTCACGATGGTGCACCAATAGATCGCTCACGCAACGCCGATTGAGTGCATGAACGATTCCAGCAGCACAAGGATCACATAAGCGACCAGCGGTGACACGTCAAACATCCCGAACGGAGGAATGATCGATCGCAGCGGTCGAAGCAGCCACTCGGTGAGCGACACGGACCACCGAATCCACACCTGGTATGGATTGATGCGCAGCCACGACGCGACGATTCGCACGATGAGGGCGAGCTCCAGAATCCCGAACGTCCAGCTGACCAGCAAGTCGTAGAAGCCGCGCGGTCCGCGGTCGGCAGAGATCGCCGCCGTCACGATAATCTTGCGCACGAACTGGAGCGCCAGAATGAGCAGGATGCCGCCAACGACCACTGCGACGAGTGCCCACCACGGAGCGCTGGTCGGCATGCCGCCCGCACGGACGATGCGCCGCTCGATGGGGGCCAACGGTGGGTCCACCACACGGCGAAAGAACCGCGCTACAGGACCAAACGGGCTGATGCGCCGGGTGCGGACGAGCCAGTCGAGCGCAAACACCACGAGCAAAACCGCGGCGAGCACCAACAGCGCCCATCGAATCCCGAGAAGCACAGCGTCGAAGCCGACGAGAAAAGCGATCACAACGCGAAGAATGAGCCGCGCAATGGCGTCGATCAAGTGCGGCCAAGCCACGCGTGCCCGAATTACGGCACGCGTGAGCTCGTGACTCCCACCGTGTTGTGCGCGCTCGGAATCTGCCGAACCACGCGCGCGGGGTTTCCCGCGATGATCGCGTTGGCAGGGTAGTCGCCGGAGCAGACGGCGCCAAACCCGACGACGGAGTTCGCACCGATCGTCGTGCCGGGTAGAATCCCCGCGCTGCCCGCGATCCACACGTTTTCATCCAACCGCACCGGTGACACACGCACCTGCGCGGTTGGATCGTGGCGATCAACGTGCGTGCTGTGGAAGTTGGTGTCCATGATGCGCGCCTGCGCGAGAATCGCACGCGGACCGACCGTGATCTCTTGCTGGCAACCGAAACGTGTGCCGTTTACGTACGAGTCGCTGCCGATCGAGATCACCGCATCGACGTCATACGTCCACGGCGTCACCTCGCCGTCAATGTGCACGTTGTCGCCGATCACCACCCGTCCCGGCCCCCGCAGTCGGATGCGCCCCGAAACGCGAAAGTTTTTCCCCGCTGAGAACCGCACTCCGAGGAGCCCGTACCACGTCTTGTATCGCCATCCCCGCAGCAACACGATCAATACGCTGAGACCCTTGCGTGGGTCGCGAAGGCCCTTGGCGATCCGTGACGACATGGTGCTCACTCTCTCCGGGTTCATAGCGCTCCGTTCCGTCACGCCGCGCCGTCGGGCGACGAGATCAGGCGCAGCGCACGCCACCGCGCACCGGCGCGCTCGCCCAACGCGGCGACGCCCATTCCCACGGCGGCTCCCGCTGCCACGCCGAACCAATCTGACCACGATGCGGCCGTACCATGTAGCACTAGCGGCGAAGCCACCAGCCCAAGGACCACTGCGCCGCACAGGATGGCGAACCTCTCATCACGCCGCCCCGAACGACTGCTCCAGTACACCAAGGGAAAGAACAACCCGCCCAACCAAAGCATCGAGAGAAACGGCGTTTCGGCGCCGAAGGCGTATCCCCAGGGGATAAAGAAACTCCAGCCGAGCCCAGGACTCAACGGCACTCGCCGCTCGCGTACTCCGTGCACATCGCTGGCTTGCACCACGAGCGATCCCGCGACAACGCCGCCGGCCACCCGCACGGTATCCCGACGCTCGACCCCAACTGGCGCGGCAACCGGAAACACATCGTCGAGTTCGATGACCGGGTCACGCAGCAGGGAGCGTCCAGCGTTAGTGCGCATCGAGAACTGCAACGCACGCCCCCGTTGTCCAAGTAGAAAAATCTGCGTCTTTTGCCAGTCATAGATACCAAGAATTGGTGCCACCCGCTGAGTGGGCGATCCGGGAATCACCGAGGCGCGAACGAGTACGCTGTCCGACACCAATCGATGGCGGAAGGTGCTGTCGCTTCCAAACGCGCCGGGCGGAAACGGAAAGCCTGCGGCATTCGCGTTCAGCACCGTCCCCGAAAAACGATCGAAGTGCAGCAGCTCGGGCTCCCACTGCCCCCACATCGTCGTCGGCGGAAGGGCTCTCTGCAGTCCCCACACCGACGCTGCGAGAACTCCCACCCAGATCACGGCACCGCCCCACATCAGCCGACGCGCTTGTCTCGCGGTAGGCAGCACCCACAGCCTCCATGAGTCAGCCAACGACACGCCGAGCGCGCCGCCCAACGTGTTGGTGATCACGTCGCCCAGGCTCGAATCGCGGCCCGCAATGATGTGCATCTGCAGGAGCTCGACGGTGATCGTCGTGCACGCCGCGATCACGATGGCGCGCCGCCGCCCGAATCCGGCCAACCGCATGCCGAGACCGAACGGGACGAACAAAATCACGTTGAGCAGGATATCTTGCACCGCTGCATCGCCGCAGAGAATGCAAAGGCTCGGCGTATACGTTGACGGCCCGGGTTGTGGGGTCAGCGTCATGCTCGCGATGAACGCGAAGCCCAACAAGGCGACAATTCGTCCGGTAGCGCGTTGTGGTGTCAATGCAACATCTCGTGTGGTTGGTCGGTAGCGCGCCGAACTGTTCGACGGACTGCTCGCGTGGCGTCTCAGAGTGGCACCCTACCTGCAGCAGCGCAGCGCTTGCGTGGCTGCGCTGCAGACGCGTTTTCGTCGTTCGTATCTCACGACCATGACTTCTGTGCGCGCTCCGGTGGAACATATCTTTACGGTAGACGTGGAGGAGTATTTTCACGTCGGCGCGTTCGAAAGCGTTGTCTCCCGCAAGGATTGGAGCAGTTATCCCAGCCGCATCGACGGCAGCATTGACCTGCTCCTCGACCTGCTCGCTCGACACGGGGCGACTGGCACGTTCTTCACGCTCGGCTGGGTGGCCGATCACCATCCGCGCGTGGTGCGGCGTATCGCACAGGCGGGTCACGAAATCGCGTCTCACGGATACTGGCACCGGCGGGTCGATTCGCTCGCGCCGGAGGAATTTCGGCAGGATCTCCGTGCGTCCAAAGCGGTGCTCGAAGATGTGTGCGGGGCTCGCGTTTCGGGGTTTCGTGCGCCGAACTTCTCCATTCGTCCTGGGTGCGAGTGGGCGTTTGACGTCTTACTCGAGGAAGGATTCCACTACGATTCGAGCCTGTTTCCCATCCGTCGTCCGGGCTACGGCTATCGGGCCGCGCCAGTGGTGCCGCACATTATACGCCGCGCGTCGGGCGCGCTCTGCGAACTACCGCTGGCCACGACAGGGTGGCACGGAGCACGCATTCCAGCAGCCGGTGGAGCGTATCTTCGTCACTTTCCCTTCAGCATCATCCGCCGCTGCCTCCGTGAGCACACCGATTCTGGAATTCCCGCCACGTTCTACTTGCATCCGTGGGAACTGGATCCGGACCAACCCCGGCTCCCCGTGGGATGGGTTACGAGAGCACGACACTACGGCGGACTCGCACGCACGCGTCCGCGCCTGGAACAGCTGCTCGCCGAGTTCCGCTTCACGTCGGCCGCGCGATGTCTGAAACTACCGAGCCCGGCCCCCCGAACGCTGAGCGCGAGGGTCTCGAACGCGGACGACTGAGTGCGCATGTCGCTCCGTTCACGGGCACGCCGGCCGAGTGGGACGGCTTCGTGCGCACTGCGCTGGGTTGGACACATTTCCATCTGCATGGGTGGAAGACCGTAATCGAGCGCGCCATGGGACACGAGTGCATTTATCTCGCGGCTCGCGACGACGCCGGACGCCTTAGCGGTATACTGCCACTGGTGCGAGTCCGGAGCCGCGTGTTCGGACATTACCTAGTGTCGATGCCCTTTCTCAACTACGGCGGCCCGTTAGGCGATGACGATGCTGTGCGCGCCCTGGCCGGCGCGGCGGATCGGATCGCGCAGCATGACCACGTGACACTGCTCGAGTTGCGCAGCCGGCGCGCGCTGCCGCTGTCCTTGCCGGTGTCGCATCGCAAGATCACGGTGCTTCTCGACCTGCCGTCCACCGCGCCAGAGTTGTGGAGCCGACTTCCGGCCAAGGTGCGCAGCCAGGTGCGGCGTCCACAGAAAGATGGCGTAACAGTGCTGTTTGGCGCCGACCAGGTCGCGCCGTTCTTCACTGTGTTTGCACGTCACATGCGCGAGCTTGGCACTCCCACTCAGCCGCGCCGCCTGTTCGACATTATCTCAGAAGTTTTCGGCGATGATGTGTGGTTCGGCTGCGCCTACTTGAGCACGCATCCCGTTGCCGCCGGGTGCGCGTTTCGCTGGGGCGGCGAGGTCGAAATGACCTGGGCGTCCTCGCTCGCCTCACACAATCGCGTCGCGCCCAACATGATGCTCTATTGGAGCTTCATGGAGCGGGCGATCGATGCCGGACTCAGCACGTTCAATTTCGGGCGCTGTACCCCGGAGTCGGGGACTCATCGGTTTAAGCGACAGTGGGGCACGCGCGATGAGATCTTGTGGTGGTACGGTCGCGCAGCGCGCGAGGGCGCTAAGACGCCTTCGCCAGATGATCCAGGCTATGCGTGGGGTCCACGTCTCTGGAAGCGGCTTCCGACGCGCGTCGCCACGGCCCTCGGCCCGCGCATCGCCCGATTCATCCCGTGAGCATGCGCCGGCAGTTACCCGTCTCCTCGCCGCTCGCGTTCTCATCGCTCGCGGCAGCGCTCTGGCCCGCTGTCTCGCGCGATGCCGGCGGGTTGCTCGACGTTGCCGCGGCGCTGCGCGAGTCGTATCACGCCGCACGTGTCGCACTGACTGACAGCGGCACATCAGCACTCGTGCTCGCGCTCCGGCTCGCGGTCGGGGAAGGAGGCACCGTGGCGTTCCCCGGATACGCCTGTGTCGATCTCGCCGCCGCCGCGCGCTTCGCGCGGGTGCGCGTGAGACTGTACGACATCGATCCGCGTACGCTCACCCCCGATCTGGACTCGCTCACCGGCGCGGTCGGCCGTGGTGTGCGAGCCATCGTCGTTGCTCCTTTGTATGGGTTCCCGCCCGACCTTCCGGCCGTGGAGGAGATTGCCACGCGGTTCGGCGTTCCAGTCATCGAGGACGCGGCACAGGGGGGCGGGGGCGCACTGCACGGCAGACCGTTAGGCTCGTTTGGAGCGCTCTCCGTGCTGAGCTTCGGGCGTGGCAAAGGAATCACCGGCGGCCACGGCGGCGCGCTCCTCGGACACGATCCCGCGTTCGACGACGCGTTCGCGGGCGAAATGGCTGCCCTTGGCGCGCCGGCGCGCGGGTGGACGGACCTTGGCGCCGTTGGGGCGCAATGGGTGTTGGGACGGCCCGCCCTCTATGCGATCCCGTCAGCGATCCCCGGCTTACGGTTAGGCGAGATGGTCTATCATCCTGCGCACACACCACGTTCACTCTCCGCGGCGGCGGCGGCGCTGGTCGCCCGAGCCCTGCGCGCGGCGCCGGCTGAGGTGGCCACTCGCCGCCGCAATGCCGCCGCGCTCACCATAGCGGCCGACGAAGGAGGGGACGTGGAATCGATCGCTCTCCTGCCCGGCGCCGTGAGTGGCATGCTGCGCTTTCCCGTGCGCGACACAGGCGCGCGTCCGCAACGCCCCGAGCTCGGCGTGCTCCGGGGGTATCCGCAAACGCTTCACGAGCAATCGGCGCTGCGCGACTGCCTCCAAGCCGGTGAGCCCGCTACACCCGGAGCCGCTGAACTTCGCCGCACGCTTTTCACGCTGCCCACGCACAGCCGGGTTACGCGGCACGATCTCGAGATGATGATCGAGTGGCTGCGCGTACCGATGACCGTGCTGGCTCCAGTGCTCGCCACGGCGCGTCGGGCATGACGACGTTCGAGACGCCCGCTCGGTCGCCGGACCTGCTCGGTCCAGCCGTCGGCGAGTATAGCGCCCCTCTCGCCGCACACCGGCTGAGCGTGATCTATCTGTCGGATGCGGACTATCCGTGGGATGTGCGTACGGAGAAGATCTGCGCCACGCTCACGAGCGCCGGACACGACGTGCACATCGTGGCCCGCAACCGCGCGTGGAGTGTCACCACGGAGCGCCTTCCCGAAGGCACTGTGCATCGGATGAAGCCCTGGCGTTGGATCGGGCAGCGCGCCGACGAGCTCCTGGGGTTCCCGGCGTTCTTCAGTCCTCGCTGGCGGCGGGTGCTCGACGAGACGGTTCTCCGCGTACACGCGGACGTGATCGTCGCTCGTGACCTTCCGCTGGCGCCAACCGCGATCTCCATTGGCCAGCGCCGGCACGTGCCGGTAGTACTCGACATCGCCGAGAACTATCCGGCGATGATGCAGATGATCTTCAACGCAGGCCGACAGAAGCTTGTGGACTATGTCGTGCGCAACCCTGCCGCCGTCGTGGCGGTCGAGCGATACAGTCTCCTCCGCGCGGACCGCGTCCTCGTCGTGATCGAAGAAATGGCTGACCGGTTGGCGACGTTCCGCGTGCCGCGCGAGCGGATTGACCTTGTCTCCAATACGCCGCCGCGGTCGCGCGCCGAGCACGCAGTCGAGCGGCCACACAAGCCCGCAGACGAACCAATCACTCTCGTCTATCTGGGCTTGCTTGAGGTGCCACGCGGACTCATGGAGCTCATCGATGCGGTGGCTCTCCTGCGCGACGACGGCGTGCCGGTGCGGTGCGTCGTGGTCGGCAAGGGACGCGATGCCGCGCTGTTCCACGAGCGCGCCCGCAGTCTCGCGTTGGGACCCGATCACGTGTCCTTCCTCGGGTACGTGGATCGAGAAACAGCGATGGCCGCTGTTCGCGACGCGGATGTCGGGATGCTCACGCACCATCTCAACGATGCATGGAACACGACGATTCCCAATAAACTTTTCGACTACATGGCCGAAGCTCTGCCCGTCATCACATCGAGCGTGGCGCCGTTCGCTCGCATCGTTCGTGAAACCGGAGCCGGCGAGGTATTCGACGCGGGAGACGCTCGCTCGCTCGCCGGCGCCGTGCGGCGGTTGCGCAGCGACGCCGCGCGCCGCGCATGCGGAGCCGCCGGTCGTCGCGCTGTACTCGAGCGCTACCATTGGGAACGCGACGCCGTTGTGCTGCTCCGTGCGCTCGAGCTGACCGCTCGATCAGCAACGCGCGCGCGTTGATGCAGTTCGTTGCAACGATCAGGCGATTGGACCGACGCATGCGTTAGGATTCTCACAGCATAGGCCGCCGCATGACGTCATGCGCGCCCTATGGAAACGACGCTCTGTACTGACTCGTCCCGGATACGCACCCGACATTCCGGAGGAGCAGTGAGCATCGCGCATCATCGATTCATCCGCGCTGGCGCGCTGATGACCATCGTCGTCATTCTCGCGTCGTGTGTGGAGAGCTCGGCGCTCACCGATCTTCCCGAGAATCCGGTGTCACCGGTGAAATGGGTGCTGATCGATCCGGCGAGCGCGCAGATCGCGCCGGGCAAGAACGTTGCGCTCCAAGTGGAGCTGCAAGACGGTGCTGGCCGCGATCTGAACGGACAGCCGGTCGCCTGGAGTAGTTCAGACAGCAACGTGGCAACGGTCGACAGCACCGGACTCGTGACCGCGAAGAAAACGGGCTCCGCCAACATCATTGCCGCCTCGGGTCAGACCTCCGCGTACGCCGTGGTGAGCGTCTCCACTGCGCCGCCACCTACGTTGTTTGTGTCGCTCACTCCTGCCACGGTTACCATACCCGTGCAAGGCGCGGCGCAGATTTTCGCGACCGTCAAGGACGCATCGGGCAACGTGGTGACCAACACGAAGATCACGTGGGCCACGAGCAATGCATCGGTGGTCACGGTAGACGCGTCGGGTGAGATCGCAGGCGGGAATCCGGGAACGGCGGTAATCAGGGCTACCGCAGGAACGGGAACTTCCAGCGCGACCGTCAACGTGACCAACGTCGCGACGCCACCAACGTCTCCGCCGCCGCCGCCGCCGCCGCCTCCCCCGACACAGCTCGTGTCGCTGTTCGACGACTATAGTGCCGTCTCACCGCATTGGCGCCACATCCGCACGATGATGACGGACTTCTACTACAACTGGACCGCGACCGAGCGTGCGTGGGCCGGCGCGCACTATGATCTCGCCATGTCGGGCGACGGATCTGCTTGGCTCGCCGCCAATTCGATGGTCAGACACTTGCCATACGCAATTGAATGGGAGACCGAGATCGACGACGGCAATCCTGGCATCTCCGTACAGGTCTACGTCGACATGCAAGCGTGGTATGCGGCGCACTCGCAGTACCGTATCGAGACAGCCTTTCTCCACGCAGCAGGTGAGCCGGCGGACTCCGCGCACCGGTTGGTGAACTACTCATGGGGAACGAACAAGTGGGTGTTCAACCCCGCAGACCCTGGATTGCGCGCTTACCAGGTGGATCGCTTTACTCGTCTTGCGAACGGTCACGGCGGCGTTTTTCTCGACACGGAGAATTCGAGCGCGCTCATGTCGGTGGTCACGCTATCCAGCGAGTACCCGGTCGCGGATGCGTTCAAGAGCCCACACACCTCCCTGTTGGCGGCGATCAAGACCGCACTCGGCAACAAGCTGCTCATGATCAACACCGCGCAGTACACCACCGACTTCGATTTGGCGAACGCAAAGGCGGCCGGCGCAGTACATCTCGAGAAGATGAATAGCCCGCTCTTTTCCGAGAGTTATCTGCGGTGGCAATGGTGCGAGACGCTCATGGCTAACGGTGTCTTCGTTGACCTCGTAAGTAGTCTGTCGAGTGGAGAGGATGCATCGCTATCGACGGTGCCACCGGGGAACTCGGCGACCACCGCACAGCGCATGAAGTTGTGGGAGCTGGCGAGCTACTACATGGTCGTCCCACAGACACCCGACCTTATCGCGCTGCAGCTCGAGAACATGTGGAATCTGCCGTATTCATCCATTTGGACCCGGGCGCAGGAAGCGGACATTGGGCATCCGACCGGCACACGCACTATTCTCTCGCGCGGCACGGACCCGCTCGGCCAGGGGTACACCATTTACACGCGAGACTTCGATCGGGCGCTCGTCGTGCTGCGTCACCAGAGCGGGTGGGGCACCCAGATTTATACGAACGCCAGCGCGATCAGCATCCCCCTCCCTGCCGGCGAGACCTGGCTGCCTCTGCACGCCGACGGCACAGTCGGCTCCGCGGTGACGAGCATTTTGCTTCGAAACTCCGAGGCGGCGATTCTCATCAAGAAAAGCAAAGTTCAGTGACCGGCCCAGCCGCCGCCGGTCCGCGGCCATCGCCCACGTAGGCGCTGCTTAGGGCCACCCCTCTAGAGGCGGCAGCGCTTGGAGGCGCAGCCCTGACTAGACTAGGCGGCTTGGTCGGCGAGATGTGGTGCCGGAGCCACACCAGGTCTCGATTTCTTCGCCACGAGGCTATCCTTAGCCTTGGCATTGTATTGGCAGCAGGAGCTGGCGACTGGGGCGCGCGCCACTGCCGCGCCTCTGGACCCAAGCGACAGCCATGGCCCATCCGCAGACCACAATTCCGATCGATCAGACGCCGTCGCGGTATCCGGCGATGATACCTCCTGACTCGCCGTGGGCCGAGTTGCGTGCCGATCGCCTCATGAAGGCGATCGGCTGGATGATTTTCGCGTATATCTGGCGGATTCAGGACGTGCTGCCAATTCTCGGCAAGGTTCAGCTGCCGATCTTGGTCGGCGCGATCTCGGTTGGATTCTACGCGACATCGCGTCATCCAGCTCGGCGAGCCCGCCTCCTGAAATCGCCGCTCACGTCGCTGACTCTGCTTCTGTGGGGAATCATGCTGGTTGGTGTCCCTACCAGCCTCTGGGCAGGACACAGCCTGAGCTTCGCACTCAAGAGCCAATTGCTGAACATCCTGTTCATGGGGCTGGTCGCGTTGAGCATTCGCAGCGTGCGCGACGTCGAATGGTTTGCGCGCGTGAACCTGTACGGTGCGATGTTCTACGCCACGATCGTGAACATTTTCTTCAGTGTGGGCTCCGACGGTCGACTGTCGAATCTTGTGTTCTACGATTCCAACGATTTCGCTTTGGTGATGGTGACGACAATTCCATTCGCCCTATTCTTCTTGCGACCCGGCAACAGCTCGCGGCGCCGGGCGATCGCCCTGGCTGCCCTCGCCATGTTGCTCATTGGCATTGTGAAGAGTGGATCGCGGGGCGGCTTCATTGGCCTCATCGTAGTGCTGCTCTACGTTCTGGTGCGCTATCGCTCGATTCCCAGCCGCGTGCGCATGTTTGCGGCTCTCGGTGGCATCGTACTGGTGGCTGCGTTGGGCTCGGACAAATATTGGACGCAGATCAGCACGATCGCGCATCCAGAAGGCGACTACAACTGGACCGACCCGGTCGGCCGCAAAGCAGTGTGGGAGCGTGGGCTGGGGTACGTGGAGCAACACCCGCTGGTGGGTGTTGGTGTCAAGGCGTATCCGATCGCGGAAGGCACGTTGTCCGACATCGGACGCTCGTTATCCGCGCAAGGGAAGGGATTCAAGTGGTCGGTGGCGCACAACTCGTTTCTGGAGACAGCCGCAGAGTTGGGCATCCCCGGCCTCATTGTGTTCGTGGCGTTCTTCGTCGTCGCCATTCGCACGCTCATGCGCGTGAAACCGGGACGCCGATACGGGCCATGGATCTCGACACGCGAGACAGCCATCGCGCAGATGCTCGTGGGCGCCCTCGTGGGATTTGCCGTTGCTGGCATCTTCGTCTCGGCGGAGTATTTCTCATATCTGTATTTTCTACTCGGGCTCGTTATCGGCTTCGACAAGATTCTCCGCCTGCGTCGAGACGCAGCATGGGCGGCGCTCGCGGCAACTGGGCGCCCCGTGCGGCTGGCCACGGCGCCGCCTCCGGCGGCCGTTCCCGGCGCCGCCCTGGCGCTGCCGAGCGTCTGATCCACGCCCCGCGCAGCTCGCCGTCGCACCTCGGATGGTTCTTGCTCCGCCATGTCGTGCCTAACAGCCGGCGACCGTACTCATGCACCGCGAGCTGAAACGACTGGCGGAGCTCGGCGCACTGTGGACCGGCAGCGCGAGGTTTTCGCTGCATGTTCATCGGTCCCGTTCGCTCGTCCTCGCGTATCACAACATTGTCCCCCAAGGGGCCGAGCCGGCGGGCGATGCATCGCTTCACCTCTCGCAGGAGCAGTTCGCGGCGCACCTCGATGTGCTCGGCCGCACGCACGACATCGTGCCCCTCAAGGCGGCGCTGACTGGGCCCGTGGCAGGCAGTTCGCGCCCCAGGGTCGCAATCACGTTTGATGACGCGTACCAGGGCGCGCTCACGGTGGGTGTGACCGAGCTTGCACGCCGCGGTTTGCCGGCCACTATCTTCGTGCCGCCTGGCCTGCTCGGCGGAAAGGAGTTCTGGTGGGATGCGTTGACGACAGCCGGCGCGGGAGAGCTCGATGCGGCAGTGCGCGCGCGTGCGCTGGGCGTGCTTGCCGGGAAGGGTCGCGCAATTCTCGAGGACAGCGAGCGCAGCAACGCACTCCCGCGTCGCGCCATGCCGCCGCATGCGCGCAGTGCGACGGAGGAAGAGCTGTGCAGCGCCGCGGCCGTGGCGGGCATTTCGCTTGGATCGCATACCTGGAGCCATCCTAACTTGGCCGCACTTGGCGCGGCGGAACTCGACGACGAGATGCGACGTCCGTTGGAGTGGCTACGCGAGCGTTTCGAAGGGATCGTGCCCTACCTCACGTATCCGTACGGGCTGTTTTCGTCCGCGGTGCAGGAGGCTGCGCGGGGCGCTGGGTATCTCGCAGCACTTCGCATCGATGGCGGTTGGGTGCGTCGGGACGCGCTCGACATGTTTGCGGCGCCTCGACTGGACGTGCCTTCGCGAGTCTCGCTCGCTGGATTTCGGCTGCGCGTGGCCGGATTGTGCTCGTGACGGGAACGCTCGCCACCGTGCTGGTGACCGATGGCGACCAGCGTGCCGCGCTTGCTGTGGTCCGTTCGCTCGGGCGTGCCGGATACCGAGTGTATGTGTGCGCCTCGCGGCCGCGATCGCTGGCCGGCGCGTCGCGTCATGCCGAAGACGAAGCAATGGTAGCGGACCCACTCGCGGATCCGGAACGCTTCGCGCAGGACGTTCGTGCGCTCGTCGCTCGATGGATCGTATCAGCGCTCATCCCGATCAGCGACGCATCGCTGCTCGCGCTGCTGCCGCATCGAGCGGAGCTTACCGGGGTACTCATGCCCGTTCCGGACGAAAGTGCCGTACGCCGCATCTCGGACAAGGCCACGCTGCTGGATGTTGCATCGCGCACGGGCATCGCCATTCCGCAGCAGCGTGTGGCTGCGGACAGCGATGCGCTCGCGGTTCTTGCGCGGGAGATCGCCTATCCGGTGGTGCTCAAGCCCGCGCGGTCGGTGGGCGAGCATGCCGGGCACCGCGCGAAACTGATCGTGCGACACGCCGCGACTGCGCGGGAACTGGAGCGGGCGCGGCGCGAGTTCGGTGCCGCGGCATATCCGCTGCTGGTGCAGCAGCGAATCGTCGGGCCTGGCGTTGGTATCTTCCTCCTCGTGTGGAACGGCGAGACATTGGCGACGTTCGCGCACCGGCGCATCCGAGAGAAGCCGCCGGCCGGCGGCGTGAGTGTGTACCGCGAGAGCATCGCTGCCGATCCGGAGCTTGTTCGACGCTCGAGAGCGTTGCTCGATGCGTTCGGGTGGTGCGGCGTGGCGATGGTGGAGTACAAGGTGGACGAGCGAACCGGTACACCTTATCTCATGGAGGTGAACGGACGCTTCTGGGGTTCTCTGCAGCTGGCTATCGACGCCGGCGTGGACTTCCCGGTGTTGCTGATGCACGCCGCGTTAGGCGAACACCGCCCGCCGGTGGCGCCGTACCGAACGGGGGTTCGCAGCCGATGGTTCTGGGGTGATGTCGACCACCTGCTCGCGCGCCTGCGGCGCTCGTCCGACGCCCTGTCGCTGCCCCCGGGAGCGCCGGGGCGCTGGCGCGCGTTGCGCGATTTCCTCACCGTTCGACGTGGCGTGGATCGCGGGGAAATTTTCCGAGTCGGTGATCCGCGTCCGTTTTTCCGGGAGACCGTTCAATGGTTCCTCGCCACCTTCCGCTGACCGGCGCCGGCCCGCTCCGCATCGCACTGATGCTGGAGACCGACGGTCCCGGAGGGGCGGAAACCGTGCTGCTGCAGCTCGCCGAGGAATTGAGACGGCGCGGCCACGACGTGCTGGCCGTTGGCCCCGCACGGGGGTGCGGCTGGTTAGGCGGGGAGTTTCGCGTGCGCGGATTTTCACGCGCCACCTACGACCTGCGCCGCCCGCTCGACTGGAAGTGCCTATCGCAACTGACCGGATTGCTGCGTGATCACCAGGTGCAGGTGGTGCACAGCCATGAGTTTACGATGGCCGTCTACGGCGCGGCGGCGGCGCGCCGCGCCGGCGCCCGGCACGTGATCACCATGCACGGGGGGCGCTACTACGCGGAGCGCTGGCGCCGGCGCGCCGCACTCCGCTGGGCCGTGGCCAGGAGCGACGCGCTCACCGCCGTGTCGAGTGCCACGGCCGATGAGATCCGTCGCACGTTGGGCCTGGCACGGGATGCGGTACGCGTCGTGCCTAACGGAATCGCATTCCCGCGCGGAAAGCGAGCCACGGTGCGGCAGGAGCTGGCGCTGCGCGATGATGAACTGCTCATCGTCGCCATCGGCAATCTCTACGCGGTAAAGGGGCACATCACCCTGCTGCGCGCGCTCTCGGCGCTTGGAACGGGCGCGGAGGCGCCGGCCTGGCGTGTGGCCATCGCCGGCCGCGGCGAAGAAGAGGCCGCCCTGCGCGCATTCGCGAGCGAGGCCGGCATCGCATCGCGCGTGCACCTGCTCGGCTTCCGCTCCGACGTCCCCGACATTCTTGCGGCGGCCGATGTATTCACGATGCCCTCGAGGTCCGAGGGACTCCCCCTCGCCCTCGTCGAAGCGATGGCGACCGCGCTCCCGATCGTGGCCAGCGACGTGGGGGGGATTCCGGAGGTCGTAACGAGGGATCTCGAGGCGGTACTCGTGCCTCCGGAGGATGCGGCACGGCTCGCGGAGGCGATTCGGTGGCTGCTTCGCGATGCGTCCCATCGTACGGCGCTCGGAGCCGCCGCCCAACGGCGTGCATACCGCGACTTCAGCGTGACCACCATGGGCGATGCGTACGAGTCACTCTACCGCGGCTCGGCGTCCCCCGGCGCGGCGTTGAAACCCCGGTCGGCAATGCCTGCGCCCGATTCCAGCGCCCGCCGAGTCGTGGAGCACTCGTGACCGCGGATCGCACCGGAGTCGTCCACGTGCATAGCAACTATTCGCACGATGGGCGCGATTCGCTCGAGCAGCTACGGGACTTCGCCCTCGACCGTGGCATCGCGTTCATCGCCCTTACCGACCATGCCGAGGATTTTTCAGAATCAACGTGGCAGGAATACGTGCAACGTTGCGGGGCGCTCTCCGACAGTGCGGTCCGTCTCATTCCTGGTTTGGAGTTTCGCTTTGCCGGCTACCGCGGGTTGCATCTGCTGGCGTTCGGGCTCGACCGATGGATCGAGCCGCGAACGCCCGACGAATTCATAGCACTCGCCGGAAGCGCGTCCCGATGCACTGCTGTCGCGCACCCGATTCTCGCCGACTATGCCCTGCCGCCCAGCGTGCGTAACGGCATCGATGCAATCGAAGTGTGGAACGCGACGTACAACACGCGTTACCTCCCCGATCCGCGCGCGCTCCGGCTGCTCCACGACATTCGACTCGTGCGCCCTCGTGTCGTTGGACTCGCCGGCCTCGATCAGCATGATCGGCGCAACGACCGACAGACGCGTGTGGTGCTGCGGGACCAAGCGATTGATCCGGTGGAGTCGTTGCGCGAGGGGCGGTTCGTGAACGTCGGGCGCACCATGCGATTCGACTCCGGAAATGGAATGGGCGGTATCCGGCTCGCCTTACTTAGCGCGGTGCGGTGGGCGTTCGACCGCGTGGAGCGCGCTCAGGACTCCGTGGCCAGAGCGCTGCGGTCGCGGCGAGGAGCGGACTGAGGGAAGACGCGCTCGATCGCATCCAGCAGCACCGCTGCCTGTTTTGCGCGGCTGAATCGTTCGTCGCGCGCAATGTGAACTGGGGTGACGCCCTGACGATGCAGCTCGTAGCGACGCCGGATCGCCGCCGCGATTCCGGGCACATCGTCGGGCGCGACGACATCGGCGTCGGTGTCCCGCAAGAGCTGGTCGGTCGCGCTTCCAGGCTCGGTGAGGGTGAGCAGCCACGCGTCGAAGCGCATGTACTCGAACGTCTTCGCCGGAATGAACATCGCGCCGAAGCCGACGAACACGACCAGCATGGTAGCCTGCGACAGGAACTCCAGCGCCGCCGCGTGCGCGCGTCGTGGCCCAACCGTCACGAACTCACCGATGCTCGCGTCGCGGGCAAGCGCACTGATCGAGAGTTCGCCCGGACCACCGAACTCGCCGATGAAGTCGACGCCAATATCTGCCGGCGTGAGCGCCAATTCGTGAATCACACGGGCTGCGGCAAGGAGGAGGTGTCGGACGTCCTTCCCGAGGTACACGGTGCCCGCGAAGCCGATCGTGAACCGGCCGCCCTGCCGTGAAGGCGGGAGCGGATAATTGTCCGTGCCGTTCAGGACCGTGATCATGCGTGCCGCGGCATCAGGATACAGGGCGGCCAGCCCCGCGCGTGCCGGATCGGTGTTCGCAATCACCACCGATGCGCGGGCGACCACCTGTTGTTCGCGTCGCCGCGCTACGCTGTACCACCAAGGACTGGCGATGCTCTCGTGGAGCATTGGGAGCAGACTCCACGGGTCCCGCATATCAACTATGAGGGGCAACCCGGTGGCTACGGACGCAAGTCGTGCCCCCTCGTGCGCCATGTGCGGAGGACCGGAACTGACGATTGCGCGATGCACACCGGGCACCGCGAGCTGCTCGGCAACTGCCGCTGCTCGACGGGCCCACGCGTATTCGCGAGACGAGATTACCGCTGCACCGCAGAACCGCAGGAATTCGCGCGCGGTGCGCGGCGGCCAGCGCATCTCCGTCCTGTAAATGGATACACGTCCCGTTGTCGCCCTATCACGGTCGCCGGATGCGCCTGCTGTGTTGGACGGAAGGTGTGGCGCTCGACGCGGCTTGACGAACCGGTACGCCCGCCAGACGCGATCCTCGATTCGCTCAGCTACGAGCACGGGTTGCGGTACGGCGTACACACGGATGCCTGGTGGAAGCGTGGCCATTCGCGCGTCGTCGCTGTCGCCGATACCCACATGGCACATCACGACGTCCAATCCCCAGCCTCGTTCGGCAATGAAGTGCGCGAATTGCTCCCAGCGGCGTGCACCGACGGCGATGCTGGGGGGGAAGTGGTAGCTCAGAAGCAGGATGCGGCACTGCTGCTGTTCCGGGCGCGATGCCTTCTCGAAGAACGAACGCGCGCTCATACGTCGTCGTGCGTGCCGTTTCCCACGCGCTCGCGAATGATCCGAGTGATGTGGTCCGCGATGCGCGACCAATCGTGGCGCCGCGCCTCCGCCTGTCGCAATCCGCGACGCTCTTGCGTCATGGCCGTCGGCACGAGCTGTTGCGCGATCGCCGCGTCCCATTCGTCGGCCCCGGTCGCGACTTCAACGAGTTGCTCCAGGCCGCGCAACGCAGGGAGCGGTACGGTCACTACCGGCCGTCCCGACGCCAGATATTCGTGGAGCTTGAGTGGATAGATGTACTTGGTATAGTCGTTCACACGATACGGCATCACGCACACGTCGAAGTGCTGTGGATACGTGGCAAGCCCCGAGGTTGGCTTGGCGCCAAGGAAGTGCACGTTGGGAAGTGCCTCGAGTTGGGCCAAGATTGGCGTGATCTCCGAATGCGCAGTGCGTGCTCCCACGAATACGAACGACCACTCCGGCCGACGTCGCGCGAGCGCGAACATGAGATCCCAGTCGAGTTGTTTCTTGATGTATCCCGTGTAGCCTATCCTCGGGTGAGGAATTGATTTCAGGTCGGCCGGTTCAGAGGCGGGTGCCGCGAACGCCTCGTAGTCCACTCCGTTCGACAATAACACGCTATGTGGATTCAGCGCCCCCTTTCGCGATTGCATTGTGGGCGACACAGTGAACACCTGGCCCACGGCGCGGACCAGCCGCTCCTCGACGGGGTCGAGCGGCTGTTCGCGCTCGGCGTGCGAGTACTCGTCGTAGATGTGGTAGATGCTCAGGTCGTGGCGCACGCCGTACAGCGCGTTGCCAAGACTCACGTGCCAGACGTACAGCACGATATGAGTACACCCGCGGCGTTCGAGCGCGGCGCGAGCCTGTCGCAGCCGGACCCGCAGGAGCAGGCGTCCGACCCATCGCGGCCGATAGACCACAGGCGTAAACGCCGAGCTGTCACGCACCATGAAGTCGGCCGGGAGGCCATCCACAGTCCGCTCTCCGCCGCGCCAACGTCCGACGTTGAGCGCGTGGCGCCACTCCGGTGCCGGATTGAGCCACACCACGGGGAATGAGCGGGCGAGTCGTGTCAGCACCTGATGCCGGGAGTTCCACCGCGTTCCCCATGTGTCGAGAGCGAGGGAAAGCACGCCGATGCGCGGCAGCGCACCGGGTGAGGGCATGGACGACATTGCCTCACCAGCGCGCGGCGAAGAAGCGGGGGTAGGTGCAGATGCGGGGCCGGTGAAGGCTCTAGGCATTGATCATGTCAGGGCGCGGGCCAATCTGCGCCCGCGGGTAGTCAACGTGTGCCTTAATATCGCTTGCCGTGGCCGCCCGCGCAGTACGGAGCGGCGAGATCAGATGCTCGCGCTATCCTTCGCGAGAGATGGGCCACCGCCGCACCGTTGCCGAGGTGCTCGTTTGGCGTGATTGTTCTACGGCTCCCCGTCGGCCCGTTCGTGGTGACGGTTCACGAATCCTTTCGACATCGATACATCTGTCCAGCTCGCTAACGATACTGCACCTGGTTGCTCCAGCCGACGTCGGCGGACTGGAAAGCGTTGTCCGGCTTCTATCGCGCGGGCAGCGGTCGATGGGGCATCGCGTGACGGTCGTGGCGGTTGTGGAACCCGGGCCGGATACTCACCCATTCATGGACGCGTTGGCCTTAGACGGCACGCCGAGCAGGGTGATATGTGTGGCGGCGCGCGCCTACGCACGAGAAAGACGGGCAGTTCTACGACTTTGCGAATCGGAGAAACCGGACATAGTCCATACGCACGGTTACCGTATGGATATCGTCGACTCTGGTCCTGTTCGGTCCATGGGTGTGAGAACAGTAACCACTGTACACGGTTTTACTGGTGGTGGGATCAAAAACCGAGCTAACGAGTGGCTCCAGGAACGGAGCCTGCGCAGGTTTCCGGCGGTCGTCACCGTTTCCAGGCATATGAAGGAGCGGCTGCTTCGCCGGGGGGTGCAAGAGTCGCATCTGCACGTCATCCCGAACGCCTTCGATCTCGGCCATGCTGTGCTTTCACGCGCGGACGCGCGGCGGAGGCTGGGACTGAGCATCTCGAGTGAAGACTTCGTCGTTGGCTGGGTTGGCAGAGTGAGTCATGAGAAAGGCCCCGACGTGCTCATCGACGCGCTGCGGGTCCAGCGAGGTGGCCTGCGAGTGGCACTAGTCGGCGACGGTCCGGACCGTCAAGCACTTGAGGCCCGCGCACACTCGTTCGGCGTGGCGGAGTCGATTCGATGGTGCGGCGTCGTGCCGGATGCCGGCGCTCTTTTTTCGGCGTTCGATGTTTTCGTGCTTAGCTCGCGCACGGAAGGAATACCGGTGGTGCTGCTCGAGGCGATGGCCGCACAGACGCCGATCGTAGCAGCGCGCGCCGGTGGAGTGCCGGAAATGCTGTCCGACGAGGAGGCCCTACTGGTAGCGGTCGACAATCCCCACGCGTTGGCCGTGGCAATGACGGAGGTGCGCGACAATCCCGCGGCAGCCGTCGTGCGGGCGACTGCTGCGCGGGCGCGACTGGAGCGCGACTTTGTGCTCGACGAATGGGTGAAGCGGTACGACCGTGTCTACCGTTCCGTGCTCGGTGATCCCCCCCCTCCGGGGCAGAGACGATGATCACCGCGGCCATTGTTCTCATGGCGCTTCCACTGGTCTTCTTTGGGTATGCGTACCTTGCGTATCCTGCGATGCTTTGGGTCGCCACACGCAGGCGAAAAGAATCGGTTGCTCCTGGCGATCCGGCGGTGTGGCCGCTGATCACGATCACGGTTCCTGCGTACAACGAAGCGGCGCGCATTCGTGCTACTATCGAGGGTTTGCTCGAGATCGATTATCCGCCCGGACGCCGCCAGATCCTGATTGCCTCAGATGCCTCCACTGACGGGACGGACGACATCGTGGCCGAATACGCGGCGCGCGGTGTGGAACTGTTCCGCGCACCGGTGCGCGGGGGGAAGACCAACGCGGAGAATCTTGCGGCCGCCGCGATTCGCGGCGCGATCGTGGTCAACACCGATGCGTCTGTTCGCGTGCATCCCTCGGCGGTAAAGGTGCTGGTGCGGGCATTCGACGACGCGACGGTGGGTGTGGCTTCCGGCCGCGACGTCAGCGTTGGAGACGAGACTCGGGAAGGGAATCGTGGTGAGTCGGGATATGTGGGGTACGAGATGTGGGTGCGATCGCTCGAGACCCGACACGGATCCATTGTGGGTGCCAGCGGATGCTGCTACGCGGTGCGCGCCGACATTCAGAAGACGACGCTGCCATCCGATCTCGCGCGCGACTTCGCCAGCGCGCTGATTGCGCGTCAGAAGGGGCTGCGCGCTGTATCAGTATCTGAAGCCACGTGTGTCGTGCCGCGCGCGGCCTTGCTGCGCGCCGAGTTGCGGCGGAAGGTGCGCACCATGGCGCAGGGAATCGAGACGCTCTGGTATTTCCGGGTGCTGATGGTCCCGTGGGGTGGGACGCGAGGAAGCGGCTGGTTCGCGATCATGCTGGCGAGTCACAAGCTGTGTCGCTGGCTCGTGTATCTCTCGCTGCCGTTCGCCCTGGTGGGGTTGGCCATTGCCTGCGTGGTTGAGCCGCGCCTTCTGCTGCTCGTTGCGTTGCTACTCCTTGTGTTCGCTGCCGGCATGGCCACCCTGTCGTGGCCGCCTAACCGACGAATCCCGATCCCGCTGGCGCTCACGGGCTTCGTGGTCGTCTCCGTGTTAGCGGGTGTTTCCGCGTGGCTCAAGTTCTTCCGCCGCCAGCGCATGCCAACGTGGGAACCCACGCGTCGCCCGGACGTACTGAGCAGACAGTAAGGGGGACGGGGCACGTCGCACGTGGTACGAACATCGAGGGTAGGCGCCTGACCAATGGCCCGGCGCTTCCGGAGCGTTTACCAGCCTCCCTTCCTGAACAGCATCACCGGCACCGTCTTGACCATGATCTTGAGGTCCTCGGTTAGGCACTGACGCTGCAGGTACTCGAGATCGTACCGCACCTTCGTCCGTACGTCGTCCACCGAGCAGTCGTAGGTGTGGTTGATCTGCGCCCAACCAGTGATCCCGGGCCGTGCGAGCTGGCGAAGCGGATACTCGGTGATGTCGGCGCGCAGGCGCGCGAAAATGCTTGGCCGCTCGGGGCGAGGGCCGACAATGTTCATGTCGCCCTTGATGACGTTTCCGAGTTGCGGAAGCTCGTCCAGGCGGACCCGACGGAGGAACCGACCGACGGGCGTTACGCGGGGATCGTCGGCGGTGGCCCACACGGCGCCGGACTGCTGTTCCGCGCCCACGTACATCGAGCGGAACTTGTAGATCGTGAACATGCGACCGCCGGCATCCTGCTCGCGACGGTCGTACAATGCATCCACGCGCCCCCGGCGCCGATCCAGGCCAACGCGCGTTTGCGAGTATAGCACCGGGCCGCGCGAGCTCAGCTTGATGGCGAGCGCGATGAGGAGCAAAATCGGCGACAGCGCGAGCAACGCCACAACGGCTAGCACGGTATTGACGGCACGGTTGAGCAGCTCGGAGCGGAGCCGGGGCTGGATTTCGCGCCGCGCCCACGAACGCCCCACGCTTACCTCCCTGACCAACTCAATTGGCCGCACGGCTTCGCCGAATGAGATCGCGCCCGCGGGCGTCATACGCCGCGCCCGCTCACCCGATGCGCCGTGCGTGCGCCGACGGTCGGTTACCCGAACGCGAATCGCATCGCTGGCCCACACATCCCCGGTATCTTCCCAAAGCATGTCTGCTCAGTGGCGACTAAGCGCCAGAATGCTGACGGTAAGACCGGCCAGAATGGCCGCTATTTGCGCCACCCTGAGCCAGTCATGCTTCCCCTTCTCGGGCACCGTGATCTGGTCGCCCGCTCGCACATCTAACTGATCAAGGGTCGTGCCGGACGCGAAGGCCTGTTGAACCTGGTCGCTTGTGAGCCGCTCCTTGTTCTCCCGGATGACCGTGGTGTTGTTCAAGTCGGACACTTGAGTAGGGCCACCGGCGAGCATGATCGCGTCAGTTAGCGTCAGATCCGAGGGCACCCAGAAGAAGCCTGGATGCCCGACCGATCCGACAACGGCGATCTGCACCAGCGGCGTGACCTGGACCTGCGGATTCTTTAGATACTGTCCGAGCTGCTTTGTTAAGTAAGCAGCGAGTTCAGAGTGCAGTACGCCTTGCAGGGAAATGGGAGGAAGGCTCTTGAGCTGAATGACTCGATCGGCCCGCACGGCCACGGTGTCGCTCAAGGTGGAGTCGCCGCGCACGATCATCGCGATGCGGTCTCCCACCTGAAAGTCACCGTCGCGAAGGCGCTGCCGGACCACTGCGGCCTGCTCCTGATCTGCCGAGCGTACCTTGGGGTCGCTAGCGGTTTGGGCGTCGTGCTCCAGTCGGGCTGCCTCAGCCTCCAACTGCGACCGCGACGCGGAAGCGGTGTCATGAGCGGTGGCCTGCGGCGCCGTCTGCTGCGCCAGGAGAGCGGTCGACGTGACGGCAAGCGCCGCGGCGAAGGCAACAAGGTATCTCGCGCGTCGTACCACGCAGCGAGTCCCCCAGCGATAAAATGGCGGCATAGTGTTCCCGTGACATTGCACCACTTGTGCTAGCCCTCCGGTTTTGGTGAAAGGCGCGGAACTTCTTGCGGCGAAGCCAGTTCATGCATTCGAGGCCCGGAGACTGAAGGGCTCGGTTGGTTTGATTTTGTAGCAGCGACACAACATAACATATGGCGACATACTACATCCGTCTCACACTCAAGCATGTCGGACCGTCTAACTTCGGTGAAGTCGCCTCCTTTAACACGCAGGTGCTTGACCAGCAATAGCGCCCCAAGGGCCAGCATGCTCGTCTCACCACCACATCGCTCCTGTAGCACCTATGCGGCAAATCTCGCCGCTCGCTCGGGAGCGCTCGATAGATAAGTCAATATCGTATAATGGATTAGATAATATGTTGTGACTCCGCATGAGTTCTGCATGCTGTTGCGGCACGCGACTGCACGTCGTCGACTTCCCATCTCGCCGTCCAACCCTGCCGGTGCGCCGACCGCACCACTCCTCGGTGTTTATGTCCGAAAACGAGAAGTCGTCCCGACCGCCGCTCGTGCTTCTTGCTAACGATCAAGAATGGTCGGCGCGGTCGTTGGAGAGCATTCTTGGCCCGAACGGATACGCTGTGCTGCGCGCATACACGGGTAAGCAGGTCTTGGACCTGGCTCGCAGTGCGCAGCCCGATCTCGTGATCATGGACATCCGCCTGCCCGACATGAGCGGCGCAGATGTCTGTACACAACTCCTCGACGACGTGCGATTCAACGCGTCGACTCCGATCATCATCACGACTTCGGGTCCGGCCGAGCGCGCCCAACGGCTCGCCGCCTTCCAGGCCGGCGCTTGGGAGTTCGCCAGTCAGCCGTTGGACGGCGAAGTCCTGCTGCTCAAGTTGGACGCATTCATGCGCAGCAAGCGTGAGGCGGACCGCCTTCGCTCGGAGAGCCTGCTCGATCCGATCACGGGTCTGTACAACATGCGCGGCCTGGTCCGTCGCGCCCGTGAGATCTCTGCGGAAGCGCAGCGACTTCATTCGGCCATCGCCTGCGTGGCGTTTGCGCCCGTAGCGGAAGCGTTCGAGATGGAAGAGCGGCCGCTCAATGGCCACACGGAACACGTCATCGAATACCTCGGTGCTGTCGTTCGCCGCTCCGGGCGAGTGTCGGATGCCATTGGCCGCCTTGGCCCAACCGATTTCGCGATCATCGCGCCATCCACCCGCGGCGACGGCGCCGTCCGCATGATGCAGCGCATCCAAGAGACAATGGATGCTGAACCGGCCGCGATCGGTGACTCGGCGCACAAACTCAAAATTCGCGCCGGTTATTGCGCAGTGCCGGATTTTTCGGAGTCCAGCGTGGATGCGGTTGAGATGTTACTTCGGGCCACCACCGCACTCCGCTATCTCCGCACCGACGAATCGGGCGCACCAATCCGGGCGTTTGAAGAGGTTCCCGCTCGATCCTGCTTGTAGCACCGAACGCCACGTCGCATCGTCTGGAACGGAAACGGGGCCGGCGCGGACGCAGTATCCGTGGCTGGAGCCGCTCGCGTTTAGTTAGGCGCTATCTTCCCGTCAGGTTTTCCCGGTGAGCTCTCCCACCCGCGGCGCCAACTGCGGCAATTCGTCATCCTCGCTGGTGGTGTAGCCATAGAGATACGTGTAGTACCGGTAGACGCCCTGTGCCCGGATGTCGTTCAGCACCGCGCCCAGAATGCGAATGGGGAGGCGCTTGAGCAGCTTCAACTTGGCGTCGGCCATGCGGCGGTCGGTGGTGCCGGTCCGAAGCACGAGCAGCAAGTTTCCCGTCGCCGCACCAAGAACGAACGGATCGACGCCGGCGCCGAGCGGTGGGCTGTCGACGAGGATCACGTCGTAGCGTGAGCGCAACTCGGCCATCAACTGCAGCATCGCTTGCGAATGCAGCAGCTCGGGGCCGCGATGCCGGCGCGTGCCGCACGGGATGAGCGCGAGCTTCTCGTGCGTGGTGGTGCGGAGCACACTCTCGAGCGGCGCGTCTCCACCTAGATAGTCGAGCAGGCCGGGACGGCGATTGGCGCCGAACATCGCGTGAAGCTGCCCGCGCCGCGTGTCGCCATCCACGAGCACGGTACGGTACCCGGCCTCGGCGAACGAAAGCGCGAGGTTGGATGACACGAGCGACTTGCCGTCGCCCGCGCCCGGGCTGGAAATGGTGAACGCGATCGATCCGGAGCCGTACGAGTTCGAAAGGCTCATGCGTATCGTGCGGAAGGCTTCGATCACTTGCGCGGCCTCTTCGGGATCGGGCTCTCCGCTGCGCGCGCGCTTGATGCCGGGCACGGCGCCGAGGATCGTTAGGCCGAGATCGGTCGTCACCTGCTCGGGGTAGCGGAAGCGCGGATCGGTGTGATCGAGCAGGAGCGCGAGGCCCAGCGCGCCGCCCAGGCTCGCCACCAATGCAAGCGCGATGATGCTGGGCGCGGTGTTCTTCGTCGGGAGCAGCGGCGCCACCGCGGTGTCGAGTACGCTGATGTCGGGGATGGCGCTCGCTTCGGCGAGTCGCATCTCCTCGAACCTCGCCTGCAGCATCTGGAACAACTGCGACTTCGTGGCCACGTCGCGCGTGAGACGCATCTGTTCAATGGTGCGCGGCGGAATGTCCTTCAACTGCTTCCCGGATGTGATGACCTGCCCTTGAAGGTCCGCCTCACGCGATTGCAGCTGACCCACGAGCTGCCGCAGGATCGACGGAATGGTCTGTGTTCGCATGACCTGAATCCCGGCGAGGGTCGCTTGCACCGTGGGGTGCTGTTCGGTGTAGATCTGTCGTTCGGTGCGCAGCTCGGTCTCGCGCTTGGAGAGATCCTGAAGCGCGGACTGGAGCGCTGGCGATTCGCGCGCCGATTGAATGGGCACGAACGCATCCGCGTTGATCGCGCTGGGATTCTTGATCAACGCCTGCAGCGCGCCTTCGTCGTGTTGCAGTTGCTCGAGCTGGAACTTGGCGTTGAAGAAATTTCCGAGTACCGGATTGCCCGCTGCCGGGTCCGGTGCGGCGGCGCCGAGAACGGGATCGGCTGGCGCTTGCATTCCTTCAGCGGGCAGCGTGATGGTGTTCTGGCGGAAGGTCTGCAGCGACGACTCGGCTTCGCGAAGATTGTTCCGGGCGGTGTCGAGTTGCTCGGAGAGCATCCCGGCACTCTGCTCGAGGTTGCGGCGCTTGAGCTCTCCAGCGGTGGTGACGAATTCCGACATCACCGCGTTGAGGATGGCGGCCGTGCGTCGCGGACTGCGCCCCGTCATCGTGATCTTGAGGAACGCGCTCCGCTCGGGGAGCGTGACATCCATGCGCGTCATGAGACCGGCTGCCACGTCGCGCGGATTCGCGACTGTGAAGCCGATCGTGTGGCCGCGACCGAGTACGGACGGTCGCGGAACCCACAAAAATCCCAGCCGACGCCCAACGGAATCGCCCACGTTGCCGGCTTCTTCTACGGTTCCCTCCTCGTTAGCCAACGTGTACTTGCTCCCGGTGGGATCGATACGGAGGCTGTAGCTCCCTGGACGGAAGCCGGGTCCGGGTTCGAAGCCTTCGAATGCCGCCGAGTCGGCGAGGTCGACCGGCCAGAGGTAGAGCGACATGCGCTTTACCACGCGGTCCATAATGGTCGAGCTTTTGAGCAGGTCCGCCCAGGCGCCGGTAGCCAGGAGCTCATCGGCCTGCACCGGGCCGGCGGTGGCACCCCGTTGGGCCCCGGTGTCGTTGATCCAGATCTGGCCCTGTGTCTGGTACTCGGGCGCCATGAAGCGGGTAACCGCGATACCGCCGATGGTGCCGACGATGACCACGATCAGGATGAGCCACTTGTAGCGGCGAAGCGCAGCGAAATAGCGCGACCAAGGGACCCCTGCTTCTTCTGTTGCCGAAGATCCCCATGCGGTCGGGGGCCACGCCTGCGGGGGAAACGCGAGCGCGTTGGGGTCGCGGTTCGGATCTAGTGGAAGATTTGAAGGGACGTAGTTGCCGGTCATTCGAAACCGAGTCTCGAGGGGGAATCGACGTTCACGTGATTCTCTTTCTGTCGGCGCAGCCGGCACGCCGGAACGCCTCGTCGAGGGATGCAAATCCAGGCCCACTTCGGTACGCTGGCGATCGCGCGCGAGCTGCCTGCGAGGTGGTCAACTACTTAACAGTCAGCAACATGACGCGAGCAACACCGAGCCAAGAAACGCGTGTGCGACTCGCGCGAGCAAGGATATACACTCGGGGCCTGCTCGCAGTATCACGTTACCGGAGAGGCTGGCTTTGCGTTCTATGGCTGTTGGGCCGGCTCCACTATTGAGGATCCGCCGCGTTAGATGTTCGCGAGTCGCATATCTATATAATCCGCAACGCGTTGTACAGCACTCGGGGCACCGATATGGACGACCCCGAGCTCATCGAGTCGTACTCTGACGATGAAGATGCTCTAATTTGCGTTGGGCGTTGTGACCTTAAGGCGCCTCGTGTGATCTACATCATGTTGTTTCTTGCCAACAGCGATGTAGCATATGGCTGACAGGCGCTGTGGCTGGGGACCAACGACGGAGTCCGGACCTACCGCGCCGGTGTAACCGCGCCGGCGTACATGATCGAGGCGACACAGAGGAGACTTCCGCATGTCGATGCCGTTCGTTGAAGAGTCGGACAACGCGCCGCCAGCGGCGCCGCCGCCAGAGGCTGCCGCACGCGATCCGCTGTCCATTCCCGCGGATGTAAAAGCCAGCATACGCATCCTGGTAGTGGATGACGACCGTACGCTGCGCGAGGGGTGCGCGAGCGTGCTACAGCTGGATGGTTACAACGTCACCTTCATCGGCCGGGGGGACGAAGGGCTGGAGATGGTGCGTCGGCGCAAATTCGATATTGTGCTCGTGGATTTGTATCTGACGCCGGTGTCGGGCATCGACATTCTGAAGGCGACGCTGGAGACGCATCGCGATACCATTGTCGTCGTAATGACGGGCAATCCGAGCGTGACGTCGAGCATCGAGGCGCTGCGTGCAGGGGCGTGGGACTATCTCCCCAAGCCGTTCTCTGCCACGCATCTGCAAGTACTGGTTGGCCGCGCGTCGCACGCCGTGATGGTGGCGCGGGAGACCAGCGATCTTCGGCTGCAGTTGGTACAACAAAGCGGCAATAGCGACAAGATCACACTGCTGGGTGTATCGCCGGCGTTTCGGCGAGCGGTGGAGCTGGCGCGGAAGGTCGCGTCGACCGATGCCTCGGTGATGATCACGGGCGAGAGCGGGACGGGCAAGGAAGTCATCGCCCAATTCATCCACCATCACAGCCGGCGCGCGAGCCGCAAGATGGTGCCGATCAACTGCGCTGCACTGCCCGAGCCGCTTCTGGAAAGTGAGATGTTCGGCCACCGGAAGGGGGCCTTCACGGGCGCAGATCGAGACAAGCCGGGGCTATTGGAGACGGCCAACGGCGGTACACTGTTCCTCGATGAGCTGACGGAGATGTCGCATCCCATTCAGGCAAAGCTGCTGCGTGTGTTACAGGACGGTGTGGTGCGGCGCGTGGGGAGCGAGCAACAGGATGCGGTGGTGGACGTGCGCTTCATCTCGGCCACGAATCGCGATCCGCAAGATGCGGTCAACAAGAACGTGCTACGAGAGGATCTGTTCTACCGGTTGCGTGTAGTTCCGATCAAGCTGCCGCCACTGCGCCAGCGGCTTGAGGACATTCCGCTGCTGGCCAACCACTTTCTTGCGCACTACTGGGCGCGTCATCGCCTGCCGGGCGACGCGCAACCGAAGTTGACGGACTCGGCGATGGATTTTTTGCGGACGCGCCCGTGGCGGGGCAACGTGCGCGAGCTTCAGAACGTGATCGAGCACGTGGCGGTATTGAGTGAGCCAGGACAGCCGATCCAACCGTCTGACATACCGGTGTATGATGACGGACCGGTTCCCGCGGCGAGAAGTGCGCTGCCCATGTCGATGATGGATGAGCCGTATCACGCCGCGAAGGATCGTCTGATCGCGGAGTTCGAGAAGGAGTATCTCACGCGTCTCTCGGCGCGGGCGGGCGGGAACATGTCGCGCGCTGCCCGGCTGGCGAACATCGATCGCACGACGCTGTACCGGCTAATGGAGAAACACAACGTGCGGCGTGACGAACTAACAGGCACCACTGAGTGAGTTCTCGCGTCCCTCGCGCGACGGCCGCGGCGCGTGAGCCGGAGCACGTTCAGCGCTCATCGGGCGGGAGCGGCGCGATACGCGCCGACGCTCCCATCATGACGCTCGCCGTTCCCGACTCATTGATCCCGAAGCTGCTGCGCGAAGCACTCCGTCGCGCCGCGGATCGGGTGGCCGTGTCTCCGCAGGCGGTCGAGCAGGGTACACAGGCAGAGGATCTTCGCTTTCAGTTGGACGCACTATTCGCGGCCGTCACGCAGGCGGCGAGCGGCGAGGCGCCGGTGCTCGAGCGCGCGGCGCCGGCTGTTCCGGTGCAGCGCGTGCTCAACCTGTTCCGTGCGACGTTGATGCAGGAGTTGTCGGCGCTGCGGGACACGGTGGCGGCGAGCGACGTGGTCGCATTGTTGTGCGCGGTGGAGCGGGTGCAGTCGGCGCTGGATCGCGATGAGGCGCACCGATTCGCCTCGCGCCTGTCAGGAGCGGGCGGTCTGGAATTGATCGTCGAAGTTGCGCACGACCTTCGGTCGCCGTTGGCGTCTATTCTGTTTCTGGCGGAGACGTTGCGTAAGGCGCAGAGCGGCTTGGTGAATTCGGTGCAAGAGCGGCAGCTCGGATTGATCTACAGCGCCGCGTTCGGTTTGAGCGCGATGGCCAGCGACGTGATCGAGTTAGCGCGAGGCGGCGACCGGCTGGTGGACTTCGCGCCGGTGCCCTTCTCGGTGGCGGACCTGCTGCGCTCCGTGCGCGACATCGTGCAGCCGATGGCGGAGGAGAAGGGATTGACGGTCCACCTGACGACGCCGGACTCCGACTTCCGGTTAGGCTATCCCGGCGCGCTGAATCGCGTGTTGCTCAACCTGACGACGAATGCGCTCAAGTTCACGGCCGACGGTCACGTGGAGCTGGGCGCCCGGCAGCTCTCGCGCACGCGCCTGGAATTCGCGGTCAAGGACACCGGACGCGGCATTCCACCGGAGGTCATGGGCTGCTTGTTCGAGACGTTCCGCCGCCGGCGCAACGCGGGGGAATACACGTTCTCGAGCGCCGGTCTGGGGTTGTCCATTTGCCGCAAGCTGGTGACGGCGATGGGGGGCGATTTGCGCGTGGATACGGGCCCCAGCGAAGGAACGCGATTCAGCTTCGAGCTGGAACTCGCGGTCGCGCCGCGACTGTGACGCGCCGCGCGATCGGCAGTCGCTCCTCCCGTTAGGCCGCTGTCGGCGCGCAGGCCACGCCGTGGGCGCCGGCGATCTCGAAGACCTCGTCGGCCGTCAGGATCTCGCGCTCGAGCAGCGACGTGGCGATAGCCTCGACGGCGCTCCGGTGCGCATGAATGATGCCCTGGGCGCGATTCGCCTGGGCGGTGATGAGGGTTCGCACCGCGTGGTCGATCTCCCCCTGCAGTTGCGCGCTCGGTGGTCCGCCGGGCGCCGTGGGATCGGCGCTGATGAGTCCGATCTCGTCGCTCATGCCGAACTCGGCGACCATGCGGCGGGCGACTGACGTCGCGTGCACGAGATCGGAGCCGGCGCCCGTGGGGACGGCGTCGGGCCCAAGGAACACGAGTTCGGCAGCCCGGCCGCCGAGCGCTTTGGCGATCACACCCTCGAGGTAGGACCGCGGGTGGACGTGTCGGTCGGATTCGGGGGCGAAGTGGGCCGCCCCCAGGGAGCGGCCGCGCGGCTCGATGGTAACCTTGTGCAGTCGGTCATCCGGGCAGGCCACGAGTCCAACGACGGCGTGTCCCGCTTCGTGCAGCGCGATGAGCCGGCGCTCGTTCGCTCCCATCACGACGCCGGCGCGAACGCGGCCGAGCAGCACCTTGTCGCGCGCCTGCTCGACGTGGGCATTGGTGATGCGGTCGCAGCCGTCCTGCACGGCGACGATCGCGGCTTCGTTGAGCAGATTGGCGAGATCGGCACCGGAGTGACCGACGGTGAGTTGTGACAACCGCTCCAGGTCCACGTCGGCGTCTAACGGCCGGCCGGCTGCGTGGACGCGCAAGATTTCCAGGCGATCGATCACGGTAGGCAGCGGCACTTCGACGACGCGGTCGAATCGCCCCGGGCGTCTCACGGCCGGATCGAGCATGTCTTCGCGGTTGGTGGCCGCCATCCATACCACGCCTTCGTTGCCCTCCATGCCGTCCAACTCGACGAGCAATTGATTGAGCGTGACCTCTTCCTCTCCCGAGCGATTGGCGCGACCGCGGCGTCCACCGATGGAATCGAATTCATCGATGAACACGATGCACGGCGCCTGTTCCCGCGCACGTTTCGCGAGCTGGCGCACGCGGCGCGAGCCCACGCCCACGTACATCTCGTTGAAATCCGAGCCGGCGGCGACGATGACGGGGCAGCCTGCCTCGCCGGCGACGGCGCGGGCGAGCAAGGTTTTGCCCGTTCCCGGCGGCCCGACGAGGAGAACGCCGCGTGGGCATCGTGCGCCGAGGACGTGGTAGCGCTCCGGATCAGCGAGGTAGGCGATGACGTCGCTCAGATCGGCGCGCGCCTCGCGGGCGCCGCCCACGTCGGCAAGGGTGAGCTGGCGCGACGGCGGTGTGGCGGCGAAACGCGAGGTTGCGAGTCCGCCGCGTTGCCGAACGACGATGTACACGACGACGCCGATGACGACGGCCAGGCTCAGGAGCTGGATGACCAGCTCGGCGCCCGGTGTCCCAC
>JANWIF010000148.1 GCA_025450035.1 Gemmatimonadaceae bacterium
AAACGTGCGTGCGCGTCCGGAGCGGACGCGCCCTCACGCGAGGGCCGTAAGTTACCGGCGCTTCGCATCGGAAAACAGGGGATCAGTGCGACATGGTCGCGAACTGTTTCGGCTCGCCTACGCGGATCATCCCTACGGCGCCGCGGTCGGCGTCAGCGAAGGCATGCGTCACGAACGGATATATCCCTTCCCCGTTCTCGTCGGCCGCGAACACCGTCTCGAACACCGCGCCGCCGCCCGGCGGAACGACTTCGGTCTGTACGTCCCTCAGCGCGTGGCGCGGATCGCCATCCGGGTAGACGCGGTCGAATACCGTGCCCACGACGTGGAAGTCGCTCGCGAAATTCGGCCCGGCGTTGATGACGAAGAAGCGGACGCGATCGCCCACGTTGACCTGCAGCGGCGCCTCCTTGTACTGGAACGCCCTTCCGTTGAACGCCACGTACGTCGGACGGCGATCCATCGAGGCGGCGAGGTTCGGCACATCCATCTTCGCGGTCGTGTCGTGGTCGGTGTAGAACTCGCTCTGCACGAGCACGAACTCCTTGTCCGCCTTGGTGCCCCATCCGTCGCGCGGGTCCACGATCATTGGCAGATACATTCCCTGCATCAGGTGCAACGTCACCGGCGGCGTACCGCAGTGCACCAGGAATGCACCCGGGTCGCGCGCCGTGAATTCGAACGATATCGTCTGGCCCGGCAGGATCATCCGGTATGCTACGTTAGGCGGAATCCGAGCCGCGTGAAAGTCGATCGAGTGTGGCATGTCCGTCTTGTTCACCACGGAGATCTTGACGCGGTCGTCCTGCCGGACGCGCAGGGCGGGTCCTGGCACGGTGCCACCGAACGTCCAGCCCACGTAGCGCACGCCTTTGGCGATCTCGATCGTGTCGTCTTCTATGGGAATGACGAACTCTTTGATGGGCGCTTCGGATGCGGGGGCGAGGCGCGCGGCGTAGACATCGGTTGGGCGCGGCGCGATCGTGGTGAAGTCAATGCGGTCGATGGCGGCGGACTTGCGCGCACCGGTATTCACAATGACAACCGCGCCCAACGCTCCGACAGTGGCCATCGCGGCAAGCAGTTTGAGCTTGGTCATGCTCCTCCGAGGTCGTGTGTGTTGTACCCCGGTATAGTAGGCCGGCGGGTCACCACTGGCCGTCGGGGATCACACGATCCGGCGTGCGCATTTTGCCGGACGATTCGCGGCGAAAGACCTACACGAGAACGGCCGCGCGTCAGGAAATACCTGTCGCGCGGCCGTTCACTCGCCGGGCAGCGGTCTAACGCGCTGGATGCTCGAGCTCGGGCGCCTCGTACACGGTGACGCCGTGGCGTGAATTATTGAGGCGGGTTCCGGCCAACATGGATCCGCCCACCAGGGCCACGCCCACCAGGAACAGCACCACGGCGGGAACGAACTTGCGCAATCCAACACCCAACGCGAACGAGTACACGATCACGCAGGCACCGACCGCGAACACGGCGACAAAAGGCCAGAGCATCGACTCTCCATGCGATTCCGACGAGCGACGGGGCCGGCGGACCGTCCGCGCGGCAAGAGGAAACTGTGCGCGCGACGCCGGAAAGGAAAGGGGTGCGGACACGCGAGGACCCTCCGCGTCGCGACCGCAAGTTACACGATATCGTGCGCCACCGCGTACCGGAGCAGGGCTGCATTGCTGCTGAGACCGAGTGATTTTTTGATACGCGTCTTGTGAAACTCCACGGCTTTCTCGCTGAGGCCCATCTCCTGCGCCACCTCGGCATTGGTGAGCCCACGCCCCACGAAGCGGAGGACCTCGAGTTGGCGTGGAGTGAGCGGCGGCTGATCGGTGACCAATGACGCGCCCGTTTCATCAGGCGCGGGTGCGCCCGTCGAGAGCGCGAGGAGCGGCGTGACATACGTGCGACCTGCCATCACCTCGGTGACGGCGAAGCGGAGCTCGGAGCCCGACGCGAGCTTGAGAACGAATGCCTGCGCGCCCGCGCGAAGCGCCTCGTCGGCATACAACCGGTCCGCATGCATGGTCAGCATCATCACGCGCACGGTCGGGTGTGTGTCGTGAAGCTCACGCGCGAGGGCGATCCCATCGCGCCCGGGGAGTGAGATGTCGAGCACGGCGAGATCGGGCGTGAACTTGTCGACGGCGGAAATCACCTCGCGACCGTCGTGCACGATGGCCACGACATCGTTGTCGGGTTCCAGGATGGCGCGCAGTCCCTCACAGAGCAGGGAGTGATCATCAGCCAGCAGCAGGCGTGGGCGCGCGGTCACGCGACCGACTCGGAGAGCGGAATCCACACGGTCACGCGCGTGCCCGCGCCGGCACGCGACTGCACGCTTACGCGCCCGTCGAAGTGTCGGACGCGCTCGGTGATGCTGGTGAGGCCGATGCCAGGTCGCCCATCGGTCGGCGTGCCGCGCGGCGCGTTTGCATCGAAGCCTACGCCATCGTCTTCCACGACCAGCTGCACACCACCCTCGGAGCGCGCGAGTCGGAGCATCGCGCTCGATGCGCGCGCGTGCTTGGCCACGTTGCGCAGGGATTCTTGCGCGATGCGGTACAGCGCCGCTGCAACGGCCGGCGGCACTTCGACAGGACTGTCCTCGAGATCCAGACGCACACGAATATGCGACATCGACCACATCTCGCCAGCGAGCGTCGAGAGCGCGGCCGGCAAGCCGAGATGCTCGAGGACCGGCGGGTGCATACGGTGCGCGAGCGAGCGGATTTCATCCGCAAAGTCCACGAGCTCGGCGCGAAGGCCACGCACGCGCCGTTCGACGTTCCGGTCGTCTCGTTGCGAGACGTCCGCGAGCTGGTCGAGCGACTGGCCCAGTAAGGCGACGCGCTGAATGATGTCGTCGTGCAGCTCTCGAGCAATCCGCGCGCGCTCCTCCTCCTGCGCGGCGAGGAGCCGTCCGCTGAACGACCGGGTGGTGGCCAGGTAGCGTCGCTGCTGGATGATGATCGACGTCACGATCGCGGCCGTGAGAATACCCGCGACCGAGAGTGCGGCGATGAAAATCCACCAGAGGCTGATTCCCGCTTCGCGCAGAAGACCCCCCACGAGACGAGCAGAGTGGCGATTACATCGATTGCGTTGAAAATAACATCCATTCGGATCAGCTCGGCGGGCGCGGAGTTGACCAACGACGCCGAGATAGGCGTGAGAACGACGCGCGCCGAGAACGAGAGCAGTAATCCGGAGGAAATCCAGAACCAATCCGCGCGCCACACCGGATTCAGCGATTGGCGGGCATTCGTAACCAGCGTATAGCACGCCAGCGTCACGAGCAACACGGACCGAATCGGTCCTCCCACGAAGCTATAGTCCGGCAGTCGCTCGACATGAAGCAGCAGTATGGCCCACGTGACAACGAAAAGCGGAATCGTAAGCCGAAACGCCAACCGGCTCACGTCGGATCGCTGCCAGAGCGACAACGCCCAGATGAGCAGGCTCGGGAACACGGGCATCGCCAGGTGCAGAAACCACAGATTTGGCGCACCGTGACGGCTCAGCCACCACCCAACGCAATCCTCGACGAAGCTGACGCCGAAGGCATACGCGGTGAGTGCAGCGGCTGGACTCAGTCGTTGGGGCAGCCTCGCCGCGACGATCAACAGCGGCAGGAGCTGAATGAAGATTGCGACGTTGGACAGCGGCGCTCTCCGGTTGTGCTACGAGTTGAGCGGCGACCCCGCGTCGCAATTTGGAGGACACGGCTTGTGTTCATCTAGCACCGGACCATCGACGAGGTCCTTGTTGCGGGCATCGACTCCCACCATGACGAGCGCTGCGCGGCCATCAGGGTGAGCACCGTGATAAATGCGAATGCCTTCGCAGCCGGGATGGGCGAGCAGCTTCTCGATGGCGCGTCGCCCGAAGTGGCCGGCGCGCTCAGCGCGTGGATTCCGCTCTCTGAACGCTCGAGCGAGTGCCTGAGCTTGGGTCACGGTGATTTCGTGGTCGTTGCTCTCTGTCGACGCCATCTCGCCCCCCTTGAGAAGGATTTGCGATTGCACACGTCGTATTGCTTTGAAGGTCTGCTGCGGCCCGCGTGTAGACCGGCAGAGCGCACCGGGGCGTCCTGAGTCATGCTCGATCGCGACAGCAGCTGGTCTAACGAAACGTATATACACCACGGCTAGAGTTCACGGTAGGCCAAGGCGGCCGGCTGTTGCGGGCCTCCTAGGGTTTCCCCTAGTCGTCGCCACTAGGGACTATTGCAGCTTGTGTGACCGGAACGATCAGCGCTTCTTGCTCTCGACCCCCGCGCCGCGCCTCGATTGCGGCGGACTTTCGAGAATCCTGTGCCGCAGCCGAGAGCAACCCAATGTCGAATCGATGCAACCCGCGTGATGAAAGCTGCAGTGACGCGCGTCGTAGTTACACGCGACCAGATTCATCGCAGCCCACGCCGCCGTCAACTCGCGCAGGGGCGATCGTGCGCGTTATCCAATCGGAACGTCGTATCGCGCTCTGTCCGATCCTCGCCGAATTCGACGCCGAGATCCACGAGCTCACGGGACCCCAGCGCCGGGTGCTTCGCCTCATGCTCACCGGGGCACGCGTCGCCCTCGTCGCAGGCGCGGCGGGCGAGCATCGCCGATCGTTAGACCGCTGGCTCGGCAGCGAACACGTGTACCTGTCGGCGCTCCGTGCGGTGCAGCGCGACGTTGGCCCAACGGCGCGCGCACGCTTGCACACGTACATGACTCGCGAACTGATCTGGGAAAACGACGAGGGATTGGATGCCGAAGCGTGGGCGACGCTGGCCGTGATCCGTGCGCTCGGCCGATTGGACGCGGAGACAAACCTGCTCGAGCAGTCGCTGCTGCGTTCGGAGATGTGGAGTACGGAACGGGGGTAGCTGGTGGTTCCGGGCTGGTGGTTGGTGGTTGGTGGTTGGTGGTTGGTAGTTGGTGGTCGGTCACGATGAACGGCGGGCGTCACCAACTGCCAACTACCAATTACCAACCACCAACTCCCAGATCAATGCCTCCCGCCGCAGATGGCCGCACGCAGGACATCGATCCGGCCGAATCCGTAGAGCGGATCGATGAATAGGCCGCGCGGATGATCGGCGGTGCGCTCGATGCAGGCGGTGACCTTGTCCACGCGCGGATCGCGTGGGAAATCCGAGCTGATGACCGCCGCCTCACCGGCGACGTGAGGCGATGAGAAGCTCGTTCCTGCGCCGAGGACGTAGGTTTGCTCCGACTCGCAGCCCGGAACCAGCCCGCTGCACGCCGAGATGATCAGGTCCTGCAGCACGCCGCCGGCCACCAGATCGCCGCCCGGGGCAAACACGTCCACGCCCGGGAAGCCGACGTTCGAGTAACTGGCGATGGCGTCAAAATGCTGTTGGTTCACCGGCGCGGTAGCACCCACGCTAATCACTCCGGCCAACTGTGCCGGAATCTCGATCACGTTGCGCGCGTCGCGGGCGAGATTTGCGGTGTCATTCCCCGCCGCTGCCACGGCAACCGTGCCGCGCCGCTTCGCGAAATCGATTGCCCGTTGCAGCGCTACGATGAGCTCGACGTCCGAGCGCGTCTGGATTTGCACGTACGCGCCCAGGCTCATGTTGATCACGTCCGCCCCGTGTTGCGCGGCGTACATAATACCGCTGATCAAATCGGAGAAGGACCCGCTGCCGGTCTGGTCGATCACCTTGATCGTGCACAACCGCGCATCCGGGGCCACCGACGCGATGCCTAACCCGTTAGACGACACCAGCGCCGAGACGAACGTGCCGTGGAAGTTGCGATCGAGAATGTCAGGCTCGGCCGCGACGAACGACGTGCTAATGCCCAGGTCCACCTTTCCTTGCAGATCGATGTGGTTCGGATCGATACCGGTATCGAGAATGCATACCAGTGCTCCCGTCCCCTGCTTCGTCACCGCCCACGCCTTGTCGGCGCGGATCTGGCGCATGTTCCATTGGAACTGCGTGAAGAACGCGGCGCCGCTCTGACCCGACTGCGCTTGCATCACCCGGCCAATGATCCGGTCGCGCGGCGGGATCATCCGGACCGATTCGTCCTGTCGAATGCCATCTACGTCGCCCCGGTTGCTCAGGGCGGCCGCCGCCGCATCGGTGAGTCCCTGCACAGTGAGGACGTTGATGTCGGGCTGTGTCCGAACGACCTGGCCGCCTAACGCTTGGACCTGTGCCACGAGGTTGTTCATCGTGCTGGCGCCGTCTTTCATGACGATGACGTGGCGGCCATTGGGGCCCGGACCAACGCGATCGCCGTGGGCCGCAGCGTCGGGAGGTCGTATCCCGGTGGGCGCCTGATCGGCGCACGCCGCCACGCCGAGGGCCGCCAGGGCACTGGCGAGGAACCGCAAGGGACGAGCGAATCCGTACATACGAATCCTCCGAGTGGTGTGAGGCCTGCGCGACGCGCCGCGGCCGGCGCCCCATCGCGCGTCGCATGCTGATAGTTGCTCAGGCATGTTGTGTCAAGCGTTTTGCCGCGAAGGGCATTGCCGCGAACGCCATTGGTGGCGAGCCCGATCTGACGTATGTTTGCGGGCACCATGATCCCCCCTCTGGGCCGCCGAGCCAAAACGCGCTTAGGAGTGGCGGTGCCCGGCATCCCCGCGACGCTAGGAGACGGCGATGAGCGCCTACCTGACGGAATGTATCGGTACGTTTTTCTTGGTGTTCACGGTCTGTCTGACTGTGGTATTTGGCGTCACGGCGGCGCCGTTGGCGATCGGGTCCTCACTCATGATCATGGTGTACATGGGCGGCCACATTTCCGGCGGACACTTCAATCCCGCCGTGACCCTGTCCGTGTGGATGCGCGGCAAACTCAACGGATCGCAGGTCATTCCGTATTGGGTCGCCCAACTCGTTGGCGCCATCGTCGCGGGACTCCTGGCAACCGTCATCACCGGCAAATCGTTCGTCGTCGCGCCTGGACCTACGGCCACCGTGATGCAGGTGTTGCTGGCTGAGTTCCTGTTCACGTTTGCGCTCTGCCTCGTTGTTCTCCAGACCGCCACGAACGAGAAAACGGCGGGGAATTCCTACTACGGACTGGCGATCGGCTTCACGGTGACGGTAGGTGCCTACGCCGTGGGTGGCGTGTCCGGGGGCGCGTTCAATCCGGCAGTGGGGACGGGACCGGCCATCGCCAGCATGATCACCGGCGGCGGCACGCTCTCGCACGTTTGGCTGTACATCCTTGGCGGCCTGGTTGGGGGTGCCGCGGCGGCGGGCGTGTACAAAGTTCAGAGCCCGGCGACGTGATGCAGTTGCGCAGGGTGGTCATTGGAGTGGACTTCAGCGGGCCGTCGATCGCAGCCACTCGCTGGGTGGCGCGCGACTTCGCGCATGACGCCGAACTGGTATTGGTGTACGCGATCGACGCCTCTGAGCCGCCGAGTTTTCTGAGCGGGCGGTTCCCGCCGCGCGAAACGTTGGTCACTACCGCGCGCGAAGGCGCCGACCGGCGGCTGCGCGAGCTGAGCCTCTCGTTGGGCGTGCGACGCATCTGGCTCGAGATCCGCGAGGGACGCGCGGCCGAGCAGCTCGCCGCAGTTGCCGCCGAATACGGCGCGGACCTGGTCGTGGTTGGAGCGCACGGCGAGCGGACGGGCCTGCTCAAACAGCTCGGGAGTACAGCCGAGCGTGTGGCCCGGGACGCCGCGGTGCCGGTTTTGCTGGCGCGCGAACCGTTGGCCGCGCCGGCCCGGCTACTGGTGGCCATGGATGAAGCCGGCATCACACCTGGCCAACTCGCCTGGACCCGGGCCCTGGCGACGCGCTTCTCAGCCGAAGTCACCGGGATCCACGTCGTGAGCGAGAGCCTGTTAGGCAGACTCGTATCGCTGGCGGCGATCGCGTCGGGAACCATCGAGCCGGAAATTCCTTCGCTCGGCGTGGGTGAGCTGGACGATGCCAACGTGTGGATGCAGGAGCTGATCGCGCACGGCCTGGACCGCGCGCACACGCGAGGCGAGGTGGCTTACGGCGACCCGGCCCGCGAGATCTGCGCCGCCGCGGAACGCTTGCACAGCGATCTCGTCGTCATGGCCCGGCATGGAGCGGGCGGAGTGCGGCGCGCGTTGCTCGGGAGCGTGACCGATCGCGTGCTGCGCTCGGCTCCGTGCGCGGTACTCGTGGTCACCGAGCCCGGCGACGACGCCTCTTCCGTCCGTGAGGCAGTGCCGCGATCCGCCGCGTGACCACAGCCACCGCGTTGGCACGCGCGAGCCCGCTCACCGTGATGTACGTGGACCTCAATACCGAGTGGCGCGGCGGACAGCGGCAGATCCTCTGGATGGCCGAAGGACTCCGGCGTCGCGGTGGGCGCCCGCTGTTGGCGTTGCGGCCTAACGCCGTGTTGGCGGAGCGCGCCAGCGCCCGCGGCATCGAGGTGGTGCCGATCAATCCCCTGTTCGCCGAGTGGGGGCCGTGGACGGTGATGCGGCTCCGGCGCCTCGCGGCGCGCGAGGGCGTGCAGATCCTCCACCCCCAATGCGGCCACAGCATGGCCCTCTCGGCGTTAGCCGCGCTGGGAACCGACACTCGAGTGATCTTCGCGCGACGCGTCACCTCCCGCTTGCGACCGGGCGTCGTCACGCGCATCAAGTATCGTCGAGCGCATCGCATCATCGCCGTGTGTCGCGCAGCAGTTCCCGCCCTCGTCGACGTGGGCATCGACCCCGAACTCGTCGATGTCGTGTACAGCGGGGTGGACCTGCAGCGCCTGGTCGAGCCGGCAACCCGCGACACGTTGGAAACATTGGGAGTTCCGGCAGGAGCGCCGCTGGTCGTGATGGTCGGCGCGCTCGTGCCCATGAAGGACCCGCTTACATTCGTGCGCGCGATTGCCGCGGCGCGAGCACAGAGCCCGAACCTGCACGCGGTCCTGCTCGGCGACGGTCCACTGCGCCTAACGGTGGAATCGCTCGTTCGCGAACTTGCACTCGGGGCCGTGTTTCACCTGGCAGGATTCCGCACTGACGCGGACTCCCTGATGCGCGCCGCGGATGTCGTGGTCTTGAGCTCGGACGGCAGTGCCGAAGGAATTGGCGGCGTGGTCATCGACGCCATCTCCTTCGGGCGTCCCGTGGCGGCGACCGCGGCAGGCGGTGTGCCCGAGGTGATCGAAAACGAGCGCACCGGGCTGCTGGTTCCGGTCGGCGATGGCGCGGCGTTGGGCGCGGCGATCGCACGACTGCTGACCGATCACAGGTTGGCGGCACGGTTGTCGGCGGCGGGTCTGGCGCGTGCGGCCGATTTTTCGGTCGAGCGGACCATCGACGGCACCATCGCCGCGTACGAACGACTCCTGACGACGCGATCTTCATGATCGCGGAGGCGCCTTCGGCTCCGCGACACATTACGGTCGTGGAACTGGACACCGAGCGTGGATGGCGCGGAGGCGAGCGCCAAGTTCTGCTGCACGCTCAAGTCCTCACACGGCTGGGACATCGCGTGCTGGTGGCCGCCCGGCCAACCGAACCGCTCGCCGACAAAGCGCGTGCGGCAAACATTTCGGTCATCCCGTTGAGCCCGGCCTCGGAGTTCGATCCGTTCGCAGCCATGTCCCTCCGCCGAGTGGTGCTAAGCGAAGGCGTGGACATCGTGCACGCACATAGCGCACATGGCGTCGCGCTCGGCGCACTCGCTTGCATAGCCACGCGTGCCAAGCTGGTGGTGACCCGGCATGCTACGTTCAGACTGCGGGCCAACCTCGCCTCACGATGGAAATACCAACGACCCGACGCGCTCATCGCAGTCTCCGGCGCGTCCCAGCGCGCGATGATCGCGAGCGGCATCCCGCCCGACCGCATCACGATTGTGCACGGTGGATCAGATCAATCGCACGCAATTGCCCCGGCCGACCGGCGAGTGCTCGAAGCGTTGGGCGTTCCTGGCCAGACCCCGCTCGTCGTGCAGGTCGCACAGCTGACGCCGGAAAAGGATCCACTCACGTTCGTCGAGGCGATTCACGTGGCGCGCCGTTCGGTGCCGTCGCTTCACGCGCTGCTGGTCGGGGGCGGCGATAGTCCGTTGCCCACCGCGGTCGAGCATGCCGTTGCCGAACGGGAGCTTGGAGGCACCCTCCACCTGACAGGCTACCGGACCGATGCGGATTCGATACTGGCCGCGGCCGACGTGGTTGCCCTGAGCTCGAAGCAGGACGCGCTCCCCACGGTGCTGTTCGACGCGCTGTTCTGCCGCAAGCCAATCTGTGCGACCGACGCCGGTGGCATCCCCGAAATCATCGAGTCCGGCGTGTCCGGACTGTTGACGCCAGTAGGCGATGGAGCGGCGCTGGGCCAATCGATTGCGCGCGTCCTTGCCGACTCGGCGCTCTCGGCCCGGCTCGCTGCAGCAGCCGGTGCACGCGCCCCAGAATTCTCGATCGAGCGCAGTGTCGAACATACGATCGCGGTCTTCGAACGGGTGTTAGGCGCACGGTTGGTCGGCGCACTAAGTAACATGGGATAATTCGACTGATTGATACGTTATGTGCCACGTTATGTATTAGTGCCTAAAAGCCTATCACAGAATGATTTGGCAAGTTGTCAACATTCGAGTTCAGGCGTGACCAGAGATCGATTTGGGTGACAGTGGCCTCGACCACCTCGTCTCTTTGATGACGGGCAGCCCGCGCGATTCGCGTGCGGGGCCGGGTGCCCGCCGTCATTGCCGAGAGGCGCAGAGCGCTCATGCCACACGCTACGAACGACCTCGACCTCACCAGTCGCTTTGGTAGTTTTCCACATCGTGTTGCCGCCTTCGTTTCCGCGGCAATGCTGCTGTGTGGTTGGGGATCGACTGGTGCGGCGCAGGCTCAGCCGCGGGACATAGGGACGATGACGGTGAGCGGCAGTGTGCTCTGGGTTCGGGCAACCGACGCTGGTCAGGTCCAGCTGTTCATGTCTCGCGGCTATCGTGACGCATTGGCTCGTCCGGCGGTACTCGATGCTGCGCCTTTGGCGGCGTGGGCCGATTCAGCCCGTGCGCTGCAACGGCCAACCACGGGCATGGCCGAGACGCGGTGCGGTGCGCCCAACGACGCTGATTTGGTGTTGGACCGGTGGCTCTCCTCCGACAGTGCGGGACTGCGCATTCAGCAAAATGGCACGACGGTGGTTCGCATGGACGACACGTCGGCTCGCCAGCTGGTGGATCTTCTGGCTGAGGCATCGCGTGTCGCACGGCAACTATCCGGTCCGCCCGCCGCGGCCACGGCGCAGGCCGCCACCACGACCGTGGTTGAGCCGACGCCAGTATCTGCGACGTCAGTCGCTACCGCAACCGTAGCTGCGACGCCAGCACCCCCAGTCGAGGACACAATCCCTGCCCTTCCCGTTCGCACGCCGCTGCTGCAGCCTTCGATCGATCGCACGATACCGAGCGACGCGCTGACAGTCGGTACGACTTTCGCGGCGACAGCTACGCCAGCCGCGCCACGCGCGCTGGACGCCCAGCCTCTTCCGCCGGCCACGCTGGCCGACAAGCACATCCAGACGCCGCTCGGTCCATTCGTCGTTCCGGGCGCGAAGTTGGCCGACCACGACGCACAGATCGCCTACTGCTACACCGAATTGGGAGTGCGATACGACCGCCGCCTAACGGGCGACGTGACCGTGCGCGTGAGCCTATCCAGCGCGGGCGTGCCGGACACGGTCGAGGTCACCAAGCGCTCCTGGGATGGCGTGGCTGCCGCCGAGGTGGAGTCGTGCATGCGCGCGCTCATCGAGGACTGGTCATTCAGCAGTGACGATGCGTCGAAGCCGACGACGATCGAGTTGCACTTCACACTCGCCCCGAGCACCGGCATTCGCGCCGTCGCCGTGCGCCTACCGGACGCCGCTCCGGTTGCTCAGCCCCGATAAGGCGAGCCCTACGGCGAAGGTCGTGACGGTACCGCGGGCGCCGGCGTGGCGGTCCACACGTTGTTCGACCGATCATCATCGATGAGTAGATGTTCGGGATCGATTTCGATCTTCGCGATGGTCTTGCCTACGAAATCGTACCGTCGCACGTAGAAGCTCGAGTTCATGCTCCACACCTCGGCGGGATAGTCGTAGTTCTGCGCGGACCCGTCGGAGAGCGTGAGTCGGACGCGCAGCGGAAGAATACCGCGCGACCGGTTGCCGTACCCTACCAGTATCACGTTCGTGTCGCCCCGCGCGCGCACCAACACCGTGTCGACGGCCTGGTCGAAATGGTCGTCCTCCACGAACCATTCGCGCCAGAACCAGTCCAACCGGCGGCCTGACGCGTCCTCCATCGTGCGATAGAAATCGGTCGGCGTGGGGTGCTTGTACGCCCACCGGCGAATGTAGGTCTTGAAGCCGGCATCGAAAGCGGCTGGTCCGATGATCTCCTGCCGCAGCAACTGGAGTCCGACCGATGTCTTGTCGTATTCCGTGAAGCCTAACTTGTTGGGGTCGATGCGGTCGGCGGGCTCGTCGATCGGAATATCGACGTCGTGCTTCTGCGTCTCCTCGATCTCCTCGCGCTGCTCGGCGGCGCGCTGCATCTGGTCGCCCTTTTCCGGGTAGCGTCGCGCTTCGGAGAAGGTATTGATGAACGTGTTCAATCCCTCGTCCTGCCAGAAGTGGATGCGCTCGTTGCTCCCCACGAGCATGGGGAACCAGTCATGGCCGATCTCATGGGTAATCACGTTGTACAGGTCGTACTTATCGCTACTCTTCGCTTCCATGGCTAACATGGGGTACTCCATTCCGCTCACTGGCCCTTCGGCCACGGTGATCTGCGGCCACGGATACGGATACCATCGCTCGGAGTACTCCACGATCGACATGCGCGCCTGATCCGCCGCGTCGCTCCACGGGTCGATTGCGCTCGGCCGGTAGTACGCGTACGCCATGATGCCGTTCCAGCTCGAGGCATCCCACATGTATTCTGGCGATGCCGCCCATGCGACGTCGCGCACGTCTTTGGCCGTGAATTTCCACGTGAGGGGGCCAGCCGTGCGCGGACGCGCGGCACCGCTCTGCAGTTCTTCCTGCGTGATGATGTGAATAGGGGTCGCCGACTTGGCGGCCTGTGCCAAGCGCGCGACCTCGGTCGCAGTGAGCACGTCGCGGGGGTTGGTGAGCACGCCTGTGCCCGCCACCACGTAGCCCGCGGGGAGCGTGACACTGTACGTGAAGTCGCCGTACTCGAGGTAGAACTCGCCCTGCCCAACGTACGGATCGGTGTTCCAGCCTCGTACGTCGTCGAACACCGCGACGCGTGGATACCATTGGGCGATTTCGTAGAGCGAGCCGTCGCGCCCCATGCGGTCGGCGCCGTGCTCGGGGACACGAAAGTGCCAGCCCACGTCGAAGCTGGTCATCTTGCCGGGGGCGAGCGGTTCGGCCAGCTCCACGTACAGCATGGTGTCCCACACGCGCGTGGCGAGCTTCACGCGGCGCGACGGTTTCGTACGACCGGCATTCAACAATTCATCGAAGTGCTCGATGACGTCACCGCCCTGAAACCCGCGGGCGCCGAAGCGCGATTGCTGCGGGAACACGTAGGCGTTCAGCGACGTATCGGTGAAGGCGTTCTGCTCCACCTGCATCCAGATGTGGTCGAGCGCTACGGGCGAGTTGTTGGTATAGCGCATCGTCAGCTCACCGGACACGGTCTGCGTTGCCGTGTCGAGCGTCGCATGAATGTCGTAGTCCGCTCGATTTTGCCAATAGCTCGGGCCGGGTGCGCCGTTCGCCAGGCGAAAGACATTAGGCGATGGAAGCGGCAAGGGAGCAAATATGGATGTGTCGCCCACGCCCGGGCGCTCGACATTCACCTGCTGTGCGGCGGCATGTCCAGCAGGCAACGCCGCGAACAGGAAGGCAAGCGGAAACAGCACGGGTCGCGAGAGCGCGTGGGACAACAGTCGGATGCTAGTCGGCGTACACATAAGTTGGGAAGGAGCGCGGTGGAACGACCTGAAATGAATCATCGCCGCGAAGGTTAACGGGGGGACCACCCCATGGGTACGAGGGGACTCGGGTCTGAGTCAGCGGCCCCGGCCCTGGCGCTAACGGGTCTGTCGCACGCAACGTATGCTTCGCGCGTGGGTAGCGCGCGACGTGTCAGCATAGCATCTGTAGCAGATCCGGCGTGTACCCACCGCTGCGGTTCGACCAACTGAGCCTCGACCAGGAGTTCTTTCGTGCCCGATCTCGGCAGTTTTCATCCACAGGTGGTCCATTTCGTGATCGCGCTCCTCATCGTAGGAGTGCTTGCACGAATCGTCTCGCTGTTCCCGCTTGGGCCGCGCCTCTCATTCGCCGGCGCCATGGCCGCGACGCTCATCTTCCTTGGCACGGGCGCGAGCGTGGTAGCCGTGCAGTCAGGAGAGGATGCGCACGAGCACGTAGAGACCATCCCGGGTGTGCGCGCCGCCGTGAACGTGCACGAGGACTATGGCGAGGACACTCGGAACATCTTCCTTGTCGTGTCGGCCATCGAGATTGGCATTCTCGTGTTTGCGCAACGGAAGGTAGGTGTGGCGAAGAGTCTGCGCGTTCTATCGGCGCTGGTCGGTATCGCCGGCGTTGTCGTGTTGTTCGAGGCCGGGGAGCACGGCGGTGACCTGGTGTACAGCTACGCCGGTGGCGTGGGTACGCGAACCGGAGACACCATTGACGACAGGCGTCTTCTCGTGGCCGGTCTGTACAACAACATCAACGTCGATCGACGGGCAGGCCAGCACGACGCCGCCGCGCGACTGATGGATCAGCTGCAGCAGATGATGCCCGGCGACACTGGTGTCCTTCTGATGCACATCCAATCGCTCGTGCGCGACCGGAAGGATCCCAAGCAGGCGCTGGCCGCGTTGGACTCGATCACCGTTCCCACCAACAACCGCCGGCTGCGCGTCCAGATCGCGGTACTGCAGGCGGAGGCACTCGATTCGGCGGGGATGCGCGATTCCGCGCGGGCCGTGCTCACCGCACTCGCGAAGGCAGTGCCGCAGGCAAGTCGCATGGTCAACGACATGCTCCAGGGCATGCACTAACGTCGGGCGACACGAGCGCACGCTCACCCGCGCGCTTCGGACCCGCGGGCGCGTGGGTCAGCCGCTGGTGTCCAACGCGTGGTGCAACTGCTCAACGAGCACGGGGCGTGCGCGCCAGAGATACCAACTCATCGCGATGGCGGCGATCACGTTCCCGATGAGGACTTGATACCAGGCCAGCGAGCCGAGCGGTGTGGAGTGCTGCAGGATGGCCACCAGGGCGTAGAACCAGATTTCGAACGCCACGAACAGCAGCACGACGAACAGCATGATCGACGGCTCGTCGCGGGCCAGGCTGAGGATACTCGTGGCGACGATGCCGGCTACGATGAACGCGGCATAATGCACCACGGTGTAGGCGGAAACGTACGCCGCGCTGGAATGCATACCGATCGGGCCCGTGACGCTGAACAGCGCTCGGCCTAACGTGTCGGGGGTGAACAGGGGGTGTCCGGCCACCAGGTCCACGATGAAGAACCAGACGGCGACCGCCGTCGCGCCAATCAGTCCGGCGACCGCGCCATCGCGCAGAACGGCGTGCGGCCGTTCGGTGAAGTAGCTGACCACCGAATGGATGAACGCGGGATTGCGCAACCACGCAAGCGTGACCAGCAGTACGAAGATGATGACGGGAATCCAGAAGCCGCCCTGTCCACTCATGTGCTGCGTTGCGGCGGCGGGGAACATCAAGATGGCCAGGGTGATGGCTCCCAACGCGGCGCTGCGCGGCATGAGCAACGCCACCGCGCCCAACACCTCGACCCCTCCCACGAGGATGCGAATCCACTCCGGAAAGCCGCGCATCGCGGAGGCCTGCAGGTAGAACGTTGGCGTCCCGATCAGCTTCGCGGCGCCGGTCACGAGGAACACGATTGCAAGCGCAACGCCCAAAATCCATGCGGCAGCACCTGCCACACGATCTCGCTCCATGACCCACCTCCTCACGCGCGACAAGGACCAGTAGATGTTGTTCAGTCTACGGTAGGGGCCGGGCGCGTCAAGCAGCCAGCAGCAGGAGGCCCATCGTCGGAACACGCCGCGACCTCAACGCTTGCTGTGGCCGACGGGCGAGGCCGATATTGTGACGGTCGGCGTGTGCCCTTCCAATCGAACTACACTGCACGGGCCGCGCCAAACACACAGGACACTCAGGTGAACGAGACCTTCGACTACGATCTGATTTGCATTGGAAGTGGGCCGGCGGGACAACGCGCGGCCGTCCAGGCGGCGAAGCTAGGGCGTCGTGCCGCGATCATCGAGCGGCGGGGCTCGCTGGGCGGCGTGTGCCTGGACACGGGCACGATTCCCAGCAAGACGTTTCGTGAAGCGGTCACGTGGGTGGTGAGCGCTGCGGCGCGTGCGAGCGGATCGGTCGATGGCGCTGCGACGCCGCGGCCCACGGCGGAGGTCCTGCTCGCCCGCGTGAGCGACGTGGTGAGCCGTGAAGCGGTCGTTATCGCCAGTCAGTTGCGCCGCAACGGCGTCGATGTGCTCCATGGCGAGGCGTCATTTCGCGATCCTCACCACTTGGTGGTGCACGGTGGTGACGCGTCGCGCGACGTGTCCGCCAACAACATCCTCATCGCCGTGGGCACCGTGGCCGCGCCGGCTCCGGGTGCTGGGTCGGATGGCGTCACCGTTCTCACGAGTGATGACATCTGCCGGTTGGCGCGAATTCCGCGCACGATGACCGTGGTCGGTGCGGGAGTGATCGGAATGGAATACGCCTCGATGTTCGCGGCGCTCGGCGTGGACGTGACGGTGATCGACAAACGCGAGCGCCCCCTGGAGTTCCTCGACACCGAGATCGTGGATGAGCTCATGCATCAGATGCGGAAGAGCAACGTTTCGTTCCGCGGCGGCGAGGCGATGGCGCGCCTGGACGTACAGGATGGACCCGCGCATCGTGCCGTGCTCGAGTTGGAGTCGGGGAAACGCATCGTGAGCGACATGGTGCTGTTTTCCGTTGGGCGTGTAGGTGCGACGGCGCCGCTCGACCTGGAGCGCGCGGGGTTGTGCGCCGACGCACGTGGGCGCCTCGGGGTGGACGTCGAGTACCGCACCGCGGTGCCGCACATCTTTGCCGCCGGCGACGTGATCGGCTATCCCAGTCTGGCCGCGACGTCGAGCGAGCAGGGTCGCCTGGCGGCGTGTCACGCGTTAGGCGTGGAAGCACCGCCCATGGCGGCGCACTTCCCCATCGGGATCTACGCGATTCCCGAGGTGTCCATGGTGGGCGCGACGGAGCAGGAACTCACGCGGGCCAAGGTGCCGTACGAAGTGGGCGTCGCCCGATATCGGGAAATCGCGCGCGGTCAGATCCTGGGCGACGACAGCGGTTTCTTCAAGATGTTGTTCCACCGGGAGACCCGGCGGCTGTTAGGCGTGCACATCATCGGGACCGGGGCGACGGAGCTGCTGCACATCGGCCAGGCGGTGTTGGCGTTGGGCGGCGGTCTGGACTACTTCCTGGAGACGGTGTTCAACTACCCGACGCTCGCGGAGTGCTACAAGGTCGCGGCACTGAGCGCGGCCAACAAGCTGGCGTCGTAATCGCACCACTAATTCCCCGGTGAGAGCCGGGAGCCAAGGGAGATTCCCCATCGAAGGCTGGCGATCACGGCGACGGCGTCGGGGCGCGCCGTCTGGCGAAACCGTTCGCCGAGTCCGGCCGAGATCCACAACGACATGGCCGCACGCAGCTCGACGCCGGCGGACCAGGAGCGGCCGCTCGCGCCTCCACCGCCCGGCGCATGGAAGCGCTCTTGTCCGAGTAGTTCCGCGAAGCCGTTCACCGCCTCGCTTCCGACGTTCACGCGCGCGCCGTAGGTGACGGCGGAATAGCTCCGTATGCCGGCGTCACGAACGTGCGACCAATCGACGTAGGCGATGGCTTGCGCGGCGGTACCCGCGCGGAGGGCGGCGGTGACCCACACGCGATCACCTGCATGGCGTCGTTCTGCGAACGACGACCGATTCAATCGCTCGCCGCCCGCGTACGCCAGGGTCACGTTGGACGCGTTCCAGTGCGCCCGCGCGTAGCGGCGCGCGAGCTTTCGCGTATGTGAACCCATGCAGCGCACGGCGCGGTCGTGCCGTTCATCCATCAGGTCGCGCAACTCCGCGGTGAGCTGCGTCGGACGATCGGCGTGCGGTATGCCGCCGAGCGGGGTGCGCGGGCGGCACCGGGCGATGGAATCGCCGAGCGCGCGAAGGAACTCGGGGTCGCGCATGGGATCACCGGCATCGAAGACAGTGAGCCGCAGGCCGTACGCGAGCGTGGTGGGTGCGGTGTCTCCGGCGGCCTGGGCTGCGCCGAGCGACAGGAGCAGGTTGGCCAGCAGATAGCGAGGGTTGAAGCCGGCGGCGCGGTACTGGTCCAACGATATGCCTAACCCAGGGATGACCGCGAGCGGCGACGCCTCGAGGGCGAATCCTTGTCGTGCCCGTCCGTTCTCGTCCACACCGCTCGCCAGGCCAACGAGGAAGTCGCGGCCGGTGGCCGGGCGGGCGATGGTCGCGGGTGTGGTACCGAGGAACGTCGCCGCAGGCATGTCCGGGACAGCGTACGCGGTGACCACGTCGGCGAGGACGCTACGCACGGCGTCTGACGAATCGGCATCGGCCGCATCATCGCTCGCGAGCTCGGCGGTGTCGAGCGGAATGTCCTGGGCCGCCGATGGCGTGGCACCGCTGGCAAGCGCGGCGAGGAACAGCAGCGTGGCGCGTACCGGAGGGATCAGAGGAGATCGATCCATTCTTCCACCGACTCGTTGCCGGCTGCGTCGGTCGTGCCATGAATGTCTATTTCGCCATGGGAAACCACTGCACCGTGCTGGCTGATGCGGACGCGCGCGTGAAAGGCGGCGTGGGGGCGCGCGGGGTTGGAGGCGGCTATCCAATAGTAGATCTGTGCGTGCGGGATCCCGTCGAGCGTGAGTATGTGGGGCCCGAATGTCCCGTCGCCTGTGCGCCCCTGCCCGAGCACGGTCCACGTATCGCGATCGGGTAGCCGCGACCAGAGCGCAAATGCGATGACGTGGCTCGAGAGACCGGCGATCTCGATGTCGATCGGGCGCGTTGGGTCGATCGGGCCGACATGCGCGGGCATAGGCGATCCTCCGTCGGCTCAATGATGAGCCCGTCACCCGCAAAGCGCAACTGGGCGCCGCGCCGAGGCCTAACGTTTCGACCAAACGACTAAGGATCACGGCCATGTAAAGATCGTCGACGGTGCCGCGGCGGCACGGACGCGGGCGATGTCGCGGGGCTCCTGCCAGAACCCGTGGACCTGAATGGCCGACAGGCGAATTGTCCATCGGCCGGCATTGGCATCGGAGCACAGTCGTGACGCCACATCGAGGCGCCAGAGTCGCTTCGACCCGGGCAACGCGGCTAACAGCCCGAGGCCGGCGCTTGCCTTCAGCCCGCTGTTGACGCCAAAGGGAACGCCCCCGGCCCAGGTCTGTCCGGCGTTGAAAAATGCGGCCACGCCCACATCGGCGTGTCGTGTTAGATGGCCGATGGACCATCGCTCCTCGACCAGCGCAACGTTTCGCTGTCCGCCAGCGTCGACGGATCCGCGGTACCCGAGCACGCCACCCTGGCCATCGCCAAGCATGAGTTGAAATGGAACGCGCTCGCGCCACGCGCCGGTGAACTCATCGCTGACGATGAGCAGGCGCGACGGTGAAAACTTGCGATACCACGCGAGACGTCCGCTGGCGACCATACCGTCCCAGCTGCCCGACCGGCGATCCTGCCGCCCTTCTCCCTCCAGGCGGAGCGCGGCGAACGAGTTGGTGGTACCGAAACCGGCGTAGAAGTCGCCGGCCAGGAAGATGTCATTGTCGCGCACGCCAAACTGCGGCGTCGAGCGGCCGGCGAGGACGCCCAGCTGCGTGCCGATGGCGACGTCTTGGGCGGCGGTGAGCGCGTCGAATCCGTGGACGGTAAGAAACCGAACGAAGCGCGCACCGAGCACGGCATTCAACCGGATGTTGGAGTACGGCGCGAACCGGCCGCGCAGTGTGGTGTCGGTATCGCTGGCCAGTCCGGTGTCGGTGACCACGACCGGGGCCGCATCCGGGTTCATGCTCTCCCGGGTCAGCAATCCGCCCACGAATGCGTGGGCCCTGACGCCCCCAAGGCGCACTACGCCTCCCACGTCGCCGAGCGTGTGGTCGACGGCTAACGAGAGGACCGGGGCATTGGCCCGGGTGAACGTCGCGTAGCTGCCGACGTCGCTGAAGCCGGCGTGCCACGCTGTGAGTTGCAAGTCGGTGAGAAACGGGCGGCCAAGGGACAGCGTGAGGGCGCCGCCTAACGGATCGCGCTGGGCGAGCATGGAGAAGATGACGGGGCGGCCGAACGCCTGGTAGTCCGCGATGCGCAGGCCCACGCCGTCGCGATAGGCGAACCCGCGCTCGCCGTGCACGGCGACCGCGATGCCCGGGCCCGCCACGTTGCCGCTGCCGAGGGTGAGCGCGTACGGGTGCCACCCGTGCGAACGGCCGCCGAGGATGATGGAAATGTCGTCGGTGGTTTGCACTTCGATGAGCACTCCCCCCGCGCCATCATCGAGCGCGCTCACCGTCGCGCTGGCGATGAACGGCTGCAAGCGCAGAATGCGCTCGGAATCGGCACGCTTGCGCTCGGTGCACCGGTCGCCTACGTGCAGGACCAGGAACCGGCGCACGACCGCGGTGCTGGTGATGGTGTGCGGCCACTGCGCGGCGCGCGCCATCCCGCGCATGGGAGCGGGGACGCGGGTAAATGCCGTCAGTTGGGCGACGACGTGCACCGCGGTGATGAGGCGTCCATCGCAGGCGGCGCCCAGGTCCGCGCCGCGCTGCGCCGGCGCCGGTGCGGCGAACGCACCAGCGGCGGACGACACGATCAGCGCACGGAACAGTCGAGAGGTTGGCGTAGCGGCAGCGGCTCCCCGCTCAGCTCCCGGTGCGGACGTGCAGACGATAGCTCCCCGGGTTTGGCGCGGGCACCGTGCTCCACCCAACCAGCACCGTGTACGCGCCGGGTTGGAGGGTCATGCTGATCTTCGAGCAGTAAATACCGGGGAACGTCATGCTGCTGCCTGAAAAGTACGAGCTATTGTCGTTCGAGGCCACGGTGGCACCGGTGTGGTCGAGCAGCGTGAGCGTGGTATTCAACTCGAGCGCATTGCCGCAGGCGCCGAGAACCCCCGACGTTTCAAAGGAGTACGTGCCGGCGGCTGGAATGAGCACGCGAAATGCATCCGGCGTTCCCGATGCAGCCAGCGAACCGCTGATCCAACTGTCGGCGAAGATCTGCTGCGCGTGCGCCGGAGTTCCGTTAGGCGACTGCTCGATGGGCGCACCGATGGCAATCGCTACGTCGGTCACCCGGCCGCTGTCGACGCTCACGGGGGTAGGATTCGTGCCTCCCGCCCACCCGAGGCGGCGCCCGGGAAATCCCAGCACGCCGTCGTCACCTTCATCCTGGCCCGCGACGACATAGTACGAGCCAGCCGGCAACTGGGTGAGCGCGAATGCACCGTCGGCGCCAGCCGTACTGGTGCGCACCACGACTCCGCTGGTCGCGTCGATGGCACGGACCGACGTACTCACCACGGGCTGCTGTCCAGTGACCGCCGCGTACGCATCCACGAGTCCGTAGCCGTAGCGATCGTCGGGACCTACGGGTCCGAGATCGACGGCAGTAGAGAGCAAGCGCGCGCGCAACGCCGCGCCTGAGAGTCCGGGATTCTGCGCCAGCACCAGCGCGGCGACTCCGGAGACGTGAGGCGTGGCCATCGACGTCCCCGTATAGAAGGCATAGCTCGGCGTATTGCTGGTGAAATCCCACGTCGTGGACAGGATGCCGCTGCTGCCACCGGTGTACGGGTTTGTGAGATCATCGAAGCGGAAGTCGCCCCCGGGTGCGACCAGTGAGACGTCGGGGCCGGCGGAGCTGTAGCTGGTGAGTCTGGCGTCCGGACCGAGCGCGGCCACGGCAATCACGCCGGGCAGCGCCGCGGGGTAGCTTGGGGCCGTCTGTGGCGTGTTGCCCGCGGCCGCGACAATGATCGACCCTGCCCCGATGGCGGAGGCGACGGCGCGGGCGAGCGAGGTGTCGGTGGACGGTCCACCCAGACTCATGTTGATGATCGGCGCCCGGTTAGGCGCGGTGACGAGCGTGCCGTTCTTCCCCGACGCCGGCAGTCCAGCGGCGTACAGCACGGCCTGGGCGATGTCGAAGAAATATCCGCTGCCGTCGATGCCCAACGCCCGCACGGGGCGGATCCTCACACTCCAGTTCACGCCGCTCACCAGGCCGCCTGGATTCCCCCCGGCGCCAATGGTCCCGGCCACGTGCAGGCCGTGATCGGCGAGATCATCGATGGACCAGCATTGGTTGATGTCGTCGAAGGTCACCGAGAGCGGCATGGTGGGATCGGGATCGGGGCCGCTGTCGCCGTCGTCATCGAAGTTGGAGAACGTTCCGCCCGAGCACAGCGGCTGCGGCCCAACGTTTGCCGAGTCGTTCTGCACGAAGTCGTAGCTGCCAGCCATGTCGAGGTTCGCGACGATATCAGGATGTTGATTGATGCCGTCGTCGACCACGGCGACGGTCACCGCCGAGCCACCGCCGGTCGTCACGTGCCACGCGCGGGGTGCATCGATAAGATCGTAGTCCCACAGTTGGAGGTCGATCGCCTGCGTAGTCGGGTAGGCGAGGTTTTCACTCCCGGGCGTGGCCGCACTGCGCGGCCCGCGTCCCGCCATCAGCATCGCGCGTGAAAGGGCGTGTTTGTCGATCGGGCCGCGGCTGAGCAGCCCGTCGACACTCACCGACGCCACGGCGGGGTCGCTTCGCAGGGCGCGGATGACCGAATCGCGCATCGATGCATCACGCACGCGGATGCGTGCCGTGGCAATGACCGGGGACACACCCAGGACGTCGAATTGTGACGCGATGGGTTGGGCGGAGAGGCGCGCACGAATGCTGGTGGCAATGGTGCGGGCGCGGTCCATGGACAGTGTCGACAGCACGCCGACGCGCGGTGCGCCGACGGCGGTCTCGTGGTAGGCGACGTCGAGCTGCAGTCCCCTGATCGGGCGCTTCGCAAGGCTGGCCAGCGGCGTGGGCGGACGAAGGGGAATGCGGTTCAACGCGGGCAGCCGCACGTTGTCGGCGGCAACGGTGACGTGTCCGATGATCGTTGGACCGGTACTGAGAAAGAACACGGCGCTCGCGCCGGACACCGACCCACTGGAGGCGGTAACCGTGGTGACGCCAGCGCTCTGGCCCATGACGAAGGTGACCGACGCATTCCCCGACGCATCGGTGCTGACCGTGGATTGCGAGAGGGCCCCGGCTCCCGAGGTGACGGCGAATTGCACAGCGACGCCCGCAGCGGCCGTACCCGCGGACGTGGTGACGCGCGCCACCAAGGGCTGGGCAACTGGCTGCCCGAGATCGGCGCTCTGTCCACTGCCGGACGAAGCGACGATCTTCACGGGCGCGGACGAGCCGGGCCCGGCATTCGAGCCGCAGGCGGCGGCGAAAGCAAGTGCCAGCGAGATGGCGCCGCGGGAGAGCACGTGATACGTCGTCATGAGCATCCCGAAAGCAGAGGGGAGACGAAGGGCGGGGGTACGGCGTGGTGCCCCGTGTGCACCGGCTTCTACATTGTGGCGAACCAACGTCCGGAGGCAAGGGTGGTGAACGCTGGAGCAGCGATTGTCGATTGGGGAGGCGCGCCGGCGTGAGCTCGCCGCAGGTCTTGGGCGTGTTCATTGGCGCGCTGCACGTGGGCGTGGCGCTCGTTGTGTCGGCGCACATCGTGTTGCACAAGAACGATGTCCGGTCGGCGATCGGGTGGATCGGTCTCGTCTGGCTCACGCCGATAATCGGCTCGGGACTGTATGTGACGTTCGGGATCAACCGCATCCGGCGGCGCGCGGGTCGCGTCCGGGGGCGTCGCACGGTGCGCGAGATCCCTCCCCACGGCGAACGGGGCGCCGGTGCCCCGCCACCGGCCGATGCGCCTGCATCGTTAGGCGCGTTGGCCGAACTGGTGCGGCGCGTGACCCGGCTGCCGTTGTGCGCGGGCAATGCGATCGAGCCGCTGGTGGATGGGGACGCGGCGTATCCGGCGATGTTGGAGGCGATCGAGCACGCGACGCGCAGCGTGGCCCTGGCCACATACATTTTCGATCGCGGTCGAGCCGGCACCGAATTTGTGGCGGCCCTCGAGCGCGCGGTCGGCCGCGGCTGCCAGGTGCGGGTGCTCATCGATGGAGTGGGCGCACGGTACAGCCATCCCCCGATCGTGGATGAGTTGCGGAGTCGCCGGGTGCCGGTGGCGCGCTTCAATCCGTCCCGGTTTCCCATTCCGCATCCGTACGTGAACCTGCGCAACCACCGGAAGTTGCTGGTCGTGGACGGCACCACGGGCTTCTGCGGCGGGATGAACATCCGCGACGAGTGCGTCCTCGCCTACCGAATGCCTAACGCTACGCGTGACCTCCACTTCCAGCTGCGAGGGCCGGTGGTGCGGCAGCTCCAGACGGCGTTCGCCTTCGACTGGGAATTCACCACGCGCGAGCGGCTGGGCGGTGCGTTGTGGTTTCCGCCCGAGCGCGAGGGCGGTGCGCTCGTCGCGCGGGGTGTGGCCGATGGCCCCGATGAAGATTTTGAAGCGTTGTTGATGACGATCCTCGGCGCGATCGGCCAGGCCGCGCGCTCGATCCGCGTGGTGACGCCCTATTTTCTACCTGGCACGCCGATCACCGATGCGCTCCGGGTGGCCGCGATGCGCGGCGTGGCGGTGGACATCGTGATCCCCGCGCGCGGAAATCTCCGCCTCGTGCAGTGGGCCGCCACGGCCAGGTTAGGAGCGATTGTCTACGGCGGATGCCGCGTGTACCTCGCGCCGCCGCCGTTCGATCACAGCAAACTCATGGTCGTGGACAACGCCTGGTCGTTGATCGGCTCGGCCAACTGGGACCCGCGCAGCCTCCGGCTCAACTTCGAATACGATGTGGAGTGCTACTCGCGCACGTTCGCCGCGCGCCTGGATGCGATCATCGACGACAAGGTGAGGGCGAGCACGCTGCTCAAGGCGGCCGACCTCGAGCAACGCAAGCTGTGGTTGCGCTTGCGCGATGGTGTGGCCTGGCTCGCGCAGCCGTATCTCTGACGGGTCGAGGGGTAGTTCTGGGCGACCGTGAGGCGATGCGCGTCGCTAACGGAGTCCGATTCGCGTGACGAGGTCCGTGAATCTGGGGTCGGCGCGCAAGGGCTCGTAGCCCGGATCCAGATGGAGATAGATGAGCCCCGCCGAGCGCGCGTTGTACGCGCGCTCGAGGGCGGCGAACGCGTGGTCGAGGTCGCCGACCGCGGCGTAGCCCATGGCCAGAATTTCGGAGCGCACGTACTGCTGGCGCGACTCTTCATCGAGCCGCACGAGGATGGCCTCCGCCTCTTCGCGCTGGCCGAGGGCGGCGAGCGCGCGCACGATCATCGCATCGTAGGAGCGGACAGATTTCTCGAGTGCCTGCGCGCGGCGGTACCAGGTGAGCGCGAGCTCAGGGTCGCCTAACGCAAGGTGAGCCGAGCCGATGTAGTGCGGCGCGCGGATGCACACCTCGTCCATCTCTAGCGTGCGGTGCCCCTGGGCGATCGCGCCATCGTAGTCGCGGGCGTACAACAAAAAGCGCGACAGCCACTCACTATAGTGGACCGACAGCGGGTCGAGCTTGAGCGCCTTGGCCATCGTCTCGATCGCATCCTCCAGCCGGCCGACAAGGGGCAACGCCGTGCCGTGGACATAGTGGGCCTCGGCGTAGTTCGGGCTGAGCGCGACCGCGCGCGCAAGCTGGACCTCGGCGCCGGCGAAATCCCACTCGTGCCAACACAACACCTTCCCGATGGACGTGATCGCTTCTGCGAGCTCGGGATCGCGTTGGAGCGCTCGCTCGGCGGCCGCCTTGGCACGCGGGTAGGCGTCGTCGGGAGCCACCCAGTCGTCGGCGAGGTTGCACCACACATCCGCGATCCCCGCGTAGGCGCGAGCAAAACCGGGATCCTGCAGAAGCGCGTGTTGAAAGAGGTCAAGCGCCTTACGGAGCGCCGGTTCCGAGAGCTTCACGAAGAAGAACCGCCCCTTCAAGTACAACGTGTACGCCTCGAGGTTCTTCGTGGGCGCCACGATCTGCGCGGCATCGCCCGCCAGGCGGAGCTTGAGTGCATCCACGATCGCGCGTGAGATTTCATCCTGTACCGCGAACACATCTTCGAGCTGGCGGTCGTACGTCTCGCTCCAGAGATGGTAGCCATTCTCCACGTTGATGAGCTGCGCGGTGATGCGAATCCGATTCCCCACCTTCCGCACACTGCCTTCGAGCACCGAGCCGACGCCGAGCTTCTCACCGATCTGACGCACGTCTACTTCCTTGCCCTTGAACGCGAACGAGCTCGTGCGCGATGCCACCTGCATACCGGGCACCTTTGCCAGCGCGTTTATCACTTCCTCGGTCATGCCGTCGGCGAAGTACTCGTTTTCCGGGTCCGCGCTCATGTTCGCGAGCGGGAGAACGGCGATCGCCTTTGGGGCAACGCGGTGCGCGTCCGCCGTGATGCGGTGCGCGCCGGTTTCGGCATCGTGGATGATGCCGCGCAGTGTCGCGGCGAACTCCGCCGCCGTCGGAAAGCGGTCAGCCGGCGTGCGCGCGAGCGCGCGCGTGACCGCGGCGTCGACGGAGTCCGGCACATCCCGAGTGGTACGCACCTTGGGGATAGGGGACATGAAGCGCTTCGCGATGATCGCCTGCGCGTTGACGCCGGTGAACGGCGGTTCACCGGCGAGCATCTCGTACAGCACGCAGCCTAACGAGTAGAGATCGCTCCGGCCGTCGGTGTCGAGCTCACCCGACGCTTGCTCCGGGCTCATGTAGGCCGGCGTACCGAGCGAGAGGCCAGTCTGTGTGAGCGACGAGGCATTGCCAGACAACGCCTTGCCAATGCCGAAGTCCGCGACCATCGCGGAGCCCTCGTGGAGCAGGATGTTTTCGGGCTTGATGTCGCGATGGACCACGTTGTGCCGGTGCGCGTAGTCGAGCGCCGAAGCGACCTCGCGCGTGATGCGGAGCGCGTCCGTGAGCGAGAGCTGGCGCTCCTTGTCCAGACGCTCGCGCAACGAGCGACCTTCCATGCTCGGCATGACGTAGAAGAGCAGGCCGTCAGCCTCGCCAGAGTCGAACACCGGAAGGATGTGCGGGTGCGTGAGGCCGGCGGCGAGCTTGATCTCGCGAAGGAACCGCTCTGCGCCGATCTCGGCGGAGATTTCCGGGCGGAGAACCTTGAGCGCGACCTGTCGATCGTGGCGGAGATCACGCGCGAGAAAGACGATCGCCATTCCACCCTGGCCGAGTTCGCGGTCAATGGTGTAGTGGCTGGCGAGGCCTCTCGCGAGGCGGGTGGAGAGGTCGGACATCAACAAGGAAGATGTCGTGCGGGCAGACAACTTGCGAGAGGCGGAGCGACGCTCAGGGGTGCCAGGCTATGGACACCGCCGCCCCATCAGTGATCTGCGCAACGCTGCTTCCATCGGAATACATGAGCCACACTCCGCCGTCGCGGACAAACGCGATTTCGGTTCCATCAGGCGACCACGACGGCTGAACATCGCTGTGCCCGCTCGTCAGTCGCACCGCATTCGTTCCATCCACGTCCATGACCCAGACTTCGCTCTCAGGGCTTCCCCCGAAGCCCGTCGAGAACGCCAGCTTGCTGCCGTCAGGGGAGAACGTCGGATCACCCAACAACTCGCTATCACTAGCGGCAGCTTTCAGCAGACTAAGGCTGCCGCTCTGGAAATCGATGATGTACAGCCCGTCAGGGCCGACAGGGTTGGTGACGTTCACGAGTGAAACGACGAGATGCGCGCCGTCCGGATCAAACGCGGGGCGCGTACCGATCACCTCCCCAGCCACTCGAAGGCTCACGGTAGCCGGAGGATCAAGGCACAGAGTCTCATCGATGCACGCAGCCGCCAATCGTCCGTCCCGAGACCAGGCGGCCGCATCGCCATCCGAGTACAGCAGTTGCGGCGCACCTTCATCCGGTGTGAGCGCCCAAAGCGAGTAATAAGGATAAACGTTCGGCACAAACTGCGAGTACGCGATGCGACCGCCGGGCATCCACGCCAGGTTGATGAAGGATAGCGTGTCCGGCCGAACGCTTGCGAGAAGCCGCACGTCCTGTCGGCCTGCATCGATCAAGTACAGGGCGCTGCCGCCGGTACCGTTATAGGAATAGGCGATTTCGCCCGGAATGCGGCTCCACGGCACCAATACGCGTTGCGGGCTGTTGGGCCCGGTGCTTGAGTCACCTCCACAGCTGGCCGTGACAGCTACCAGGATGGCGACAACGAGCGCGACGTGTGTCGAACGGCACATAGGATCCCCCCCCGGTTAGTCATCCGGTTACCCGCGCGATAGCGCGAGTGACCTACGGTTAGGCAATCGGTCCGTGGGTAAGCGCCCGACAGCGGGGTTCGAGGAGCGCCACGCGAACGTTATGGTCTTTTCGGAATCGGACGCGCTCATCGCGGTTGCGGCGAAGGGGCGAACGTCGCCCGGAACGAGCAGAACCGCTGCTGGCGTGACCGTGACTGTCGTAATCCGGATGACCTCGAGCGGCAGCGCCGCCGAGAGGTTGTTGACCTGGTCCGTGGCAGTGATCGTGTTCGATGACGACCAGGAGAATGTCGCGTTCACGAAGAAGTGGCAGGTCCCGGGCTCTTGGGGCGGAAACGAGGAGCAGTGCCCGACCAGCTCGTCCTGGGCCGACACTGGTGCGATCGATCCGTCGGCAACGGGTGATTCAGGTCCCACAATCCCGATCTGGCGCGTGCAGACGCTGGGATTGCCGGGGTCGCAGTCGCCGGGCCCGCCGGAACCACCCGGTGACATGTCCGTGCAACCGGCGGCGAACAGGGAGACGAAGAGAATCCAAATATATCGCATGGCTAACCCCTCTCCGCGAACCGCAACTGACGGTGCGGGACGTTGCGCGGTGGCGCCCGCGTGAGCACTCGGTGCGCCAAGGGTAGAAAGTCGGGGAGAGCGCGAGGATACGTATGATGACGTATGGCGCGGGTAGAAATGACGGACGTAGGCGACATGACGACCGGCGTGCGCGGCGATCCGTACCCTTCGTCCTTTCGTGCGCGATCAGGGACACCCTCGGCAACTCTGGATACACGAGGCAAGGGTTAGATGTCGGAGATCGCGACCGCCGGCAGTATAGAGGGCCGTGCGTTCTCCTTGCCTTCTTCCAGGCGCCGAGGCGATAGTATGGGCATGGCTGCCTCGTACGATTTCTGCACGGGTGACATGGTCCGCGCGCTCAACGAGGCGGAGCCGCGCAATTGGCCGCGCTATGAGACGGTGCACGGCGAGCTGTTGGTGAGCCCGGCGCCACGGGTGTGGCATCAGCGGGTAGTTACACGGCTTGTGGTCGAGCTTTGCCGCTACATCGAGCGGGAACCGGTGGGCGAGGCGTTTGTGTCACCGGCCGATATTTCCTGGGGACTTCCGGACGTACTGACGCAGCCGGATGTCTTTGTTGTGCCTGCGCAGCAGTCTCCCAACGAGCAGTGGTCGGCAGTTCGCCAGCTGCTGCTGGCGGTGGAGGGTGCAAGCCCGAGCACGGTGCAAGCGGACCGATTCACGAAGCGCCGGCTCTATCAGGAACAAGGCACGCCGCTGTACTGGCTGCTCGATCCCGAGGCGCGCAGCGCCGAGATCTGGACCCCGACGGATTCGATTGGCCGGATCGAGCGCGAGCGGCTGGTGTGGACGCCTAACGGAGCGTCGCTGCCATTTGAGCTTGCACTCGCCGATCTGTTCCGGCCTGTCTGAGTCAGAGGCCGATCGCGGATCGCTCACCGCGTCGGCGACGAGCCGCTCGCCTCGCCCGCAGCGCATCCATCCGTGTGGTCCGGCGAGGCGATAGCTCGCGTCCGCACGCGCCGTTCGCCATCTTGAGACCTCGATGGCCCATTCCCTGTCAACACCGGAATAGGATTGCACACTTTCACCGGGAAGAATTGCACACTGGGTGGGGGGCAAGCCGTTAGGAAGCCGACGCCTCCTTGGCCCGGGAGCGGGTGGACCGGGTGGGGGGCGGCGCG
>JANWIF010000149.1 GCA_025450035.1 Gemmatimonadaceae bacterium
GGAGGACAAGGGATCGCGCAGGTGCACGGGGAGGAACTGCGCGACAAACGACAACAGCACACAGAGAGCGAACAGGATCGTGTCCCGGCGACCAGACGTGCGGGCAACGTTGGGCACGTCGGCCTCAGGACTGGAGAACCGACCAGTACTTGTCCTCGTCGTCCAGGATGCGGCCGGTGCCGCGCACCACGCAGGTGAGCGGATCTTCGTCGACGTGGATCGGGAGGTTGGTCTCCTGGCTCAGCAGCAGGTCGAGCCCGCGGATGAGGGCCCCCCCGCCAGTCATCACGATGCCGCGGTCCACGATGTCGCTCGCCAACTCGGGCGGCGTGATCTCCAGCGCCCGCCGCACGGCGTCCACGATCTGTTGGATCGGTTCCTGGATGGCTTCGCGGATCTCGCTCGAGTGCACGCGCACCGTTTTCGGGATGCCGGACACGAGATCGCGTCCCTTCACTTCCATTTCCCGCTCTTCGCCTACCGGTGCGGCTGAACCGATCTGGATCTTGATCTGTTCCGCCGTGGGCTCGCCGATGAGCAGGTTGTAGTTCTTGCGCATGAACTGCACGATCGCGGTGTCCAATTCGTCGCCGCCGGTCCGGATGGATGTATCGCTCACGATGCCGGAGAGCGCGATGACGGCGATCTCGGTGGTGCCGCCGCCGATGTCGATCACCATGTTGCCGGTGGGCGTCTCGACCGGCAGGCCGACCCCGATCGCCGCGGCCATCGGTTCGGCCACCATGAACACCTCTTTCGCGCCCGCGCCTAACGCAGAGTCGCGCACGGCGCGCTTTTCCACTTCCGTGATCCCCGACGGCACGCACACGATGACGCGCGGCTTCACCTTGAAGATGTGATTGTCGATGATCAGGGTGAGGAAATAGCGGAGCATCTTCTCGGTGACATCGAAGTCGGCGATCACGCCGTCCTTCATGGGTCGCACCGCGAGCACGCCTTCGGGCGTGCGGCCGAGCATGCGTTTGGCCTCCAGACCAACGCCTTTGATCTTGCCCGTCGCTCGATCGATCGCGACGACGGATGGCTCGTTGAGCACGATCCCCTCGCCTTTCACGTAGATGAGGGTGTTCGCCGTACCGAGATCGACGGCGATGGCGTTCGCGGGAAAGAGCGATCCCGCCTTGAAGAGGGGCCAACGCATCAGAAAACCATTCGAGCGTTCCGGGCGGAACGCGGTGGGCGGCGGGAGGGAGATGGCACGGTCGCGGTTAAACTAGTCGTGCAGACGGGTTGCAGCAAGGTGTTGGCTTGACATGACCTAGCTCGTGTCGATATGCTCGCCTGCATGACTGCTGCCCACCCTCGCATCACGGACGTCGCGCTCGTCGATTCATCGCTGTGCGACGCGTGCGGGTTGTGTCTCCCGCTCTGTCCGCCGATGGCTATCGTTCTGCGCCGGGAAGGGCTCCTAATTGACGATTCAATTTGCACGGGGTGTCGGAAGTGTGTCGCTCCGTGTCCGGTGGGCGCGTTGTCGATGGTGCCGCGCCTCCGGAATGTGAGTGAATCGTGACGCGTCGCTGCGATGTGCTGGTCGTTGGGGCCGGTCCTGCCGGGCTTGTCGCCGCGCGCGACCTGACGGTGGCGGCGCCATCGCTCGATGTGCTCGTCCTGGAGCGCGACCGGTCCATCGGCTCCCCGGTGAGATGTGGCGAAGGGGTTGGGAGTCAGGGCATCGTAGAGGTCATCGATCCTACGGACGCGCCGTGGATCTCGCGCCGCATCACGAGGGTGATCTTTCTCTCGCCTGACGGTACGGAAGTACGCGTCGCCGAGGGGGATGTGGGGTACATACTTGACCGGTCGCGGTTCGAGCCGGTGTTGGCGGAGCAAGCGGGTCGGAACGGCGCCGAATTCGTGATCGGCTGCGAGGTGACGGGCGTGGAGCGCACCGCGTACGGATGGCGCGTGTTGACGCGCGGCACCGGGGGAGAGGGAACGATCGACGCGCGACTGATTATCGCTGCGGACGGCGTGGAAAGCATGGTGGGTCGGTGGGCAGGGTTGGACACCCGCGTCCGGTCTCGAGACATGGAGAGTTGCGCCCAGTACGTGGTTGGCGGCATCTCGTTCGACCCGGACGCTATCTACCTTCACTTTGGCGACGAGATCGCGCCTGGCGGTTACGCGTGGGTATTTCCCAAGGGGACGGACGTTGCAAACGTCGGGCTGGGCATTGTCGCGTTGCGCGCGCGTGAGGGGCGAAGCGCGCGGTCGTATCTCGACCGGTATTGCGACGCGTACTTTCCGACAGGGGTGAAAACGGGCTACACGGTTGGCGGCGTGATTGTGTCCCCTACCCTTCCGCAGATTGTCGCGGACGGATTGATGCTTTGCGGCGACGCGGCGCACATGATCAACCCGCTTTCCGGCGGCGGCATCGTGAACGCGATGAAGTCCGGCCGATTAGCGGCCGAGGTGGCGGCCACGGCGCTCCGGTACGGCGACGCGAGCGCCTCGCGGCTGCGGCCGTATCACGGTGCGTGGATGCGTCTGTTGGGCGACGACCACGTGCGATTTTTCCGGATCAAGGAAGCGCTATCCCGGTTCGACGATCCATTCTTTGATTCGCTCGCCCGGACCGTGAACGGGATTCCCGAGCATCGCCGGACGTTGCGGCGCATTTTCGCCAGCGCGCTGGTCAGGAATCCGGCGCTGCTTCCGGTGGTCGCGAAATACTTTGCTTAGCGAACACATGTCGGATGACGCCGGCGGCGGCGCCGCCAGGCGGCTGGCATGTATTGGCGGGCATCGAGCGATGTTACCTACTTTGTAGACAGCAGCTCTCTGATGGTCGGCGAGACGGGTGGTTGACGCTCCGGCGCCGCATCGACGAGCCCGACGCCGCGTCCGCGTCCGCGCCCGAGGAGAAGCGACGTTCCCACTGCGCACCGGTTGGCTATCGCACCAGCCGCGCGATCAACCGGCGCGAGGCGACCCAACGCGGGCAGCGGCGGCGACCACATGTAGACCGGGTGGCGAGGCACGGCCAGTGGGTCGCCGGTCCAGCTCCCCGCGACGGTGAAGCCGAGGCGATATCCCTCTCGCTTGGCGATGCCTCGCTCGCGCGCGCCTTGGGCGCCGAATGGCCAGCTTACGGTGTAAACGTCGGTGTCGAGCGCCTCACGCAACGCGTCGCGAGATCGCGCGAGCTCACGTGTCACGTCTGCGTCGCCCAGCCATGGGAGTCGTGGATGGCTGGCGGTATGCGACGCGAACTCGATGCCTCGCTCCTGCCAGCGGCGCATGTCGCGCCAAGCGAGGTGTGCGAATCGGCGTCCACCGTACGCCACGTCCCACCGGTTCATCTTGCCCGCGTAATCGGTGATCACGGAGCACACGGCGCCGAATCCGTGGTCGACCAGCACCGGGAACGCGTGCTCGCGGAGGGCGCGATACCCGTCGTCAAAGGTGAAGACAATCTCGTTCGGCTCCGACGCGGATGTGCCGGCGAGGCGAGCCTGCAGCTCGCTGATCGACAGGGTGCGGCACCCAGCGCGGGCCAGGCGCTCTACCTGCTTCGCGAATCGATGTGGAGACAGTCGCGTGACGCCGAGCTCGAGGCGAGGATCGATCTTGTGGTAGCAGAGTATGCCGGTTGGCAGTCGGTGGCTGGTCGTTGGCAATTGCAATCCACCCGCTATGGACCGGCGCCCTGTCACGCTAGAACGGCCTCGACCGGCGTGCACTTCATCCCGAACGCATCGGCCACGGCTGGATACACGACTTTGCCGTCGACCACGTTGAGTCCTTTGGCCAACGACGGGTTATCGCGAAGCGCCTGCTTCCAGCCCTTGTTTGCCAGTTGCAGCGCGTACGGAAACGTGGCGTTGGTGAGAGCGAGCGTCGACGTGCGCGGCACACCGCCCGGCATGTTGGCCACACCATAGTGGATGACGCCATCCACCTCGTAAACGGGGTTCTCGTGGGTCGTGGCGTGGATGGTTTCCACGGAGCCGCCCTGGTCGATCGCCACGTCCACGATCACCGAGCCCGGCTGCATCACGCGCAGGTCGGCCCGGCGCACGAGCAGCGGTGCTTTGGCGCCCGTCACGAGCACGGCGCCAACGACAAGGTCGGCCGAGGCGATCTGTTCGAGAATGGTGTGCCGGTTGGAGTACACGAGCGTGACGTTGGCTGGCATCACATCGGACAGATAGCGCAAGCGCTCGAGAGAAATGTCGAGAATGGTCACCTTGGCGCCGAGCCCGGCGGCCATCTTGGCCGCGTTGGTGCCCACCACGCCGCCGCCCAGGATCACCACCTTGCCCGGCGGAACGCCCGGCACGCCGCCTAACAGAACGCCCCGTCCGCCGTGCAGTTTTTCCAGGTAGCGGGCACCTTCCTGCACCGCCATCCGGCCGGCGACCTCGGACATGGGCGTGAGCAGCGGCAGTTCGCCGCTGGGAAGCTGCACCGTCTCGTACGCGATGCACGTTGCGCCGCTGGCGAGATGCGCACGCGTTAGCTTCTCGTCGGCAGCGAAGTGGAAGTAGGTGAAGATCGTCTGTCCCGTTCGCATGCGTTTCCATTCGGACTCGATCGGCTCTTTCACTTTCATGATCATGTCCGCCTGTTTCCAGACTGCATCAGCGTCGGCGGCGATCGTCGCTCCGGCTTTCGAGTACAGGTCGTCGGCAAAACCGCTCCCTTCGCCGGCCGATTTCTCCACAACGACTTGGTGGCCGTGCGAAACGAGCGCCTCCGCGCCTGCGGGCACGAGGGCGACGCGATTCTCGTTTGTCTTGATCTCCTTCGGGACGCCGATTTGCATGGTAGTGGTTGGTAGTTGGTAGTTGGTGGTTGGAAGTTGGTGGCGAGTGGTGGCTACCAGCCGCCAAGCACCAGAACCGTCTGCTCATTCGGGTCGTAAAAAGTTGCACAGACTTCGGCGATCTCGGCCGGCGAAATGCCGTCGATCAGCGCAAGAACCTCGTCGAGGGTGCGGAACGGTTCGTCATAGAGTGCGACGCCGGCCGCGCGAAACATGCGCGAGGTAACGCTTTCCAGCGATAGGGTGATCTGGCCTTTGAGCTGGCTCTTACCCATGGCGACCTCGGCCGGAGTGAGGCCATCGGTCGAGAGTCGGGTGAGCTCTTCGCGGATGGCCGAGCTGGCATCGGCCGCCGTGTCGGAAGAGGTTCCCACGTAGATGCCGTGCGAGCCGGTCTCCGGGTGGAAGTTCTGGAACGAATAGATCGCGTAGGCGAGTCCCATCTCCTCGCGGACGCGTTGGAAGAGGCGGGAGCTCATTCCGCCGCCCAGAATCGTATCGACCAGCACCACGGCGTAGCGGCGCGGATCGCTGTGCGGAATGGTGGGGGAGCCGAACACGATGTGCGTCTGTGCCCCATCGCGCGGCATGTGGCGTTCGCTGGGCGACACGGGCGCGAGCGGGGGCGTGACCAACGGTTCAGCATCCCCGCGCGGGACAGATGTCCAACCCGTGCGCTCGAGGACATCGAGCAACTGGTCGTGGCCCACGTTTCCAGCGGCGGCGACCACGACCTGGGATGGATGGTACGCGCGCTCGTGCAGCTCACGCAGCTCTTTCACGCCTAACGAGCCAACCGTCTCGCGCGTGCCCAGGATCGAGTAGCCATAGGGATGGCTTCCCCACATCGCTTCGTTCTGGAGCTCGAAGACCAGGTCATCGGGGGTATCTTCCACCATCGCGATCTCTTCGAGTACCACCTTGCGTTCGAGCCGCAGGTCTTCGGCGCGGAGCAGCGGGCGAAACATCAAGTCGCCAATCACATCGGCCGCGTGCGCGAGGTGTTCGTCGAGTATGCGGGCCTGGAACGACGTGTGTTCGCGCGCCGTGTACGCGTCCAGCGATCCGCCCAACACTTCGAGCGAGAGCGCGATCTCGTGCGCGGTACGCGAGCGGGTCCCCTTGAACACCATGTGCTCGAGGAGGTGCGACACGCCCATGCGGTCGCGTGATTCGTGAACCGATGCCGCGCGCACCCAGGCCCCGAAACTCACCGACCGCACTCCCGGCATATGCTCCGAGAGTACGGTCAGTCCATTCGGCAACACGGTGCGACGCAGCCCGGTGTCGGGGGTGTGCGTCACGAGGTCACCGCCGCGAGCGACCTCCCCCCCCCCCGCCCCCACCACGACGCGGCCGTTCGCGGCTGCGCGATTCACTCTCTTGCGGAGGGCCGTTCGCGGCATCGCCGTCGTCGGCGCCGCCACCGTTCGGCGCACTGGCCGCCGCGGGCTCACGATCTGCGGAGCTCTGTGGGCGGCCGCCGCGTTGCCGATCGCCGCGATCGGCGCTCTCTGCCTCCGCACCTTCCGGTTTGGGAAGCAGCGCTTTCATCGAGAGGCGCAGGCGTCCGCGCTCGTCGACGTCGATCAGCTTCACCTTGACGGTATCGCCCTTTTTCACCACGTCCTCGGTTTTTTCCGTACGCCCGTGCTTCAGCTCGGAGATGTGGACCAGGCCTTCCGTTCCCGGAAGAATCTCGACGAACGCGCCGAACGGCGTCGTGCTCTTCACGACGGCGTCGTACACGGAGCCGATTTCGGGCTCCTTGGTGAGCGCCTGCACCATCGAGCGCGCACGCTCCATCGACTCGCCGCCCACCGCGGCGATGGTCACAGGCCCGTGTCGTCCACGGTGATCTCGGCGCCCGTTTCGTCCTGGATGCCGCGAATCGTCTTGCCCTTGGGGCCGATGAGATCGCCGATCTTCTCGGGGTTGATGTTCATCGTCACGATGCGCGGTGCGTACGGCGACAGATCGGGGCGCGGCGCGGACATGGCCTGGTTCATCTCGCCCAGAATGTGCAGCCGTCCTTCGCGAGCCTGCGCCAGCGCCTCACGCATGATCTTGAGATCGAGTCCCTCGATCTTGATGTCCATCTGGATCGACGTGATTCCCGTCTCCGTGCCGGCGACCTTGAAGTCCATGTCGCCCAGATGATCCTCGGTGCCCAGAATGTCGGTGAGGATCGCGTAGCGCGCGCCTTCCTTGATCAGCCCCATCGCCACGCCCGCGACGGGCGCCTGATAGGGGACGCCGGCATCGAACAACGCCAACGAGCCGCCGCACACCGTGGCCATGGACGACGAGCCGTTCGACTCGAGGACGTCGGACACGATGCGAATGGTGTACGGGAATTTCTCGAACTCGGGGAGCAGCGGTTGCAGCGCGCGCTCGGCCAGGTTGCCGTGCCCAATCTCGCGGCGGCTCGTGCCGCGCACCGGGCGAACCTCACCCGTGGAGAATGGCGGGAAGTTGTAGTGTAGCATGAACGTCTTGGTCGTCTCGGCCGCATCGTCGATCGAGTCCAACCGTTGGACGTCGTTGGACGTGCCGAGCGTGACCGCGACTAACGCCTGCGTCTGACCGCGGGTGAAGAGGGCCGAGCCGTGCGCGCGCGGGAGCACCCCGGTTTGAATGGTGATCTGGCGTACTTCGTTCGCCTTACGGCCGTCCACGCGCTCGCCGCTATCCAGCACCTGCGAGCGCAGCGCGGTGTACTCGACGTCGCCCACCAGGTCGGCGATGTCTCTGGCATTGTCGGGGAAATCGGCCGTGAGCGCTACGATGGCCTCGCGCTTCACGCGCTCCACCGCGTCGACGCGTTCGTGTTTTTCCTTACGATTGATCGCATCGCTGATCTTGCCCTCGGCCAGCGTCTTGACGCGGGCCACGAGCTCGGCGGGGCGCTCGACCTTGGTCCAGGCCATCTTGGTGACACTGACCTTGGCGAGCAGCTCGCGCTGGAATCCAATGAGCTCCTGGATGGAGCGGTGCGCTATGCCTAACGCTTCGAGCACATCGTCCTCCGTCGCCTCCAGCGCCCCACCTTCGACCATCACGATCGAATCGGCCGAGCCGGCGACGATCACGTCCATGTCGCTGAACTCGAGCTGCTGGAACGTGGGGTTGACCACCCACTTGTCCTGCAACCGGCCCACGCGGACGCCGGCAATCGGGCCGAGGAACGGGATGCGCGAGGCGTTGAGGGCGAACGACGTGGCGAGGAGGGCGAGGACGTCCGCATCATTCTCCTGGTCGGCGGAGATGACGTAGAGGAACACCTGCACTTCGTTCTTGAATCCTTCCGGGAAGAGCGGCCGGATGGAACGGTCGATAATGCGGGCGGAGAGAATCTCCTCGTCGTGCGGGCGACCCTCGCGCTTGATGAAACCGCCCGGAATCTTGCCCGCGGCGTAGGAGCGCTCTTTGTACTCGACCGTGAGCGGGAAGAACGGCAGCGAGCTGACGTTGTCGCTGACGGTAACCGCCGCCAGGACCATGGTCTCGCCGAACTGGACGAGGGCCGATCCGGCGGCTTGTTTTGCCATGCGGCCGGTTTCGATCACCAGTTTGCGGCCGGCGAACTCTTTTTCTAGACGTTGCATCATGATTCGACTCGTAGCGGGAACACAAAACGCGCGGGGACCGCTAGACGGGCGCCCGCGCGAAGGTAGACTGTCGGTGAGTTAGTGACGAAGCCCAAGCTCGGCGATGAGCTGGCGATACCCTGGGAGGTCCGTCCGCTTCATGTAGTCCAGCAGGCGGCGACGGCGACCGACCATCTTGAGCAGGCCGCGACGACTGTGGTTGTCTTTGAGGTGGATCCGGAAATGATCCGTGAGATAGGTGATTCGCTCCGTGAGCAGGGCCACTTGCACGCGGGGCGACCCGCTATCGGTTTCATGCGCCTTGTACTTTTCGATGATCGGAGCTTTGACGAACGCCATTATGTATATTCCCCCGACGGGCTACTCTCTTGTGGTCCGAATTCGTTGAAGCACAGTAATTTAGTTGCAGTCGACGCCCCTGTAAAGGCTCCCCGCCGTGCCTGAGCGCTACCTCGGTCGTCAGCTGGGCCGTTTCCGAATCGACGAGATTGTCGGCTCGGGCGGTTTCGCTTGGGTGTATCGCGGGTACGACCCCGAGCTCGAGATTCCGGTCGCCATCAAGATCCTCAAGCCCCAGTACGCGGGCGAGGAGACGTTCGAGACTCGATTTCGACGAGAAGCGTCCACCGCCGCCAAGCTTCGCCATCCGAACATCATCCGCATTCTGGCGGTGGGTCGCGAGCACGATGCGGTGTACTTCGTGATGGACTACCTCCCCACCAGCCTCGACCAGCGCCTCAAGATCATGGGCACCCTGCCCGAGTCGCTGCTCATCCGTTTGGGCATGGACGTGTCCGCCGCGCTCGCGTTCGCGCACCGCGAGGGGGTCATTCACCGCGACATCAAGACGGAC